>JAAYMN010000049.1 GCA_012521345.1 Bacillota bacterium
ACTTCCAGGCCCAGCTTAAAGCTTACAACCGCCGTTCAAACAATATCCCGATGCGTCCTCTCGGCTACCTATCTCCGCTGGAATTTTTAAAACTGTACCGTGTCCAAAATGTTTGACAAACCTACAAATAGCTGGTTCGGGAGTTTGGACAAAAGCGTCGGTTAACTGCTGCGGAGGCGTGTTTTATACTCATTTAATTTCCTGGCTGTTGCTAAAAATTTTGCCGCTGTTTCCGCTTTTTCCGTTTCGTCCTTGATAGTGTCCAGGCGGCCGCCAAGATAGGCAAGTTCGTTTTCCAGGCGTCGGATCTCGTCGGCCAGGTCTTGCCCGCCTGTAGCGCTGCCAGCCTCCTGCCGCCTGCGGTGCAGTGACAGGTAGGCATCGTAGCCGCCGTTGTACTGCTGCAGTTTTCCGTCCGCAAGGTAAAAAATACGGTTGGCAAGTGAGCGGATAAAATACCTGTCGTGTGAAACAAAAAGCACGGGGCCGGCAAAAGCAGCCAGGACATCTTCAATGCTTTCCCGGGACAACATATCTATATGGTTTGTCGGCTCATCCAGGACCAGGAAGGTTGCCCCGGATAAGATCAGCCTGGCAAAGGCAACGCGGCCTTTTTCACCCATGCTTAATTGACCGATTTTTTTGTGGACATCATCCCCGCGAAAAAGGAGGCAAGCCAAAAGCAGCCGGGCGTCTTTGGCCGGCGAACCCGTTGCCAGCACTTCTTCCAGGATGGAAGCCTGCTCATGCAAATGATCAAGCGCCTGGGAAAGGTAGCCGATTTTGACGGCAGGGCTTACGCGCAAGCTTCCTTCGTAATCACGGTCGATTTGGGCAATTATGCGCAGCAGCGTAGTTTTACCGGAACCATTAGGGCCAATAACAGCCACCTTGTCCTGGCGGCGCAGGGAAAAGGCAAGGTCCCGGAAAACATGCTTGCCGCCGTAAGCTTTGCCCAAGCCGTCGGCATGGGCAATGACTGCCGGCATCTTTGCGGCGGTATACCACCTGTTTATAATTTCATATGCGGGTGAAACGGGACGTTTGGGCTTTTCCTTTTTCTCCTTTTCAAGCCTGGCCAATGCACTGGCTTTGGCTTTCATTATGTTGGCCTGCTTTTTTGCTTTGGCCCGGTAAAAATCGTTCTGTCCCGCCGCCCGGTGAGCATTGCGGTAACGTTCTTTCTGCCTGGCGACAACTTCCTGCAGGTGTTTGATGGCCTGCTGCTGTTTTTCATATTCCTTGAGCAAATAAGTCTCCTCGTTCTGCTTCTGCTGCCTGTAGGCAGTATAGTTGCCCTCATAACAGGCAAGACCCCGAGGTGTCATTTCCCATATTTTTGTAACCACCCTGTCCAGGAAAAAACGGTCGTGCGACACTACAAGCAGTGTTTTGCCGCCTGCCAGGAGGAACTCCTCCAACCATTCCAAGCCGGCTGTGTCCAGGTAGTTGGTCGGTTCATCCAGGATCAACAGCTCGCACTCACCAAGCAAGGCTTTGGTCAAGGCAAGTTTAGTTTTTTCGCCGCCGCTCAGCGACTCTATTTTCCGGGAAAACAACGAATCCGATAGGCCTGCCTGCAACAAGGCTTTTTGGGCTAGATTGCCAAGAACGGCCGGCGGCGCATTATGCTTCTCCCTTTCCGCAAACTGCAGGATTTCCGCCAGGACGGTATTGCCACTGTCAAAACGGGGGCTTTGTTCCAGATAGAAAAAGGAAGAAGGTAGCCTGCCGACCCGGCCCGCGTCCGGCGATTCCCTGCCTGCCAGAATATTCAGCAGTGTTGTCTTGCCGCTGCCGTTTGCTCCTGTTAGGCCGATGCGGTCTCCACGGTAGATTTTGCCGCTGGCATTAGTGAAAACAGTTTTGCCGTTGTAGCTTTTGACCAGATCATTAAATTCAAGCAGCAACATTTTTTCATCTCCAAACAGCGGCTTCCGGGTGGCAGCCGTAAACAGGCAAATAAAAACTGCAGCAAAACACACCAGGCGTTTTCTACAGTCTGAGATCCGGGCAAGGAATTAAAACTGTTACCATGTGTTTTTTAACTGCCATTGCCCCGAAAGCACAAATTTTCCACTTGGGTAAAAAACGGCACTTCCGGTACTATGCAATTGGACGGTTAAAAAACACGGTTTCTCATTTCCAGCCTCACTGTGTATATTTTTTATTTTTTACACCTGTTTTCAGTATAGTATAACACACCGGCGACGGCAGCTCAAGTTTGGCGCCTGAGACCGGCCGTGCGCTATTCACTGGGTACAAGCAGACGGCCGCAGTTTTCACAGTAAGTATTTCCCGGGAATTGCTGCAGGCTGCGTTTAACGGTAAAAGAAATGACCACCCGGCAGCCGCTGCAAATATCATTCTCGATGCGGGCCAGCGGTTTCCCCTGGTATTGCGCCCGCCTTTTTTTATACTCGGCAAGCAAGTTTTCACTGATTTGCGCTGTCAGGGCTTCCCGCTCCGCCTGCAAGCCGGCAAGGCGGCTTTTTAGTTCATGGATTTTCTCATTGCCGCTTTTGTGCAAAGCAAGCAATTCGGCATGGAGCTTTTTATACTTTTCCCAGGCTTCAGGCAGAGCCTGTTCCAGTGCTTCTTTTGTTTCCATGGCTGACAGCAGTTTTTCTTCCAGTTCCGCCTTTTCGCGCCCCAGTTTGCCAGCCTTTTTCTCCAGGGAGGCCAGTTCTTTTGCCTTGTGGCCGCTGCCGCCATACAGCTCGGCCTGGATGTCTTTTTGTTCAGCTTCAATTTGCTGCAGGTCAAACTCCAGGTGCTTAATTAACTTTTCACAGTCCTTAAGCCTGTTTTCCGTTTCCGTCACTGTTTTTTTCGCGGCAGCGGTTTCGTTTTGCAGCTGCTGAAAGGCGGCAATGACAGGAAGCGTTTTTAATTCTTTCTGGAGCTGCTCCGCCTGCAAATCCACCTGCTGTAGACGGTACAACTTTTGCAGTTCAGTCATTTGTCTCCTCCCTCTCTTTATCCCGGGAACCAGCCGGCAGTATGGCAAAGAAAAAAATGCAGGCAAGCGAAAAGACAGGCGTGACACCTGTCTTTAAAAAGCCTGCCAGGGAGATGTTTCAATAGTGGAGGCAAATATTTCAACGTCATTATAGCCGGCCGCCTGCAGCTGCTTTTGGAGATAATCACTCAGAACAGGGACTATAACACGTTCTGTTGCATCATGGCCGGCATCAATTATGGCTACACCTGTTGTCCAGGCTTCCTGGGCTTCATGGTATTTAACGTCGCTTGTCACCAGGACATCGGCGCCGGCAAAAGCCGCCGCCTGCAGCAGGTCACTGCCGGCACCGCCGCAGACAGCCACCTTGCGGACCAGGCGGTCTGTACCGCCTGCAACCCGCATGAAAGGTATCTGCAAGCGGTCTTTGACTAGCCGGCAAAAATCAGGCAGGCTGCAGGGTTGCTGCAAAACACCGATGCGCCCCAGGCCGTATGCCTCCCCCTCGTTGCGCAGCGGGTAGACATCATAGGCCACTTCCTCGTAAGGATGGGCATCCAGCATGGCCCGTACCACCCGTTTGCGCAGGTCGGCCGGAACTATGGTCTCCAGGCGGATCTCCGCCGCTTTTTCCAGTTTTCCTTCCTCACCCAGGAAAGGTTTTGCTCCTTCCCGGGGCAAAAAGGTTCCGGTCCCGGGCACCTGAAAGCTGCAGTGGCTGTATTTGCCGATCCAGCCGGCACCGGCGGCGGACATGGCCCTGTGGACATTATCCTCATGCCCCTGCGGGACAAACACTACAATCTTTTCCAGCTCCTGCCGGCCGTCCTGGCGCAGGACGGTTGTTTCCACAAGCCCGAGGCGTGCAGCCAGGGCATCGTTGACGCCGCCCTTTGCCAGGTCCAGATTGGTGTGGGCAGCATAGACCGTCATGTTTGCCGCCAGTGCTTTTTGCACGATGCGCCCTGCGGGCAGGTCGGTACGGACAGCTTTTAAGGGCTTGAAAAACAGCGGGTGGTGGGAGATAACCAGCCTGGCGCCCAGGCTTTCCGCTTCAGCCAGCGTTTGTTCCGTGACATCAAGCGTCACGTAAACGGCGGAGGTCTCCCCTTGCGGGCTGCCCAGCTGCAAGCCCGCATTATCCCATTCATAAGCCAGCTTTTTCGGGGCAAGCTTTTCCAGCAGATTAATCACCGTCTGGATACTTACCGGCATCGGCAAGCACCTCCTGAAGGTTGTCCAGTTGTTTTTTTACTTCCTGCAGCTTTGCCGATACATCTTTTTTTTCGGCACGCTGCAGGCTGCGGTAGACAGTACGCAGCTTCCGGATTTTTTCCTGCAGAAGCATGGTGAAAAGGGGGGGCCTGTTTTCCAGCAGTCGCGGTCCCAGTGCCAGGCGGAAAGGATCCGTCTCCGTTTCCCGGCCGGCTCTGGCAACAATTATTTCGTAAAGGCGCCTGCCTTCCAGCGCCAGGGTTTCATGGACAATGGCAAAACCGTTTGCAGCAAGGAAAAGGCGCAGCTGCTCCGCTTCCGTCATGGGCTGCAGGATGATCCTGGCGACCGACTGCAGCAGCTCGCGGCCTTCGCGGATAATAGAAGCGATGGTTCCACCGCCCAAACCGGCAATAACCACGGTATCGACATGGTCGTCCTCTTTCAGGACTTCCAGGCCGCGGCCAAGACGCAGCTCAATGCGCTGGTGGCAGTTAAAGGCCGCTATAGTTTCCTGGGCCTGCAGGAGCGGAGCCTCGTGCATGTCACTGGCAATGGCCCGGTCACAGATTTGTTCAAGCAGCAGGTAAACAGGCAAATAGGCATGGTCTGTGCCGATATCGGCAACAACGCTGCCGGGCGGGATCAGCTCGGCAATCGCCTGCAAGCGCGGAGTGAGTTTCACAGAGAATCACCTCCGCCTATATTGTAACCTATTCTGCCTGAAATTAACAATTCCTGCAGCGGGCGGCCTGTCCGCTAGTTTGAGTCTGGCAGGACCAGGTTTAAAATGATGCCGGTGAGGGCAGAAAGGCTTAAGCCGGAAAGGCCAATAGTGCCGGTGATGGGAAGGGTGACGCCAGAGATGCCCAGAACCAGCATGATGGATATAATAATCAGGTTTCTGCTCCGGTTCAGGTCAACATTGCCGTCTTTGACAGTTCGCAGCCCGATGCTGGAGATCATGCCGAAGAGAATAATGCTGGCACCGCCGATCACCGGTGCGGGAATAGTTTGCAGGATCACGCCCAGTTTCCCGAAAAAGGCCAGGATGATAGCAAAGACAGCTGCCAGTTCCAGGGTAAAGGGATTGAAATTGCCCGTCATGGCAAGAACGCCTGTATTTTCCGAGTAGGTGGTATTGGCAGGTCCGCCCACAAGACCGGCGAAGGTAGTGGCAAGCCCGTCTCCGATTAATGTTCTCGGCAGGCCGGGATCCTTGAAGAAATCATTGCCGGTGACAGCCCCGTTGGTGGTAATGTCGCCAATATGCTCCATGAAAGTAACAATCGTGACGGAAGAGATAGAGATAATAGCTTCAAGATTAAACTTCGGCAGGATAAACGGCGGTATTTGAAACCAGGCGGCTCCGGCAATGGCAGCGGTGTCCACCAGCCCCAGCGCAAGGGAAACGATGTAGCCGACAAGAAAACCAAACAGGATGGGTGTAAGCTGGAAAAAGCCCTTGACAAAGATACTGACAATCACCATGGTAGCAGCCACACAAAAGGCTACCAACCACCGCTGCCCCACGGTTCCGGCAGCAGCCTCCAGGATATTGGAGTTGATTACCACCGGGGCCAGGGTTAGCCCGATAACCATAATCATGGAGCCTGTAACAACCGGCGGGAAAAGCCTTTTCACCCGCTCCGGCCCGATCAGTTTAACAATCAGGGCAAAGAGAAGATAAACCAGGCCGGCCACCACAATGCCGCCCGTGGCATATTCCATGCCGTAGCGCTGGCCAATAGAGGAAATAACACCAATGAAGGCAAAACTGCTGCCCAGGAAAACAGGCACTTTGCCTTTTGTAAACAGGTGAAAAATCAGTGTCCCCACGCCGGCCGTAAACAAGGCCACGGAGGCGTTTAAACCTGTAACCAGCGGCACCAGGATGGTGGCTCCGCTCATGGCAACCAAGTGCTGCAAACCTAAAACAACATTCTTTAAAGTGAGCTTTGTTTCCCTCATCTCTTTCTCCTTTTCTTGAAAAGATTCTGCCTCAAGCTTGATACTACTTTCCGCAAATATCACTAAAATTATATACATCTCTGCTTTTTTGTCATGCAGAAATTGTCCTGCCGCTTTTCTGGCCGGGAGGCATGCAAAAAAAGTGACAAGGCCGGGGACCTTGTCAGCTTTTTATTTTCCTACCCAGCTTTGACAGATTTTAACTCCCTCTGCCGCATTGGTGGTAAAAGCATCGGCACCAATCTGTTCGCATGCTTCTTTTGTTACCGGGTTGCCGCCGATAATGATTTTGACACTGTCACGAAGGCCGGCCGCTTTCAGGGCATCAACAGTGTCTTTCATGGCTTCCAGGGCAAGTGTCAATACCCCGCTCATACCCACAATATCGGGTTTAACTTCCTGCACTTTAGCCACGAAATTGGCGGCGGGCTGGTCAATACCCAGGTCATAAACGACAAAGCCTGCAGCTTCCGCCATGCTCTTAAAAATATTTTTACCGATATCATGCAAGTCACCGGCCACCGTACCTAAAACTATGCTGCCGACGGTGGCGGTGCTAGTGCCTCCCAGGACAGGTTTTAAGATATCAATGGCATTGGTCAGCAATTCACCGGCAAAAATGAGATCCCCGACAAAGTACTCGCCTTTTTCAAACAGTTCCCCCACAATTGCCATCCCTGCCTGGCAGGCGGCAACGACTTGTTGTGCCTCCTCCTCCGACGGATTGCCGGCAACAAAGGCTTTTAAATCTGCAAGTACTTTTTCTTCGTCCAACTCTCCGACTGCAGTTGTCAACGCCTTCAGGTCCAGCATCTGCTTACCTCCTTTACTCTCATTCACCCGGGAAGCTCCGGTGCCTGGCCCCGCCATCCTGCAGCGCACTTCCGTACTTTTGCTGTGCGGAAAAGTGCCTAAGGCCGATCAGGATGCAGAAAGAGGCAGCCTGGACAGACCCGGGCACAATTAATGGAATTATTCGCTGCCGGTCAGGATAATCCTGCACTTTGCGCCGTTTTATCCCTGCAAATTTGTCTTTGTTTGCCGACGTTTGCCGGCAGCCAGTCAGCCGGCATTTTGTTTCCCGTAATCAGGATCCTTAATCCTTGTCACCAGGAGCCCGCTTGCCAGCAGGAGGGCGATAGACAGCCCAAACAAACTGGCCGTCAGGGCTCTCTGGCGGGAGTATTGGCTGCCATTTCGGTCCCATTGCAGGCAGCAGGGGCAATACAGGCTGACGGCATCAAGTTTAACAACTCTTTGCTTTTCCCTTTTGGGAAAATTTCATAAAGTCAACCGCTTGTGGCATAAAAAAAGCAACCGTCATAACTAACAACGGTTGCCGTATTGGCACTGGTGGGCGATAGTGGGCTCGAACCACTGGCCTCCTGCTTGTAAGGCAGGCGCTCTCCCAGCTGAGCTAATCGCCCATAAAATGGTGACCCCTGCGGGACTCGAACCCGCGTTACCGCCGTGAAAGGGCGGTGTCTTAACCGCTTGACCAAGGGGCCGAAAATGGTGAGCCATCCGCGACTCGAACGCG
>JAAYMN010000050.1 GCA_012521345.1 Bacillota bacterium
AAAGAGGATACTTTGGCTGCACATCCTGCCCAACTGGCAGGAGTCCATGCGGGTAATTTTTGAGCAGTCCGGGCCCTGCGAAATCCTGTGCTGCGACCTTACTTATGATGTCCTGACCGATATGGATCCCCGACGGCCTTATGAAAGCATGGCCAGGCGCCTGCTGCATAATCTCAACAACGGCGGGGCGGAACGGCGCATTGCTGCGGCGGTTCATTATGCCAAAAAAATGAGGGCCGACGGTGTCCTGCTCTTCTGCCACTGGGGGTGCAAGCAGACAATGGGGCTGTCACAGCTAGCCAAAAGCACCCTGGAGGCTGAGGGCTTCCCCACTCTTGTCCTGGACGGCGACGGCTGCGATTCCCGCAATGTTCCAGACGGGCAGATGGCAACGCGGGTCAATGCCTTTCTTGAACAGTTGGAGGCTGAAAAATGACCGGATATACCTGCAAGTACACACCTGTGGAATTGCTGATTGCCCTGGGCGCTGAGACAAAGATTTTAAATAGCGAAGTTTTGGATTTTGCCGCTGCCGAGCGGCTGACTCATACAAACCTCTGCTGCCATGCCAAGGCATTACTGCAGCAGTGCCTGGAGACTGCAGAGCTTGTGCTGGTCAACTGCTGCGATTCCCAGCGCAGGCTGCATGATGTGCTCAAAGCCCAGGGAAAGCATAATTTTCTGCATTTGATGACCCTCCCCCATGGCGACGAGCCCTGCGCCCGCCTCCAGTTTAAAAAGGAGCTTTTTCGGCTGTGCGAATTGTACAGCAGCCGGCACAACTCTGTCTTTGACAGGCAGAAGTTTATTGCCGCCTGCCGGAAGGCGGCGCCGCCCGCCATGGACAGGCCATTCCTTGCCGTCCTGGGAGCACGGATCAGCAGCCAGATGCTTGAGTTCCTGCAGGAGAAAGCCCGGTATCCTTTGCTTGATTTGACCTGCAGCGGGAACAGGTGGCTGGAAAACCTGCCGGATGACATTGAAACGATGGATTTTCCGGAACTTATGGAATGGTATGCCGGCGCCCTCCTCCGCCTTGTCCCCTGCATGCGCATGACAGATGTGGCGGGACGCCGGGTTTTGTGGGAAAACGACAACCTGCGGGGCATTATTTATCATACCGTCAAATTTTGTGATTACTACGGTTTTGACTACGCCCGGCTGAAAAAAGAAACCAAGCTGCCAATTCTAAAGCTGGAATCTGATTACACTCCCCAGTCACTCGGCCAGTTTGCCACCCGCCTGGAAGCATTCATGGAAAGCCTGGTGCCGCAGCGCGTCGTATTTCACGACAAAAAAGCAAGCACAGGGAAGCTGTTTGCCGGCATCGACAGCGGCTCCACAACGACAAATATTGTTGTGCTGAATGAAAAGCGGGAAATTGTAGCTTCCGCCACGGTCCGCACCGGGGCAAACGTAGAAAGAAGCGCCCGGGCGGCCCTGGAGAAAGTCTGCAGCAAGCTGGACACGGATCCGGGCGGTTTTGCAGCCATAGTTGCCACCGGCTACGGCAGAAACAGCATCCCCTTTGCCGATGCCGCCGTCACGGAAATAACCTGCCACGCCAGGGGAGCATATTTCCTCAATCCCGCCGTGCGCACCATTGTGGATATCGGGGGCCAGGACAGCAAGGTAATCTGTCTTGGCAATTGCGGCACGGTGGCCAATTTCGTCATGAACGACAAATGCGCCGCCGGCACGGGGCGCTTCCTGGAAATGATGGCCCGCACCCTGGAAATGGAGCTGGAGGAGTTAAGCACTGCCGGGCTGGCATGGAAGCACGATTTAACCATTTCCAGCATGTGCACAGTGTTTGCCGAGTCCGAAGTCGTCTCCCTCATCGCCGCCGGCCACAGCACGCCGGATATTGTCCACGGCCTTAACAAGGCAGTGGCGGCGAAAACCGCCTCCATGGTCGGCCGCGCCGGCGGCCGGGCTCCCTTCATGATGACCGGCGGCGTGGCCCGCAACACAGGCGTTGTGCGGGAGCTGGAGAAAAAATTGGGTGGCAAGTTGTTAATTCCTGAAGCGCCCGATCTATGCGGCGCCCTGGGCGCTGCCTTGCTGGCACTGGAAAAATAGAGGAGGCCGGTGAAAATCACCGGCCTCTGTGCTGTGGAGGAAGACTCAGGATACTTTCTTGTGCTCGGTTCTGGCAATAACCTCGTCCTGCAGACCCGGAGTAAGCTGTACGAAATAGGTGCTGTATCCGGCAACACGGACCATTAGATCCCTGTGCTTGTCGGGGTGTATTTTGGCATCCTTCAAAGTCTCCTGGTCGGCGACGATGAATTGTACGTGTTTGCCGCCGTTGGCGAAATACACTTTGATTGCACTGGCAAGCTTCATCTTGTCTGCGTCTGTAGCCAGTGCTGAAGGTGAAAACTTCATGTTGAGCAGCATCGCCTGGAAGTCGTGCTGAGGAATTTTCATTGCGCTCTTGAATACTGCCAGCGGCCCGTTTAGGTCAAATCCCGCCATGGGAGAAGCGCAGGCGTCAGCCAGGATATCGCCCTTGTGTCTTCCGTCGGGCGTAGCGCCGCAGAGAGCGCCGCCAGGCTGGTGGGAAGTGACGGATATCGCGGAGCAACGGAAGTGGCCACCCAGGGCGGACGGGATTTGGTGAGCGACATCTGCCCAGAAACGGTACAGGTCGCGCACCATGTTATCGACTTCTTCACAATCGTTGCCATAGTGCTCCAATTCAAGACATTTTTTACGGAGATCCTCATAGCCCTCCCAGTTGGCGTCCATGGCTTTCTTCAGTTCTGCTAAAGTGCAGACTTTTTGCTCAAAGCAAAGCTTTTTAACCGCATACAGGCATTGAGCGAGGTTGACCATGCCGACAGGGTTCAGCAGCTGGTTATTCTCAAAAGGATACTCCTGGGCATAGCAGTCAAAGCCGGACTTGATGCCGTTATGCATAAAAGCGGCGCGGAAAGGATCGGGCAGCAGTTCTTTAAAGACGGCGCTTTCAATGTTCAGCTTCTCCGCGGCCAGCTCCATAAAGTATTTGAATTCGTCCTTGAAGTCTGCCAAAAATTGCTCAAATGTTTCATATTTGCTGAAGTCGCCTACAAGCTGATGACCAACCTGCTCTTCAATGTTTTTGTCCCAGCCGTTGTTCATAAAAATATCAAAGGTCAGCGGGCAAACAAACATGGTTATGCCCATCGTTCTTGTACGGCCGGCAACGTTTCCATCGATGCAGCCGGTCATGCAATAATCGCGGGCCACCTCTATGGGCAGGCCTTTTTCCTCAGGATGGTGTGCCTGGGTGAAATATTCAATATAGGATTTATCGCCTACAAATGCCGGCATCGAACAACCTTCGGCCTGGCACTTGAGGGCAAGCAGCATAACATCGTCTGGAGTGGAGTCACTGACACGGAGAGTAACAGTGTGGTGGGGAGTCCGGACATCACGGACCGCTTCAAGGATAAGCCGCGTCAACTCATTGCAGGCATCGCTGCCGTCGGGCTTGACACCGCCGATGGTCATGTTCATCCACCGCGCTCCCCCGGAGGTACGCTTCCTGATTTCGCGGCCGGACTGCTGATTCAGCTCCATGCAGCGAATGCGGAGCATGCCGAGCAGTTCAAGCACTTCTTCGTCTGTGATCCTGCCTGCCTCTTTGTCGGCTTTATAAAACGGATACATATACTGGTCAAAGCGGCCGATGGTGGGGGTGGGTGCAGGATTCATCAATAAGAACATGAACCAGAAGCACTGCAGGGCTTCGCGGAAGGTGCGGGCGGGGTATGCCGGAACACGGCGGCAGATCTCCGCGATCTGTTTTAGTTCTGCTTTGCGCTGGGGACGTGTCTCCTTTTCTGCCATTTCATCCGCCAGCTTGGCAAACCTGGCGGCATAATTGACAAGTCCCTGCAGCGAGAGCTTCATCGCCTGTAGCGTTATTCCGCGCTCGAAGCTGCGCTTGTCAAAATATCTGTTGTTTTGGAGCTCTTCCTCGCATTCTTCGATCATGGCGGCGAGGCCTTTGTTAAGCGCTAAGCTGTAATCAATGCAAAGCAGGTTCCAGCCGGGCCCGTTGCCGAGACCGGAGCAGGCGGCGCCGCCTCCCACGCGGTTGCCAAGAGTCTTGTCTTTTTTCCACGGTGCCAGCATGATGCCGCTGCGGGCAAAGATATCCAGCCTGTCATTTTCAGCAATGATGAGGTTGGCTCCCTCATACATGCCAAACGGATTGTACCGCTTGTTGATCTCGAGCATTTCCTCCTGGTCTTCAAGGGAAAAATCAAAACCGTCCTCGCGGAGGTATTCACACTCTTCCTTGCTCCATTTGCCGAGGCCTGCCTCAATTTCAAGCCCCCAGGGCTTGCTGGCGGGGTTGCCGACAAACAATTCGTCATCATTAATGAAGATTGGGAACTGCTCAAGTACGTTTTTCAGTGTGATGCCGCGGCGAAGGATCGGAGGATAGCCCGCACATTCAGCTTCGGTCCTTGTGATGATCTTGAA
>JAAYMN010000051.1 GCA_012521345.1 Bacillota bacterium
ATTCTTTTTTTAAAGCCTAGTGTCCAAGATGTATTGTAGTCCTACAGCATGGTAACAGTTTTACCAAAGTTAACCGTTTCTTTTTTGCCGGCAAAGTGGTATATTAGTGTTTGTGTGGAAAGGATAAGGAGATATACATATGAGAGAAAACGCCATAGTAAATGATTTGACGACAGGCAGTGTCGGCAAAACTTTAATTACTTTTGCCTTCCCTTTGATGCTGTCAAACTTATTGCAAACGATTTACAATATGGTTGATATGATAGTTGTGGGCCAATTCGTGGGAAAAGTCGGGCTGTCTGCGGTAACTATCGGGGGAAATTTATTTCAACTTTTTACCTTTTTTGCCATTGGCTTTGCAAACGCGGGGCAGGCAATAATTTCACAATACCTGGGGGCGGGAGACAAAAAGGCGGTTAGCCGTGCCTTTGGTACAATGTTTTCTTTCATTCAGTCCTGTGCCATTGTGATGACAATTGTCTGCTGTATCTTTGCCAAGCAGCTTCTAATGTTTATGAATACCCCTCAAGAAGCATTCAAATTCGGCTTGGATTATACTATAACCTGTTACTTGGGCCTGTTCTTTATTTACGGGTATAATATTGTCAGCGCTACCCTGCGCGGTATGGGAGATTCAAGGCACCCGTTTATGTTTATTGCCATAGCCGCAGGGACCAATCTTGTGCTGGACCTGCTTTTCATAGCAGTTTTTAATTGGGAAGTTTTCGGCGCCGCACTGGCTACGGTTATTGGCCAGGGAGTAAGCTTTGTCTGGGCGTTAATTTTTCTGTATAAAAACAGGGAAGAATTTGGTTTTGATTTTACTTTG
Source organism: Bacillota bacterium (assembly GCA_012521345.1). GTDB lineage: Bacteria > Bacillota > Dethiobacteria > Dethiobacterales > Dethiobacteraceae > DUUE01. Next base: position 830 of record JAAYMN010000051.1, read on the forward strand.
GCCAGTTTTGGCATTGATCAGGACATATTCCGGCGGCTGATAAAGTTGGGGCTGCCAATGTGTCTGCAAAGTACGGCCATAGCCTTTTCCGTGCTGTTTGTAAATTCCTTTGTCAATGCCTACGGCGTTGTAGCATCTGCTGTTACGGGAGTAGGCAATAAGCTTGCCGGCATTCTCAATGTTATTACACTGGCTTTCAGCACTTCCGGGGCGGCAATGGTAGGTCAGTGTTTAGGAGCCGGCAAATTCAATAGAATACCAAAAATTATCAGGACTGCTTTAATTGTTAACCTCATTTTTGCTTCTCTCCTTATTTTTACCACGGTACTCTTCCCCAAAACGATATTTGGCTTGTTTAATAATGAGGAAGAGGTGCTTGAGATGGCCCTGAGCTATGTACCTTGTGCAGTGCTGATGTATTTAAGCAATGCTTTACGTTCTCCGTTTATGGCCCTGATCAACGGCAGCGGTCAATCCAAACTAAACCTTGCTGTCGGTATTCTGGACGCTATAGTCAGCCGCATCGGTTTGGCGATTCTGTTGGGAATTACCTTCGGTTGGGGAATTCAAGGTTTCTGGTATGGGAATGCCATTGCAGGGTTCGTACCTTTTTTGATTGGCGGAGTTTTCTTTGTTTCGGGCAAGTGGAAAACGCAGAAACTTATTATCAGCTAAGACTTGTCCGGCTTGATAATGCACAAAAAAGCAAGTAGTCCGCTAAACCCTCAATTAGTCGCCAAGACCTTGAGGGTTTTTTATACTGGAGGTGTTAGCGCTGAACGAACCGCTGTGTTGCCATTTGCTTAAAAGCTTTTGTTTTTTACAGAAAGAAAAAAGATGGGCGAAAAAGGCAATAAAAAAAATAAAGCCTACATAAAAGAAGGCAATCACTTATTCTATAATATTGATTTGACTTCATATTTGTAGCCGTAGCCCCAAATTGTCGTTATATAGTTGTGACACGGCTTAATTTTTTCCCTTAGGCTCTTTATATGGGTATCTACCGTCCGGTCTGTCCCGTCAAACTGGCGTCCCCAGACCAGATCCAAAAGCATGCTGCGGGAAAAGGCTTTGTTTGGATTGCGGCAGAAGAACAAGAGGAGATTATATTCCCGTGGAGTAAGTTTGATGCGCTTGCCGTCTGCATAAACTTCCTGGGAGTACAAGTCTATTTTCAGTTTTCCTGAATAAAGAAATTGGTTGGCCATGCTGACTATCCCGGTGAGCTTCAGGAGGTTTTTAATTCTGGCTACCAGTTCACGCGGATAAAAAGGTTTTATAATGTAGTCGTTGCCGCCCGCTTCAAATGCTGCCAGGCGGTCGTTCTCGGAAGATTTCTTGCTGATAAAGATCACCAGGACATCGGGATTATGCTTCAGGTTTTCGCAGATCATGAAGCCGTCGATTACGGGAAGCTCCACTTCTAAAATGATCAGGTGATATTTCTTGCGGCGCAGCAGTTTTACAGCCTCTATCCCGTCCTTTGCCTCGTCCAGAAGCCATTTTTCATCCTCCGCGCAGCGCCTGACTATGGCTCGTATAGAGGGGTCTGCATCTGCAATAAGCAGTTTTATGTTATTGTTGTTATTATTGTCCACTGGCCACCCTCCCCAACAGATTCATTTCCTGAACATAACGCTGTAAATGCACAGGTGTTTGCCACCCTGCCACCGCCATCGCTCCGAATGGCGGCGGCAGGGTTTGTTTTGCAGACTGCCGGGTCCTAGCTTTGCTTGGTGTATTTGGAAAGCACAAGTTTCATTATTTCTACTGTTTCCTGTGTATCTTGCAGTTCGCTTTTCAGCTTTTTGTTCTCGGCTTCCAATTCCAGAATTCTGGCAGAGACACTTTCCTGTTCTGTTTTTACGGGGACAGGAGGAATTTTCGCCTCTTGTCTCGTGGTCCGGGCAATTCTGCGCTTGGTAAATTCGTCAAGCTCAACCACAAAATCCTCGTCGGTAAGTTCATTAAATTTGCCGCGGGGCACATAGTGCGTATGCAAAAGTTCGTGGGCTTTGTGACTGTTGGGTTCTCCCAGGTAGTTTTCATAGAGTGAGATAATGTAGGGGTTTTCATGGGACTTGCGGTAAACTTTGCTTTCATCTTCCGTGTAGAGGCCTGCCATTCTCTTTCTGCGCACGTCGGGATCGCTGCTTCTTGGCTGTCCACCGCCCATGATGCAGCCGCTGGGACAGCCCATGACTTCAATGAAATGATACGGTGATTCTCCTTCTGCCAGTTGATCCAAAAGTATTTTTGCCCCGGCAAGACCGCTGGTAACAGCTACCTTTACTTCCACCCCTTCCAGGAAGCTGTATTCGGGCAGGACATCAGTAAATTTTATTGTTGCCGTTTTAATTTGCTCAAGGCCGACAATCGGCGTGACATGCAAGCCCTCAAAGGGCAGTTCCCTTCCTGTCACCAGTTCATACACCGTACGCAGGGCGGCTTCCATGACACCGCCCGTCAGCCCAAAAATATCCGCCGCTCCTGTCGACAAGCCGAGAGGATTGTCAAATTCCTCATCCGGGAGCTCTTGGAAGTCTATTCCGGCAGATTTGATCATTTGTGCAAGCTCGCGTGTGGTAATTACGGCATCTACATTTTTATAACCCCCGTTTTTCATTTCCTCCCGCTGTATTTCAAACTTCTTGGCCGTACAGGGCATGACGGAAACAGTATACATGTCTTGCGGCTGGACGTTGATGCTTTCGGCGTAAAAAGATTTGATCAAAGCGCCGAGCATGCAGTGGGGAGACTTGCAGGTCGACAAGTGATCAAGCAGATTGTAATAATTGTGTTCAATATACTTGATCCAGCCCGGACTGCAGCTTGTGATCATGGGCAGGACGGCGCTTTTGCCGGTCAGGGCGTTTTTGACCCTGTTTAAAAATTCCGTCCCTTCCTCCATAATTGTCAGGTCGGCGGCAAAGTTTGTGTCAAAAACGCGGTCAAAGCCCAGCCTGCGCAAGGCGGCTACCATTTTTCCGGTTATCCTGGAACCTGCCGGCAGGCCGAACTCCTCGCCCAAAGCAACCCGGACGGCAGGGGCGACCTGCACTACGGTAAATTTTTTCGGATCGTGAAGCGCCTCCCAAACATCACCGACAGAGTTGGTTTCCTTTAGTGCCCCTACCGGGCAGACAACAGTACACTGGCCGCACATGGCACAGTTAACTTTACCCAGGGGCAGGTTCATTGCCGGGCCGATCTCGGTTTTAAAGCCCCTGTTTTGCGGACTTATGGCTCCTACTCCCTGGACTTCATTGCAAACAGTAACACAGCGGCGGCATAGTATGCACTTTGTCATGTCCCTGGTAATGGCAACGGAAGCATCTACCTGAAACGGGGAGCGTTCTCCCTCAAACCTGGAGTCTTCGACACCAAGCAGCTTGCCCAGTGCCTGGAATTCACAGGACAAGTTCCTGGTGCAGGTCAGGCAGTCCTGGGAATGATCCGAAAGCATCAGCTCGTAAAGTATCTTTCTCACCTTGCGCACCCTGTCAGTATTGGTATGAACGACCATTCCTTCGGCTACCTGGGTGATGCAGGAAGCTTGCAGGTTCTTCGCCCCTTCAACCTCGACGACACAAATTCTGCACGCCCCTATCTGGTGTACGTCCGGCAGATAACACAGGTTCGGAATGTAAATATTGTTTTGCCTGGCGGCCTCCATGATTGTCATGCCGTCTTCGGCCGTAATCTTCTGATTATTTATTGTTAGCGTAACCACTGCATTTACCTCCTTTCACAGTGTAGGCAACGCATGGATTCTGCCATTGCAGTCAGCTTATGATAGCCCAGAACAACCTCTTCAAATGTTTCCTTCCGCTTGTTCAGATCAAGCATATCCAGTGGATAGCGTCCCAGTTCAACAACTTCGTCGTCATCGTAAACGGGGTTGATTTTGATTTCCGGCCCCTTGTTTAAAATGCCTCTTCCACCGAGATATTTGTCAATGCCAATGGCGGCTTTCTTGCCGTCGGCGATAGCCTGAATGACCGTATCCGGTCCCCGTACCACGTCGCCGCCGGCGAAAATGCCCGGTGTTTTAGTCATCATGGTTTCGTTGTCTACCGTAAAGGTACCCCATGGCGTCAGGCCGATATGCTCGGGTGGGATGAAGGGAAGGTCGGCATACTGGCTGACTGCCGGAATCACTGTATCCGCTTCTATAATGAAATTCGAACCTTCAATTGGCACCGACTTTCTCCTGCCGTCGGCGTCAAATTCGCCAAGCCGCATGCGGATGCACTCGACGCTGGTAACCTTGCCGTCCTTGCCTGCATTGAAGCGTACAGGCTGCGTCAACTCGAGGATTTCCACTCCTTCATCGACTGCTTCGTGGACCTCCGACGCATAGGCGGGCATCATGCCTTTTGTCCGGCGGTAGAGAATGGTTACTTTTTTCGCCCCCAGCCGCAAAGCCGTCCTGGCTGAATCTATAGCCGTGTTGCCGCCGCCGATGACTACAACATTATCGCCGATATCGACTTTTTTACCGAGATTGACCGCTTTGAGGAAAGTAAGGCCGTGGATTACTCCGGGCAGGTCCTCACCTTCAATATTTACACGCATCGGGAGCTGTGTCCCGGTGGCGATAAACAAAGCATCGGAATTCTTTCTCAGTTCCTCAAAGCTGATATCTTTGCCGACGGCAGTGTTGAGATGGATTCTTACTCCTTCCCGCAGCACAAGGTCTATTTCACGCTGCAGAACATTTTTCGGCAGGCGGTACTCCGGTATGCCGAAAGCCAGGACGCCGCCGGCAACTTTTTCGGCTTCATAAATGTCGACTTCGTAGCCGATGCGGGCCAGGTAGTAGCCGCAAGTCAGCCCGGCGGCACCGGCGCCGATAATGGCTACCTTTTTGCCGTTGCTTGGGAAAACAACGTCGCTTGTAAATTCCGGTTCATGTTTGTGGGCGTAATCGGCGACAAACCTCTTTATGTCGCAAATGGCAACCGGCTCGTCAACCGTGCCGCGGCGGCACTTGCTCTCACAGGGCCGCGTGCAGACCCGTCCGCAAATGCCGGGGAAGGGATTTTCCTGGCGAATAAGATGATAAGCATCGACAAACCTGCCTTCGGCCACCAGCGACATGTAGCCCGGTACGTTTATGCCGGCGGGACATCTGTTCTGGCAGGGAGAAATAAACAGCTCCGCGCAAACGCCTGCCCGGCAATACTTGTTTTTGATGTGTTCATCAAACTCATGCCGGAAGTTTTCTATGGCACTGAGTACCGGGTTGGGAGCCGTCTGCCCGAGTCCGCACATGGCTGAATCCTTCACCGTCTGGCTCAATTCAACAAGCAGTTCGACGTCGCCTTCCTGTCCTTCGCCCCGGCAGATGCGTTCCAGTATTTCCAGCATCCTTTTGGTGCCGATCCGGCAGGCCACACACTTGCCGCAGGACTCATCCTGTATAAAATCCATGAAATAGCGGGCTGTATCAACCATGCAGGTGTCCTCATTCATGACAATCATGCCGCCTGACCCCATGATGGCGCCCAGGGCCTCAAGAGCGCTGTAGTCGGTAGGGGTATTCAGGTTTTCGGCCGTAATGCAGCCGCCTGACGGCCCACCCAGTTGAACAGCCTTGAAACTCTTTTTATTTGGTATGCCGCCGCCGATGTCAAAAAGAATATTTCCGAGCGGCATACCAATTGGAACTTCAACAATGCCGGTGTTTGTCACATCGCCGGCCAAGGCAAAAACTTTTGTGCCCTTGCTTTTTTCTGAGCCGTAGCCGGCATACCATGCGGCGCCGTTCAAGATAATAGCAGGAATATTGACAAAAGTCTCAACATTATTAATAATGGTCGGCATGCCGAACAAGCCCTTCTGGAACGGGTAGGGCGGCTTCTGAGACGGCTCACCGCGGCGGCCTTCAATGGAATTCATTAAGGCCGTTTCTTCACCGCAGACAAAAGCACCGGCGCCGATGCGGATTTCAATGTTGAAATCAAAGCCGGTCCCCAAAATATTTTTGCCGAGCAAGCCGAATTCCTCGGCTTGTTCAATGGCCTTTCTCAGCCGTCCGATTGCCAGCGGGTATTCCGCTCTGACATAAACATATCCCTGGTTGGCCCCGATCGCGTAGCCGCCGATGAGCATGCCTTCAATCAGGGAATGCGGGTCGCCTTCAATCAGGCTGCGGTCCATAAACGCGCCCGGATCGCCTTCATCGGCATTGCAGACGATATATTTCCTTTCGCCTTTTGCGCGCAAGCCGGCCTCCCATTTGATGCCGGTCGGGAATCCGGCGCCGCCTCTTCCGCGCAGACCGGATTTTTTTACCTCCTGGACTATATCGTCCCTGCTCATTTCGTTCAGAGCCCGGGCCAGGGCAAAATACCCGTTCCTGGCAATGTAGGCTTCAATGCTGCCATATTCCATCATTCCGCAGTTTCTCAGGGCAATTTTGACCTGCTGGCGGAAAAATTCTATGTCGTCTACTTTGGGCACATGTTTGTTCAGTGTGACATCAAAAAAGGTGTATTCCTCCAGAACTTCGTTATCCACCAGATGGGCCTTGATGATTTTGCCGACTTTTTCCGGAGTAAGGCTTGTATAAAAGATTCTTTCCGGCAATATCAGCATTACCGGCCCGATGGCGCAGGTGCCCATACAGCCTGTTTCCATGACTTTGGCTGTATCATTCAGTCCCAGCTTAGCCAGCATATCCTCCACTGCCTGCCTGATTTCTGCACATCCTGACGATACGCAGCCTGCGCCGCCGCAGACAAGGATCTGATGCCGGTAGGAATTCATTTCATCAATGTATCGTGCTTTTATTGCCTGAAGGTCCTGAATGCTCTTTACGATGCTCATCTCATTCCCTCCCTTAATACTGCTCAAGGATTTTATCAAGCTTGTTGACATTAACCTGCTTATACACAGTGTCATCAATCATCAACGCAGGTGCCAGGCCGCAGGCGCCAATGCACCTGGCAACCTCAAAGGTAAAATTGCCGTCTTCCGTAGTTCCGCCAAGCTCAACCTGAAGTTTGTTTTGCAGGTGTTCCACAATTTTTTTACCGCCGCGGACATAGCAGGCCGTTCCCAGGCAGACGCGTATGGTATGCCGGCCCCTGGGAACTGTGGAAAAGAAAGAATAAAACGACACAACTCCTGAGACCTGAGAAAGCGGAATGTTCATTTCCTTGGCAATAAATTGCTGCAGCTCCAAAGGAAGGTGTCCGTAGATCTCCTGGGCCAGATGCAGAATCTGTACCAGACTGTCCTTTTTGTGCTTATACTGTTTAACTACGTTGGCAATCTGCGCATAAGCCCTTTCCTTTTCCTCCTGGGAAAGAGCTTCTTTTGGTATTGCTGCAGACATAATATTTCTCCTCCTCTCCAGATAATAGGCAATTTCCTTCCAGCCCTGAGTGGTTTAAATGGTAGCATATATTTGTGAGATGATTATGATACTTGGGAAAATTTTCACTACATTTTGAGGAAAATATAAGCACTTTATGGTCATAACTCATCACAATTTCATCACACTTTTTACTAATATAACAGAATCATCACAATTATGCAAATATTTTTACAATTGATTCGGAGAAATGCCCATAAAAAAGCGCCCGCTTGCTGCGGGCGCTTGTGACCGGCATAAAAGGGAGAGGATTAATATTCGCCTGTCTCTTTCAATACTTTCAAGACGAGGGAAGCCAGAATGCCGCCGATTACGGCCGTGACCAATTGAGGCCAGCTGAACATCAGGCTCAAGGTTTTTGCCGCCTGCTCGGGGACCGCTACAATATTTATTGCCGCCTTGACCAGCAAATACAGTACCGCTGCTTTTATGACGGAAGACAGTCCTATTGCTATCCATTTATTCTTTTTGAAGAACAGGCCGTACAACACCACCATGACTATATTGCCGGCCGCAACAATGGGTATCATCCACACAAAGGCGATATGTTGCTGTAAAAAGGCGATTATCGGCGCAACAATGCTTATGATGATGCCTCCCCAAAGCCCCACTACCACCGATGAGGCGGCAAGAGATGTATTAACCAGGCTGCCTACCACCAGGTTTGAACCCACTCCCTGCAGGGGGATAAGCGGCCTCAACATCTGAAACACTACTGTTACCGCCAGCAGAAGTGCCGTCCTGGTTATAAATTTGATACTGTTCATATCCATGTTGCCTCCTCCTAAAGTTTTCCCTGAAACGTTTGTTTGCCTCGGGTAAGGTCCTTTGCTTTACTTTAATTTTATTCTATCCGAAGCGGCTCGGCAATCTTTTCCTTTAAAGCTGCCTGCATTTTTTGACTGCGTAACATCCTGTGAAGTTAAGGAGTACTTCCAGCGGCCAAATGTTGGCTTCCGGTCAGCAACAAAAATAAAATATTTTGGCAACTTTTGCAAAGCAATGGTATACTAAAATCAATAAATAATATGTTTTGCGAGACGAAATGAGGGGAAATCTCTATGCTGGGCAGAAAAAAGTATTTGCGCTTGGTATTTATTATTGTTGCCGTTTTCCTGTTCTGCAGTTTTTGGCCCTCCGCCGTTTCGGCCGCCAAATACCAGGAATATGCCGAAAGGCTGGCAAGAATTAATGTTTTTCGCGGCACGGGAGACGGCTTTGATTTGGAGCGGGAACCAACCCGTTTGGAAGGGCTGGTGATGCTCGTTCGGCTCTTAGGGGCGGAAGAAGAAGCAGGCCAGATTACGAAATATACGTTTCCTTTCGATGATGTTCCAAAATGGGGCAGAGGTTATGTCCAGTATGCTTACGAAAACGGTCTGGCAAAAGGAATCAGCAAAACTAAATTTGGTTCAAACAGTTTGATTGACGCCAAATCGTATATAACCTTTTTGCTGCGGGCACTGGGGTACAGCGACCAGCACGGTGATTTTTCCTGGAACGAAGCAATTGAGTTTGCCTTTGAAAAAGGCATAATCAGTGAAAGCATGTACTTTGAGTTGAGTTCACAGCCTTTTTTGCGGGATCAGATGGCAAAAACTTCATTTGATGCCTTGAATGCCTTTGTCAAAGACACTGAAACCAGGCTGCTTGATTATTTGGTGCAGAAGGGAAGCATCGATCCCATCAAGGCACAGGCTGTTTTTGCCGGCGGTATCCGGAAAGGTTCGGCAGAACTTGATTTTGAAAAATTAATCCAGGCTTGTGTTTACCTGGAGGTAGAAACAAGCAGCGGTGAAAAAAGCGGTAGTGGTTTTTATATTGATCAGCACGGCACTATCGTTACCAACTACCATGTCATAGAGAAAGCGCAAAAAATAAGAATCATAAACGGCAATGGCGTCATTTACACCGGCGATGTTATGATCAAGGGATATGACAAGGAATTAGATATTGCTATTTTGTCCACCGCGGTAAAGAACGAAGCATTTTTGCCCCTTGGCGACACTAGCAGCATAAAAGTGGGGCAGCCTGTCTATGCCATTGGCAGCCCACTGGGGTTGTCAAATACTGTTTCGGAGGGCATTATCAGTGCCATAAGAGCCAACGGCATTCAGACAACCGCCCCCATCAGCCCCGGCAGCAGCGGTGGTGCTCTCATTAATCAAAACGGCGAAGTTATTGGCATTACTTATGCAAAAATGCAAGGTGGAGAAAATTTGGGGTTTGCGATTCCCATTGAAAAAATTTTCGAAGTTAACACTGACTTAAACTTGACGGTTGCCGAATTTTTAGCCAGGGAAACTCCTGATCTGCTAAAATTCAAAGAGCGCTTGACGCGCCAGTACCAAATGATTACCCTCAACGGCCAACAGATTAGAATTGATGACATATATATCAGTGCGGGGGATAGCGGAATAGTTTATATCGAGTTTATTTTTGAGCATGATCTTGACGCTTATTTAAACGCGGAGCTGCTGGGCAGGGACGGCCTCCTGGATGATTTTTCGCAGATGGCGTATGCTTTCAGCAAAGAATTGAACGCCAATGTATTTTTGCAGCTGTCACTGATGACGGAGATGTCGCAATATCCTTATGCTTTTGCCGAAAACGACATTTTGGCTGAATTGAATATGAGACCAATCAAATATATTGGCAACAATACCTGGCTTGTTTACTTCCCCTTTGTTTATGTTTATGTTAACACTTACAACAATGTGTACTACTATGGCTTCTGGTTTAATTAATAAGGAAACAACGACTGCCGCTTCGGCAGACGCTATTTTTCATATCATCAATCACTGACTTTTTCTGAAAAAAAGTGCCCGGATTCACCAGCCCCTGGAATAACTTTCGAAGCAGTCGGCGCAGACAATTTTACCGTCCCGCAGATGCATCTTGTTTTCCGACGCGCCTTCACCGCAGAGTTCGCAGATGATTGTCGGGAAAATCCTGGCTTTGGCCGGCGGGTCATACTTGGGTGCGGAGAAAGCAAAAAGTTCGCCCAGCGGTGCGTTTAACAGGTATTCCTGCCACTGTGCCCGCTCCACTTCCTGGTTCCTTCCTGCTTTTAGGTAAATACGCAGCTTCTCTCCGGTCTTTCGGTTAAAAAAGGAGAAAGCTTGTTTTCCCGTTCCGCGGAAGAGCAAGTTCCCTTTTCCGACAGTACAGCTTAATAATGCCTGGATTGCGTCCACTCCGCAGGCATCGTTTTCCGTAACACAGACAATTTCTTCGTCGGCGGAAAGGCCAATCCGCATTTTTTCCATGGCAGCTTCGCAAATCCTTACACCGATTGCCAGTCCCGGGCACTCATGTCCGTGAAAAGCCACTGCTTTTTCCCATAGCTTCTTAGTCACTGCGTATTGCCTCCTTACACCGGCTGATCAGCATAGCCGTTGTTTTGCTCCGCTTGTTGGTAGTGCGCAATTCAATTTGGCAGCATGCATGATGACGAACCGTTTGGGGCAGCTTTAATTTACCATGGCAAGCCATTTATGTCAACGAACTGTGCAATTTACTTTTTAACTAAAAAACTGCAGGATTTCAATCTCGTCTTTCGAAATTTACCAACAAGCAGCCGGGTAAAGTTTTATGGAATTTTAGGTGTCAATTATGCGCAGGCATTTTACTGGTTTGTTTCCGAAAATGCTGAAGATGCGGTGATTCAAATAGATGGATGCAACAGTGGAAATTGATCCGGAAAGCGACGGCAAGATGGAAATCGTATTAACGCAGGTACAATTCCTGAAACAAGGATATACAGGCTTCATGATGGGAAAATATTTGCAGCTGACATTAACTAGGCAACCGGCGCAAAAGCGGTGTCTGTAAAGGACGAAAACACCAAGACGGCAGCCGGCTAAAGCAGAGAGATACCTGTGCCTGAATTGTTCATAAGCAGTATGATGCAGAAAGGGGTAGGCAAGTGCAGAAAATCAACATTCTGGCTATTGTAGGTTCGTTGCGCAAAGGTTCGTACAACCGGCAGCTGGCATTGGCGGCCAAGGAGATCATTGGCGACCGGGCAGCTTTTGCACTGCTTGAGTACGAGGATGTTCCCCTTATGAATCAGGATATTGAGTTCCCCGCCCCCGAGCCTGTAAAACGTGTTCGCAATGCAGTGAAGTCTGCGGACGGAATCTGGTTCTTCACCCCCGAATACAATCACTTTTTCCCTGGTGTTCTTAAGAACTTGCTTGACTGGTTGTCCCGTCCAATCAGCGCTTCAGAGCCGCAGGTGCTTGCAGGAAAACCTGCCGCCATCAGCGGTGTGACTCCCGGTATGTTCGGGACAGCCCTGGCCCAGGACCATCTGGTGACGCTTATCAGCTTTCTAAACATGAAAGTTATGAATGCGCCGCGTCTTACGATTTCTTACGCGGCGCAGCAGCTTGACGGGCAGGGGAAACTGGCGCTAAGGGACAGTTATCCCTACCTGGAAAATCAGGCGGGTGCTTTTTTAGATTTTGTCCGGAGACACATGCAAGGGAAGTAAGGGGACCTGCTTAAAATCGGCTTGCCAAGCATAAAACTAAGAAGTGGGAAGCTTCCGTTAACAACGGTTGAAAAAGCGTGGAGTTTTTGGGCCACGCTTTTCTTTTGTTATAAAAGTTTTGTGCTGTCTTAAACAAGCACAGAATTAAATTTTGGATAGACGTGGAAGGATACAATATTTTATAATAAAAAACGGGCTTGAAAGGAGGAAAATGGCTGTGCATCTATCCGCATATATTTTAGATATAGCCGCACTTTTATTCTTGATCGGAATGTTGTCTACAAAAGCTGTATCGAGTCTTTACAGCAAAAAGCCATTTATCCTTGGTATAATCATGGCTGTATTTGTTATTCTGGCTGAAGCGGGGACTGTTGTTGCCGGCAGTGGCGGCATAAACCTGCGCACTGTAAACATTTTTTGCAATCTTGTTGGTTTTGGCCTTGCGCCAATGATTCCTCTGGTTATAACATTAATTTTTCAAGGGAATATTCTTGGTAAATATAAGCTTATGCTAATCCCTACGTTAATAAATGCTGCTTTGACAGTACTGTCGCCAAAGTTTGGCTTGATTTTTTATGTTGCTGCCAACAATTCTTATTCTAGAGGGAACTACTTCTTTGTTTTTGTAATGGTTTACATCCTTAATTTTTTATGTCTCGTTGTCAGCACTTTAAAAGTCAGTAAAAAATATAATTATCCCATGGAGGAGAAATTGCTTGCCTTATCGATACTTACTATTTTTGGAACAAGCATTCAGGTTATCGACCCGCTAAGCAATTCAACCTGGCATTGCGTAACGTTGTCATTGCTGCTGTACTTTCTTTTACTGTCTGAATTTGACAGCAGCTTTGACGCCCTGACCGGTCTTTACAATCGGGCGGCTTTTGAAAAAATGAAAAAACAACTGGCGGAAGCAAAGGCGTATTCCATTATCGTGCTTGATATAAATGATTTTAAAGACATTAATGATACATTTGGACACGATTACGGGGATGCAGTAATCAAAACAGTGGCAGAAGCCATCCAAAAATCGTTCAACAACCGGTACACATGTTACCGGCTCGGCGGTGATGAATTTTTTGTTTTTGGAAGTGAAACAAATAAAGAAATAATTGAAACGCGGCTTAGAACTCTGACAAGCAGGCTTGAAGAAATGCGCGAACAGGGCAAGCCGCTGCCGACGGTCTCTTATGGCTATAGTATTTATAACGGGGGAGAAAAGCCGGATTTCAGCAGAACCTTTAAAGAGGCCGACAACCAGATGTATCTCTACAAAAAAATTCATAAAGCCGAACCTGCTCAAGACAATGATATAAATCTGCAGCGGCGGACATCCCCCCTCCACTAACAAGGCAGGACAATTGCAGAATTTTTGCTTCCTCTTTTGGTTTTGTGCGCTTGCCCGGGTATTTTCCCAAGTTTCCAGCGGAATTGAACATGAAATTGACTCCCCATAGAGTCACACTGCCGTGATCCTGTGGGGTCTATCATAATTGAAAACGCTGAGGTAGCTGTAGATGCATGACTTGACCGAATACTATATCTCCCAAAAAATGTATTCAGTTTGGGCCTTTTAAAACTAAATTCAGGGGTATAAGCGGTGGGCAAATTTAAAGTAAAGTATAGCAACCCGGAAGTGGCTTCTGAAAACGCAACATTTAACGATGTCATAATATCTACATGGTTGAAGGGTGCGATCCGGCGGTTGGATTAGAAGTATTCAAAGAAACAATCGGCGAGCTGGAGAATCCTCCTTTGATCACGGTTCTGAAAGTTGCCGGCCTCGCCAATCCTTTGTGCTTGGTGGAAATTGAGGCCATTGCCGTAGTTGAAGATAATTGTGACTAAAGAAGGCATCGTGGTAAAAAGAATTGTGACTGTGAAAAGTCGCCGTCGCGGACTGTAAATAAGCCACTGCTTGGCAGCAATGCTTAAGCAGCGGTTTTTTATTCACTGGAACCTTTCACGTGCTATAATTAAGGCAACAAGCATGTTCTAATATTATGCACTTTACGGTGAGAGTCTCCGTGAACAACCTTGAAAAAACAATCGTCAAAACTTTTGGGAACATTGTCACCAGGCAGGTATATGCAAATCCCGGCCGCGTTCGCCGGCTGCTGGCTGCAGCCTACGGGTTGGTCGGCTGGAGAAACGCTCTTTTGCGCAGAAGCGGAGTGGAAAAGGCTTATACCAAAATGGGCGCCGCCTTATCAAGGCTGATCAGCAAATCTTTTTTGCATCCAGAGAATTCGGTTATGGTCAATATGTTCTTTCCCTGCGAGATTTTGCATTCTCTGGACATTATCCCCGTCTTCCCGGAAGCATTGTCCGCTTATCTTGTTAATTCCGGCTGTGAGCAGGTGTTTGCAGAAGCGGCGGAGAATGCTGATGTGCCGGAGAGCTTTTGTTCTTACCACAAAATTATGATCGGCTTTGCGGAAACCGGTGTGCTGCCCAAGCCGCTTTTGATTGCCAATACCACGCTGGCCTGTGATGCAAACCGCCTTTCTTTCCGGCGTCTGGCCGAATACTTCCGGGTCCCGCATGTGGTGGTGGACGTGCCGGACAGAATCGGCGGGGAGGCTGAGCATTATGTTGCAGAGCAGCTGCGTGCCGCAACTTTTGCCCTGGAAGAAAGCTGCCAAAGAAAAATGGACTGGGACAGGCTGTGCGAAACGGTTGGCATCGCGGACCGCTCCCTGAAAAGCTACCGGGAGTACCTGGAAATCCGCGGCCGCCGCTCTCTGCCCGTAACCATGAGTGGCGAACTGTATTCGCTGATTGCCACCCATGTCCTGCTGGGGACGCCGGAGAGTGAAAACTATATCAACACCCTCAAACAGGTCGCGCAAACTGCACCGCCGGCTGCGGGCAAAAAGAGGATACTCTGGCTGCACATCCTGCCCAACTGGCAGGAGTCCATGCGGGCAATTTTTGATCAGTCCGGGCGCTGCGAAATCCTGTGCTGCGACCTTACTTATGACGTCCTGACTGACATGGATCCCCGACGGCCTTATGAAAGCATGGCCCGGC
>JAAYMN010000052.1 GCA_012521345.1 Bacillota bacterium
AACTGGCCGAGGATTTGGGTGTCCGTTTCGTTACATTGTTTGCAAACGGCCACTTGGCCCTGGAATGCGCCATAGAAGTGTTTGATCTTGCCGGAGAAGTCATTACCACGCCATTTACTTTTGCCTCGACTACTCATGCTATCGTTCGCAGAGGGTTGGAACCGGTTTTTTGTGATATTAACCCGGATGATTTTACGATCGATACAGAGAAGATGGAAAAGCTTATTACAAACAAGACATCTGCCATTGTACCTGTTCATGTTTACGGAAATATATGTAATGTTTATGAGATCGAGAGAATAGCCGCCAAGTATAATTTAAAAGTCATTTACGATGCTGCTCATGCCTTTGGCGTTACTGTTGACGGTGCAGGGATTGCCCAATTTGGCGATATTTCCATGTTTAGTTTTCATGCGACAAAAGTGTTTAATACTATTGAGGGCGGGGCTTTAACATATAAAGAGAAAAGTTGGGTAAAAAAAATAAATGCCATTAAAAATTTTGGCATTACAGAACGGGACTCAATTGAATACATAGGTTTTAATGCCAAAATGAATGAGTTTCAGGCTGCCATGGGCCTTTGTAACTTGCGTCATGTCCAGGAGCAGATACAAAAGCGGAAAGTTGCGGCCGAAAGATACAGAGAAAGATTATATGGGACAAGAGGTATAATAATACCGTCCCGGCCCCGAAAGGGTATTGCCAGCAACTATGCGTATTTTCCGGTGGTTTTTGACGGTTATAAATACAACCGCGATGAAATTCTGCACCGTCTGATGCAGCACAAAATTTACGCCAGAAGATATTTTTACCCGTTGACCAGCAGTTTGCAATGTTATAAAGGCAGATTTGACGACAAGGCAACGCCAACAGCCAAGTATATAGCCGAGAGAATACTGGTGCTGCCTCTCTATGCCGATTTGGCTTTAGGGGATGTCGACAGAATTTGGGACATCATCCTTAAGTAAAAGCAGTTAAATTACATCAGGGAGAGATAAATCTTGAAAGGAATAATTCTTGCCGGAGGAAAAGGTTCACGTCTGTATCCTGTTACCAGGGCTGTATCCAAACATTTGCTGCCGGTATATGACAAACCGTTAATTTATTATCCTTTGTCTGTGCTTATGCTGGCGGGTATTCGAGAAATACTTGTTATTTCTACACCAGAGCACATCCCGGCATATGAACATCTTTTAGGGGATGGCTCTAGGCTGGGGATTAAATTATGGTACAAGGTGCAGCCAGT
The DNA here is from genome assembly GCA_012521345.1 of Bacillota bacterium. Lineage (GTDB taxonomy): Bacteria > Bacillota > Dethiobacteria > Dethiobacterales > Dethiobacteraceae > DUUE01. The sequence goes on from JAAYMN010000052.1 coordinate 1,247, forward strand.
TCCCAGAGGCCTGGCAGATGCATTTATACTGGGAGAAGACTTTATTGGCAGCGAGAATGTTGCTTTAATACTGGGTGACAATATTTTTTATGGACAAAACCTGACAAACATTTTGAAACGTGCCATGAAATTAAAAAAAGGGGCGGTTATCTTTGGTTATCCTGTGAAAGATGCGCGGCCGTTTGGCGTCGTTGAGTTTGATGAGGAATATAAGGTTGTATCAATAGAAGAAAAACCGGAAAAGCCGAAATCAAATTACGCAATTCCAGGACTATATTTTTATGACAATAAAGTTGTGGAAATAGCAAAAAGTATTAAACCCTCCAAAAGGGGAGAGTTGGAGATTACCGCGGTTAATAATGTTTATTTGGAGCGCGGGGAATTAAATGTTATTTTACTGGGACGGGGGATGGCCTGGTTTGATACCGGCACGCCGGAGAGTCTGCTTAAAGCAGCTGAATATGTTGAAGCAATTCAATTGCGGCAGGGTTTTTATATAGCATGTATAGAGGAAATAGCATGGCGCAGGGGGTTTATTAATACAGAGCAGCTGCGTACGCTGGGTGAGAAATATAAAATGACAGATTACGGCCGGTACTTGCTGTCTTTGGTGAATGAACAAAACTAGCAAACATCATGTTGCAAAATTTGTACTTTTAGCCTGTGGCTTTTGCCGGAGAATTAAAAAGCCCTGGATGAGAATAAGCTCATTCCAGGGCTTTGCTTTTTTATCCCTTTCCGGCCGGCAGGGGTAGTTCCGGGATGTTTTTGTCGGTCAGGGCCGCTTGCAGGTTGGCTTCCTTGATGGCCAGGTAGACTTCTTCCCGGTGGACGGAGACGTTACGCGGGGCGACAATCCCTAGTTTGACCTGCCCCCCTTTGACTTCAAGGATTCTCACGGTGATATTGTCGTTGATGATAAGGTTTTGGCCGGATTTGCGGGTTAAGACGAGCATTTTGTTCCTCCTAGCCGCATTGGCGGCGTTTTTCGGGAGGGAAAAGATAGTGGCGCGTGGTAAAAGCGGAATCGTAAAGGATATGCTGGCCGGCCCGCTTTGAAGCGGTATCCACCAGCAAGGGAGCCAGCAGGTTGGCCGTCATATCCTGGATCCGGTCTGCGAGGGTAATAATGACATAGACACTTATTCCCGTGGAGGTAAAATTCGACGGCAGGTAAGTTTTTACCTGCTGCAGGTAGCCGGAAAAAAAGAATTCCGGTTTGGCCAGCAAAAACTGCGGCCCGTTTTTTGCTTCCAGCCAAGCAAAGCAGGGGTTGTCGGGGACGGGCGTGAGTGTAAATGAAGTTATTTCTTCGAAGCCCGGTAGAGGGGGATCCATCTCAAGGGTAATTGCGGCATCGGTCATAAAAATACCACCTTTTTTATTATTAACGCAGGAAGTCAATCAGGCTCGGAACCATGATGCGTGCACCGGCGGCCAGGGAAGCTTCGTAGAGGACAGCCATGGTGGAATAGTACATGAAGGTTTCGGCAAAATCGATGTCTTCCAGCTTGGAACGCAGGCCGGTGATGTTCAGTTCTTCCAGCGTTGTTTTATTCATTGTCATCCTTAGCCCGTTGCTGATGGCACCCAGGGCGGAACGGTAGTCCTGGATGTCGTCAATGCTCTTTGAGAGATTGTCCAAAGCTGTATTAATTTCACCGTCATTGTTGTTCCTGAGGGCGTCAATCAGTTCTTCCATGTGCGTGAAGATGCCGGTATCCATGAAGAGGGTCTG
>JAAYMN010000053.1 GCA_012521345.1 Bacillota bacterium
AATCTGGGCGCTGGTTACCGCACTGGGAGGCACCTTTGACACCCTGCGCGCCTTGGAGGCAGGCTTTCTCGGCCTGCAAATCAACACCCTGGCCAAACAGCTGCTTTTAATCCTGTCCGCCTTTGTCGGAGCGCACAGCGGCTACCTTCTCATTATACATCTTGCGGGCGGGAAAGTCAGGTGAGAAGAATGCTTGCCGCCCTGTTAACCGGCATGGTCCTTGGTGCGGCCGCCATGAACCTTTTCTGCGGCCACCGGCTTGATGAATTGTACCTGGCGCGGGAAGAACTGCGTGTTAAACTTTATGAAACGACAGAAAGGCTGAAAAAGCTGGAAGCCCAGGACAGGAGGCAAGCACCCGTGATCAGCGATATTGAAATCGCTTTTGCCGCTGCCGAACATGAACCGCTGGTGGAACTGGAGATAAAAGCAGCCGTTCTGGAATTGACGCGCGACCTGATCGGTACGGAAGTGGGAAAGGTGCAGCACCAACTGGTACTGCACCTTTTGGACCAACGCCTGCTCAAGGTGGGCAATAAACACTACCGCCTCAGGCTGCAAACCATGGTTATTGCCCCGCATACCCTCTTTGTTTTGCATTATGCCCTTGAACCGGCCCGGCTGGAAGACGAGCCTTAACAACCGGCTGCCTGCTTTTTTTTCCCGCCCTGTCCCCGGTGTCCTGCAGGCAGTGGCTGCAGAAAACAAGCAGGCCGAAGCCAAGCCAGATGCGGGCGGCCAGACTGCCCGGCCCTTCACCGTTTACCGGCGGCAAAAGCAGCATCCCCAAGGCAAGCAGAAAAGATGTGCATATTAGCTTGACCAGTACCATCCACCCACCTCCTGCCTAACTATACGCAGCAGGCCGCACTTTTAGCACCCGGGCTGTTGTTTCCTCCTCCCCAAACCGTTATAATGAAACTGAAACGGGGGAGAAAACAATGGAAAAAGAGACGTTGCTTGAAGTTTACTGGCGCCTGGCGCTCCGCATTGTCCTGCTTATTACCGGAATTTTCATTCTCTTTTATTTTGTTAAAAGTATAATCTGGGTAATCGGACTTTTGGTTGTCTCCGTCCTGATTGTCTACACCCTGGCGCCTGTAACTGCTTTCCTGAACAGGCTGGGAATTCCCAATACCATTTCTGCCCTCATCGTTTTTACTTTGCTGATCTGCGCGCTGGTCCTGTTTTTCTCTTCCTTTATCCCCAGCCTGCTCGCGGAAATGCGTTCCCTGGTCACTTATCTGTCCACAGATTACAATGAACTATGGTCGCAGTTTATGGAATATGCCAACAAATTGCTGGAAAGTGATACCATCGTCCAGGCTTTGCGCAAGCTGTCGGAAGACTTGCCACGCAATATCCAGACTGCTATCATTACCCTGACGGTTTTTACGCGCAATATTTTTTCCCGGCTTTTTGAAATTGTCATTGTTTTATTCCTCGTTTTTTACCTTTTGCGTGACCTGCGCAAAGTCAAACAGGCTATTGTCAGTTTTTTTCCGGAGAGCATCAGACAGGAAGCGGCCGTAATTTTAGGCGTTCTTGACCAAAAAGTGGGAGCATATCTGAGAGGCAATGTCCTGCGCTGTCTGCTGGTGGGAGTCATGACTTTTATCGCCCTGGAGCTTGTCGGCATGCCCTTTGCCCTCATGCTTGGCATCCTGGCAGGCCTGCTCAATATTATTGTTTATGTAGGCCCGTATTTGGCCGGTTTGCCCGCAGTGCTTCTGGCACTGGCCCCCGGCACCCCGCACCCGCTGCTAATTATAGCCATATATGTGCTGATCCAGGGCATAGAAGCGTTTCTTTTATCTCCTTTGCTTTTGGGCAAGGCTGTCGACCTGATGCCCTTCACGGTCATCGTCAGCCTACTGATCGGCGGGCAGTTATTTGGCTTTCTCGGTATCCTGCTGGCCATTCCTGTCGCCGCCGCTCTCAAGGTAATTCTTTACCGCTACTGCCACGGGGTAGACTGCACCCTCTCCAGCACGGCCCGCCCGTCCCAGGCCCTGGTCGACGGCTGCCGGTCTGTTGTCACAAAACTTCACCGGCTAGAAACAACCTCTCTTTACCGCCTGTTTTTGGATTTACTTGTCGGTCTGGGCGTTTTTCTCATCGTTTCTCCTGCCCTGCTTTTCTGGTTGCTTCATGGCAGTACCGAACGCTACAGCTGGCTTATTTCCGGACCCTATCCTTTCAACCGGTTAGGCAGCGGCCCTGTTCAGTTCTGGCTGTCTCTTGCCCTGCTGGTTTGCGGCATCCTGCTTTTGCTTGTTGCCGGTTTCCTGAAAAAACACCTGCAAAAAAGGAAAAGCGCCTCTTAGCCTGGTACTGCCGGCTGCCGGTCCGCAGGAGGCAAATTTAAAGCAGCGGAAACCATAAAGGCTCCGCTGCTTTTTTGCTGCCTTTTTTCCGGTTCGCCGCGAGCTTTCCCCGTATCTTCCGGCTCCTTTTGCCTTCCGGGTCCCGGCCACCGGTGCTATTCGGCCGTATAACCTGCATCCGCGACGGCCTCGATCAGCGCTTCCCGGCTGATTTTAGCTTCGTCATATGTTACCTCGGCCGTACCCGCTTCCAGGTCTACTACGGCCTCCTGCACGCCTTCCAGGGTCTGCAGGGCTTTTTCCACCCTCATTTTACAGTGCTTGCATGACATGCCGTCAACTTTCAGGACAGTTTTTTCGGCCATAATGCCGCCTCCCGCTTCAGATTTTAAATTTCAGGAAGGTTTTCAGCTCCCTGATCACTTCCTCGTCTTCGCCGCGCTGCATTGCCGCCCGCAGGCATGTTTCCAGATGGTTTTCCAGAATAATGTTGCTGGTTTTTTTCAGAGATGCTATGACAGCAGCCAGCTGCAGCAAAATATCGGCACAGTACCTGTCTTCAGCCACCATCTGCTCCACGGCCTTCAGGTGGCCTATGGACGTTTTCAGGCGCCGTAATGTCTCCTCTTTCTTTTTGCCCCGCATCCCTGCCATCTACCCCCTCCCCCTATGGGGGTACTTTTCCCCAAGCATACCTCCTGCCGCCGAAAAAGTCAAGGGCTGGTTATTCTTCATTCTTTGACCAGTTTAAAGGTGGCGGAGTAGTCTGCGTCTCATAGATCGGGTTGTAAAGCACCGTACTGTTGCCCATCCTAATAACCAGCCTGCGTCTTTCGTCAACA
>JAAYMN010000054.1 GCA_012521345.1 Bacillota bacterium
CTTTTTCACAGCATAACTGGACCTCTAAAAGTTCTCAACTATTTTGTCAAGTTCTCATCTTTCGTGTCATAGTTCTCAACTATTTTGTCCGTTTCTCAACTTAATTGTCCGTCCACAGCTGAGGGCAGCGCAGAATCAGGGCCTATTCCACGGTCACGCTTTTCGCCAGGTTGCGCGGTTTATCTATATCCAGGCCCTTGTTGGCGGCGACATAGTAGCTGAAAAGCTGCAGGACAATGACCGAGAGGGAAGGCGAAAAAAGTTCATTCACCTCGGGCACTTCGATAATGGTCAGCTTCTCATAAGGAGCGGCCTTGATGCAGTTGCCGATGAAAAGAACTTTCGCCCCGCGGCTGATGACCTGCTCCACGTTGCTGTAAATCTTTTCATACAGCCTCTCGCAGCAGGAGATGGCTACAACCAGCGTATCCTCCTCGACAAGCGAAATGGTTCCGTGTTTCAGCTCGCCGCCCGCATACGCCTCGGAATGAATATAGGAGATTTCCTTCAGCTTGAGGGAGCCCTCCAGGGCAATGGCATAATCAATGTTCCTGCCAATGAAAAAAATGCTTTTATAACCCACGCAGGTGGAGGCATATTTCTGGATGGAGTCGGTCTGTGCAAGAAGTGAGGCAACCTTGCCCGGCAGGGTGGCAATGTCGGCCATAAGCTGCTCCTCTTTAGCAGGGGAGATGCGGCCGCGCTTTGCAGCAAAGCGGACAGCCAGAATATATAGCAGCACCAGCTGGGCGGAAAACGCCTTTGTCGTGGCTACGGCAATCTCCGGCCCCGCCATGGTATAAAGGGTGTAGTCTGTTTCCCTGGCAATGGTGCTGCCCACCACGTTGACGATGGACAGGGTGACGGCGCCCTTGCGCTTTGCCTCCCGCATGGCGGCAATGGTATCGGCGGTTTCGCCGGACTGGCTGACCAAAATCACCAGCGTATTCTGGTCAATAATGGCGTCCTTGTAGCGGAATTCGCTGGCCAGGTCCACTTCCACGGGTACCCGGCACAAGGGCTCAAAGACATATTTGGCAACCATGCCCGCGTTGTAGGCAGAACCGCAGGCGGTAATCACGATTTTGTTAAACCTGTTGATGTCCAGGCTGTCGATAATCAGTTTATTGTCGCCGCCGGCCAGCGCCGATTTTATGGTATCCCGCAGGACCTGCGGCTGCTCCATGATTTCCTTGAGCATAAAATGCTCGTAGCCGCCCTTTTCGGCGCTGTCGGCACTCCAGGTAACCGTTTCCAGTATTTTCTGCAGCGGTTCCTTGTCGGTGTTGTAGAATTGCACGCCGTCCCTGGTGATAACGGCAATTTCCTTGTCATTCAGGTAATAAACCTTGTTTGTATGCGCCAGGACGGCAGGAACATCGGAGGCAATAAAATTCCCCGTCTCCGATACGCCTACAATCAGCGGGTTATCCTTTTTCACGGCAATAAGCTTGTCGGGCTCGTCAAGGCACATGATGCCAAGGGCATAGGAGCCTTCCAGCGCATTGACAACCTTGATCACCGTGTCCATAATGTCGCCGTTGTAGTAATACTCGGCAAGCTGGGCCACAACCTCGCTGTCAGTCTGTGAAATAAAGGCAATGCCCCTCTGCTCAAGGCGCTCCTTGAGCTGCCGGTAATTCTCTATAATGCCGTTGTGGACAATGGCGACTTTGTTCCGGCTGCCCAGGTGGGGGTGGGAGTTGATATCGGACGGTTCGCCGTGTGTGGCCCACCGGGTGTGACCGATGCCGGCAAAACCGGAAAGCGGATGGGCGTCTATATAGGCCTCCAGGGCCGACAGGCGCCCTTTTTGCTTGGCAACGGCAAAGCCGTTTTCATTCATTACGGCAATGCCGGCAGAATCGTACCCCCTGTATTCCAGCTTTTTCAGCCCCGCCAAAATGATGGGAACCGCATTCTCGCTTCCTATATAGCCAATGATGCCGCACATATAGTCTCCTCCTCATTTATGGAAGCCAACTAAACGTCAACCTTCCCCATTCTCAGGTAGTCTTCCCGCCCGGGACCGACTGAAACATATTCAATGGGACAACCTACCGCCTCTTCCAGGAACTCAATATAGCGCAAAGCCGCTTTGGGAAGTTCTTCGGGCCTCCTGCAGCCCGAAATGTCCGTTTTAAAGCCGTCCAGGTACTCGTAAACCGGCTTTGCCAAAAGCAGCCTGTCGCCCACGGGGAAGTGCTCACAGCGTACCCCGTTAATTTCGTAGGCAACACAAACGGGAATTTTGTCAAGGTAAGAGAGAACATCCAGCTTGGTCAGGGCCAGGAAGTCGGCCCCCTGGAGCTTGACTCCGTAAGCGCTGGCGGGAACATCAAACCCGCCCACCCGGCGAGGCCTGCCCGTGGCCGCCCCGTATTCCGCACCGGCTTCACGCAGGGCAACCGCTTCTTCGCCAAACATTTCCACGACAAACGGCCCTTCGCCCACGCAGCTGGAATATGCTTTCATGACACCGATCACACGGTCCAGCTTTTCCCCGGGTATGCCTGCGCCGATTGGCGCATAGGCTGCCAGGGTCTGGGAAGACGTGGTGTAGGGGTAAATGCCAAAGTCAATATCGCGCAGGGCGCCCAGTTGGGCTTCAAACATAATCTTTTTTCCTTTTCCTTTTGCCGCCAGCAGGAATTCCGTGGTGTCGGTAATAAAGGGAAGCAAAGGCTCGCCGTATTGCTTTAGCCATGCCACCGTCTCTTGCGGTGACAATTGCTCCTGGCCGTAGCCGCAGAGGGTAATATTTTTCCACTCCAGGATGCCGGCAACTTTGTCCGCCAGCGTTTCCGGCGCAAGCAAATCAACCATGCGCAAGGCTTTTTTCATATACTTGTCGCCATAGACGGGGGCTATGCCGCGGCGGGTGGAACCGTACTTTTTTTCGCCCAGCCGCTCCTCCTCCAGGATGTCCTGCTGCCTGTGGTAAGGCAGGCAAATGACTGCCTTGTCGCTGATTTTCAGCGTCTCCGGCGTGATTTTCACGCCTTTGTCGCGCAGCGCGGCCATTTCCTTGTATAAGTGCTCCAGGTCAATGACCATGCCGTTGCCCATGACATTGACCACATTCTCCCGCAGGATGCCGGACGGCAAAAGGTTCAGGATAAACTTGCCCCTGTCGTTGACTACCGTATGCCCGGCATTGTTGCCGCCCTGGTAGCGGCAGATCACATCATAGTCGGCGGACAGCAAATCCACCATGCGTCACTTTCCTTCGTCACCCCAGTTGATTCCCACAACCGCGGTAAGCATTTGCCATTCCTCCTCAACAAGCTCCCCGGCAAAAAACAGGGGTTTATCTCCATAATCCCCGCAGCAGCCGGACGGTATTCCGTTTGCCCGCTTTTCCTGCGATAAACCTCGCCAAAACAAAAAGACGCTCATCACATAATGCGGGCAATTAACCACCCGGCAACTGTTCCGGCGAGGTTAACCGGCACATTATCAGATGAACGCCTTTGTTCAACATAGTGCATTATATAGTAAAAAGCTCTTTTTTGTCAATGATTTTTGCCCTCGGCCAAGCATGTTGCCGTGTTTTTATGCACCGAAATTAGCAAAGCAGCTATTGACAGGCCCAAAAGGTTGGGCTATCATAAGTGCATACACAGCAAAGGTGCTGTGGACAAAAGTCCGCGGCACCTTTTTGTTTTTTTGCGGAAAAGTGCTGTTTCCGACGGATTGTGCCAAAAAGCGGCTCCCGCCGGTTGGAGCCGTGCGTCTGCAGAACGTAATTACGGAGGTGAGTGCCGGATGATGGAAAAGGCGACGGACAGAGTAAAAAGGGGCCTTGCCGAAATGCTGAAAGGCGGGGTTATCATGGATGTTACCACTCCGGAACAGGCGAAGATCGCTGAAAAAGCGGGAGCGGTGGCGGTGATGGCCCTTGAGCGGGTTCCCGCCGATATCCGGGCGGAAGGTGGTGTAGCCCGCATGTCCGATCCTGAAATTATCCTGGCGATCATGGACGCTGTTACCATTCCGGTGATGGCCAAGGTAAGAATCGGACATTTTGCCGAAGCACAGATTTTAGAGGCCCTGGGAGTGGATTACATCGATGAAAGCGAAGTTTTAACCCCTGCGGATCATAAATACCACATCGACAAGAAGCAATTCAAGGTGCCTTTTGTCTGCGGGGCGCGGGATCTGGGAGAAGCGCTGCGGCGGATCAACGAAGGTGCAGCCATGATCCGGACAAAGGGCGAAGCCGGAACGGGCGACGTGGCGGAAGCCGTCAGGCATATGCGTATAATTAATGAAGAAATTGAGTGGATCCGCCGGCTGCCCAAAGAGAAATTGCAGCAGGAAGCGGAGGAAATGCGCGTTCCCGTAAGGCTTTTGGAGGAAGTACGGGAGCTGGGAAGACTGCCGGTGGTGAATTTTGCCGCCGGCGGCATTGCCACCCCCGCCGATGCAGCTTTAATGATGCAGCTGGGCTGTGACGGGATCTTTGTCGGCTCAGGCATTTTTAAGTCCTCCAACCCGGAGGCCAGGGCCTGCGCCATTGTGGAAGCAACGGCCCACTACAACGACCCGGCAGTGCTGGCCAGGGTCTCCCGCGGGCTCGGAGAGGCAATGCCGGGAATCAGTATTCACCAACTGCAGGCAAATGACCGGATGGCTGAAAGAGGCTGGTAGGAATGCGCATAGGTATTTTGGGACTGCAGGGCGCCGTCAGGGAACACCGCCTGTCCCTGCAAGCCTGCGGGCTTTTACCGGAAAATATCATCACAGTAAAAAAACCAGGGGAACTGGATGACCTGCAGGGGCTGGTAATTCCGGGCGGGGAGAGCACCACCCTCGGCCTGTTAATGACTAAATACGGTTTTCTGGAACCGATCAGGGAAAAAGCAAGGCAGGGTATGGGGATACTTGGAACCTGTGCAGGCATGGTTCTTCTGGCAGGAAAAATCAACGGGCACCGGCAGCCGACGCTGGGTCTTTTGGAAATGGAAATCGTACGCAACGGGTTCGGCCGCCAGATCGAAAGCTTTGAAACGGAACTTTTTCTCCCTGACATCGACACACACCCGGGCGGTACAAAGCCCTTCCCCGCCGTTTTTATCCGGGCACCATACGGGATAAATCCGGGCCCCCGGGTTCAAGTTCTCGCCGCCCTGGGAGAGAAAATAGTCCTGGCACGGCAGGGGAAATTGCTGGCTTGCGCCTTTCACCCTGAACTGACTGCTGACTACAGGCTGCACCGGTATTTTCTCTCGCTCATTGCAGAATCACATGACGAATAGCAAAAACTGTCGCCGGCTTTGCAGCCTGCAGGGAGGATAAAAATGATTGCAGTAGTGGATTATCAAGCAGGAAATATCTACAGTGTCATA
>JAAYMN010000055.1 GCA_012521345.1 Bacillota bacterium
CACGCCCCTGCGTGAGGGGCGACGATGATAACAGGCTTATTTCAATGGGTAATTGGGTTTCAATCCACGCCCCTGCGTGAGGGGCGACTGCCGATGCCCAGCGCAACGCCACCACGCCATTAGTTTCAATCCACGCCCCTGCGTGAGGGGCGACCGTATCTCTAAAGAAACTAATTAATATAAGGGTTTGTGGAGCTATTTTCGCGAACCTTTAGATTTTTTTAATTTGGTAAAAGGCATGTTTTATTAATTAAGCTTAAAACAGCAATAAACATTGGTATCGCGAGCCTCCCAGTAAAAAGATGTAAGCTTATGGTTCGCGCTTATACCATAATCACCCCCTCAGGATCATAAGTTACTTTAGCACCAACATGTTCTACCCGGCGCTTCCAATTTGAACCTAAAAAGTAGTAACGAAGGCTGTCCTTTTCCAAATCAATTATTTCTTCTAACTTTTTGCGCAGTATAGCCAGTTGAACTGGGTCAACCAAACATTCAAAAACTGAATGTTGCACCCTTTGTCCATAATCTTCACAAGTCTTGGCAACTTTACGCAGCCGTTTTTTTCCCGATTCAGTCTCCGTGTTAACATCATAGGTTATTAAAACCATCATTATTATCACCTTTATCCCGATCTCGGGTGTATGCCTGGGGCAGGGATATCCGCTGTTAGTACTTGGGGTTCATTGGTAATGCTACAACCTTTCAATTAATGACACGCCTTGTGGAATTGCATCTTTATTTACTGAAACTGTATAATCACAGAAATCCCTTGCCGGTCTACTAATATCTTTGCGTTTGACGGTTATTGCATCAAAAAGTTTCTGCACCGGGGCATTTCCCATTTTTGATTCATGCTCGAAAACAAACAGTTTTCTTGTACCCATTAATCCACGGGCTGCAGAACGGTCATGTTCAAACATATTTTCCAGGGCTTCCCATAGAAGTTCCAGATCCTTTTCAGTAAAACCGGTTTGCTCCGCCAGCGGTGCGGAAATAAACCCATAAGCACGGTACAATCCGTAAGGGACTGTAAATTTACGTCCCATTGTACGGTTATCACCACCCTGTTTTTCAGCTTCTTCTTTAGTAGCGACAGCCATTCTAGTAATACTGTGCTCAAGCGAGACAACAGGATCGACAGAACGTGCAAAAGTAAATTGAACGGGGCCCCGAACTTGACCTGCGTTGGGACCTGTTTTCATAACTGCACCAAATGTTCTGATATCATAAAAGTTTTGGCACAGAAATCTCCTTGCTTTATCAATCTCACTTCCTTGACCTTTGCCTGTTTTGTTTCTTTTTTTACCGTCTGCCGGGTCAGTAGGCGGTTTTTCCAAATCAATATCCAAGCTTTTGTAAGCCTGTTCTATAGTATCGTTAAGAATTGCTTTTTCCTTGATGAAAATCCCATATGGTGGCTGGTCATTAAATTTCAAACCAACATAATTACGCACTTTTCTTTTTAGGCAGACATCAGTCACCAACCCATGTCCCGTTTCTGCATCTACACGGGGTAAATTACCTGCATCCGGATCACCATTTGGGTTTCCATCTTTCACATCAAACAAAATAATAAAGTCATAACGTTTGTTTAAAATTCCTTCACTATGCATATTTTTCATCCTTTCATTATTGATTTATCATTTGATAAACTTATTTTCATTTCCCTCTTTGGAAGTAAAAAATGCTTGTCTTTGGTGGTAATAACCTACTGCAAAACGGCCTTGTTCGTGCAAATCCAAATGAGAAGGAAAATCTGTTAGATTACTCATAATTTCACCCAACAACTGCTCAAACTTCACAACCCTCCCTTTGTTATCAATTTTGGCTAAATGATGATTCTTGAGGCGTAGCAGGTTTGCAAAAACTGTTACAGGTGTTGTGCAAGCTGCTCCATAAAAACGTTCCCGGATCGTTGCATTAATTCCCGGATTTGCTTCCTCCTGGATTTTTTCCAATGTTGCAAACAATCTCCCAAGTTGATAGCCAATTGACGGTTGAGTAATATCCAATTCTTTAGCAACCTCCTTCTGATTAATATCAGGGTAAAATTTATAATAACGATTTAAGTAAGCTTTAATCAGAGCCGCCCGGACGGGTTTAACCCTGTTTTGTGCATCACTGCGAATACGTCTTAATACTGCCTGCAACAGAGTGGCGGGATAAGGAGTTCCTTCCAGAATTGAGCGCATAAAATCTCCAGCCAGATTTGGGGGTATATTCTCGCTTTTGTCTTGCGCGGAAATATTTACAAGGATGCGCCATAGTGAATAATACTCCGGCTCATTCGGAGGCTTTATAATAGTAAAGTCATCAAAATATTGTCTGATACGTGAGGCAAATTCCGATATTGTGCCAACTTGCCAAAATCTAACGGCAAGCCGGGCAGCATTGGGTGCAAGCCCTAAGATATAAAACCTTGTATCACCTTTGTCTTCTTTGTATGCTCCTGTTTTTACAGAGGCGAATAACTCTTTTACTTTCTGTGTTCCTGCATCAGGATCATCTTTTTCCGGTTCCTTAAAAAAGAAGGAAAAATCTGCTTCAAATTCTGTCGGTTTTTCAGACCAGAAGACTGTAGATGCATCACCGATAATAATGCGTTGTTTTGAATCTTTACTAAGCAGGGTGTTAAGAGCTGTTGTGTAAGCAAACTCCGCATTAGCACTGACAGGGGCATTTAAACCTTGTTCTTTCCCAAAAGAGCAGAAGGCATCAAGATTAAAGGAGACAATGTTAGCTCCGGAGGTCTGAGCGCCATAAACTCCTTTTATTGCTGTGTGAAGGGTCTGGATTTTGGCTTTTTCACCCGTGATCAAGCAGGTTCCCAATTCTTTTTCCCTTACTCCGTTTTTCATTGATGAAGTAATTTTAGCTAGAACATCTGGATGCCGGCATACTAAAAACGAATCTGATACAAATCGGAAAGATAGATTGGGATTCATTTCTAAAATTTCCTGCCAGTGTTCCTCTTTCTCCAAACGATCGCATGTTATATCTTTAAGGAAATTAATAACCTTTCGGACAATTTCAAGCTCCCCGAGTTCTTGCTCTAAACGTTCTATAAAAGCTTCCTGCTTTTTTGCTGCCCGTTCTTTCTTATCCTTTGTATCAATTCCGAAAACATATCCAGTCGTGTCCCACAAAAGATTAGCAGCAATACCAGAAGTTTTTTTCACTGCTTGAGGCACAAGAAACGCTTTAGCCCTTTTCTTTTTTCCTTCTCCCTCCCTTGTATCTTCAATCTGTATTAAATTGCCGTCATGATCCAAGACGATAATAAAAGGAATTTCCTTCCATTCCCAGCCAAAAGGAGCTATGTTACTGTCCGGGTCGGCAGCTTTCCTGTCATAATACTCCTTTAGTGCTTGCAATATCATCCCCTCACCTCCACTTCCTTACGGTTTGTATTTATGACCCCCTGTTCGATGCGGGCACGGAAAAATAAAGGTGTCGGATTATTAATGTCGCGTTCAAAATCCAGATCATATAACATATACCCTAAATCACGCGTTTCCTTAATCGGAGTGGCAGGTTCTTTCATAGGATCAACCAACTTAAAATCACAGGCAAATTCACGACAACCTAAATAGGGTCGGTGGAAGCATTGACCTTTTCTTGCCCGTCGTTCAAACATAGCCGCATATTTTGCCTCGTTCCCATCTTTTCTTGACTCAATTTCTTCATATTCATCAGCCCAAAACTCCGGTGAGGAGGAACGGTTGTTTTTCCTTTTTTCAGGTGGTATAAAATCGAAATATCCATAAATGCGGTATCTGACATCCCGCAGAAAAAGACCTGCCCGTTGCTGGCGCTCGTCTTCTATAAAAATTCCCATTGGCGCACCAAGTACACCGGCCATTTGTTTTGCCGTCGGACCAGAAATCTTTTTCCCTACTTCATTGCGGCGGACGGAAATCCATTTTATGGGGTTTAGCACTTCAATCTTGGTAATATTCCATTTGATAGCCGGTTTCCAAAGAATCGCCTCGAATATGCCCCTGGCCGCAGCAGGGGTCATAACATCATAACTAACCCGCTCCACTTTCATTTCAGGACGGGTGAAGCAGGCGTAATCACCCCAAACTTCCAAACACCAATTATGCATAACCATCTCCCCCTCCTATTGAATTAAATCTTCCGGATCATAAAGTGTCTCGTCAACCATAAGCCCAGTATCTTCAGAATAGTCTAACTTTGTTGTAAGCGCAAAAACATTTGGCTGTATCTCTTCGATCGCCCCCCGCCTTAGCATTTGCTCAAACTCGGCATTATAAATATTAACCATGTAACGTTGCAGTTTTCTTAATAGTTCCCTGTCCAGTCCGGATTTTTTTATTGTTTCAATTAACTTTTCACTATTGCCATATCGGACAATTATGGTTTTTTGCAGAGAATCATCAATTAGGTGAAATCTTTCAGCTGCAGTTCTAAAAGAAATTCCAAGATCATACGGGTCCGGTTCTAATAAGCGAATAATATCTTTAGCATCCAGAGAGTTTGCTTTCCAGTATAATTCACTAAAGTATTGTGTAAACAGGTCATAAGCCAACGGCTCCTGTGGACGAGTCAAAAGAATGTTTTTTGTAGTTTCTGCAGCTTTTCTTAAGATACCCTGAGGCGGTTTTTTTTGTGGAATAAAAACAATAACTTTCCCTAGCTCAGGGAGTTTTCCCTCCCTGTTACATCGTCCAGCAGCCTGTGCTATGGAATCCAAACCAGCAAGAGCCCTGTATACAACTGGAAAATCCAAATCAACACCTGCTTCAACTAACTGTGTACTGATAACACGTACTTTTTCCTTGTTCTTAAGCTTCTGTTTGATTTCTTTAATTTTTTTACTTCTGTGTTCCCCGCACATAAGTGCAGATAAATGGTATGTGCCCTCAGGCATCAGACTATATAACTCACGGCAGCTCTTACGATCAGAAACTATGCATAAGACCTGGTCATATTGTTTCAATTCTTCTGCAATATTTTCCCAGGTTGAAACAAGAGCAAAATCATCTGGGAGTATAACTTCAACTCGTTTTAAAGAATCATACAGCTCCCTGACCTGTTCCTTGTCTCCCATAATTTCTTTAATATTTTTTAGCCCCCTAAATAATTTGCCATCAATAATACGTTCCTCAAACGCAGGCTGGGTAGCTGTAGATATAACCAATGTAACACCGTAATAATCCACCAGCAGTTGCATTACTTCAAGAATAGGCATTAAGTAATCAACCGGCACTAATTGTGCCTCATCCAGAATCACAACAGAATTTGCAATATTGTGTAGTTTACGGCAGCGGCTGGATTTGGCCGCAAAAAGAGACTCGAAAAACTGCACCGAAGTGGTAACGATAATACGGGCATCCCAGTTTTCTGCAGCCAAGCGTGATTTGGGCGTTGAATCTTGTTCATCCAGACTTGAATGGTGCTCCACCACTTCTTCCTCTCCGACCGCAGCACGAAAGACATCTGCATTCTGTTCAATGATACTTGTATACGGGATGATATAGATGATTCGGTCCAGATTATGTTTTTTAGCATGTTCTAGCCCAAAAGCAAGGCTTGATAAAGTCTTTCCACCCCCTGTTGGCACTGACAAGGAAAAAATCCCCTGCGGATCTTGCGCCGCCTGTACACATTTATCCCGGATATATTTTCGTATTTTATTTACATTTGTGCTCTCTGCCGTACTTTCCAAATCTTCTACAAAACGATTAAACCGTTCCAATAATTCCTCAATGGAACTGTAGCCACCCCTTTGGTCGGCTCTCTCCCTGTCCATGTAATGCTCTGTATCTAGAAAATCCGCATCTACCAGGCATGAATACAACATTCTGATCCATAATGACAAATCCAACCCATCCGTTGCAAATTTGCGGGGAGGTGATGACGGTTTTGCTGCACGTATTTTCTCAAGAATAAAAGGCGCAATTTCATCTAGATCTTTTACTTGTGTTACCTGAAATTGCAGTGAAGATTGGCCCGTGCCTTCAGCACTAGACCAATCCGGGAGACCGGCATGATGGCCGGCAATACAGTAAGCCAGAATTCTTCCCGGCCCTTTCCCATAAATGTCTTCAGCTAATTTAGCCCCGTGTATTGCATGGGGCTTTTTCCCTGCTTTGCCTTCCAAATGGGCCTCTACATCAAAAAAACCGCTTTTCTGCCGGAGATAATTTTGCCAGCTAAGACGTCCTTTCCCGGCATCATGCGCTAAACCAGCTGCTCGTCCCCACTCTCCCGATTGGAATTTAGAAGCAAACAGTTCCGCCAAATTTGCTGTCGCAATTAAATGTTCCTCTAACAAATGAGGTTTCGCCCAAGTTTCATCATCATTTTTACGTACATGCGCTATATACGTGTTAAAATGGGACTGTTTTTGTTCACGCACCATTTCATTCCCTCCCAGCCGAACGTGTGCCAAGTTTTGCTCAATCACATAACTTGTATATTTATCAACATCAATACCCTCTGCCTGTCCCGGCCTGCCGGCCTGAAATAAAAATCAGTCAGTTGTAAGGATACTAATCCATACGCTTACTTCATTAAGAACGGCGGATAAGCTTCCAGGTCTCCACGCAAATGGCGGGCCAGCAACAGGCTTTGGGCATAGGGAATAAGGCCTATTTCAATTTTTTCGCCTAAAAATGGGTGTGTTATTGTGTCCTGCTTTCTTTTTTGCCAGGCACTGATTATTTTTTTTCTGGAATCATCAGTCATTATTACCCCGCCCGATTCTTTGACAACAAAATCTTTCGCATTAACTTGTCTGTTGTTTATAAGGGACAAAACAAACCTGTCAACAAGATAGGGCCTCAACTCCTCCATTAAGTCCAAGGCTAGACTGGGTCGCCCCGGCCGCTCCCGGTGCAAAAAACCAACCTGTGGATCCAGCCCTACTGTTTCCAATGCCGCAGTACAATCATGAGCAAGCAGTGTGTATAAAAAGGAGAGCAGTGCATTGACAGGATCCAGTGGTGGACGGCGATTCCGGCCGGTAAATTTAAATGTATCTTTTGCCTCTAAAATTAAAGTATCAAAAACACCGTAGTAGCTCCTCGCACCCTCACCTTCAATCCCGCGGAGATTGTCAAGATTTTTGCAGGATAATGTTTTTTGCAATTGCATGGTTAATGTTTTTATGCTGTCTTGAACATTAAGGTGTTTTTCATTATTACCATGATCCCGCAGAAAACGCTGCAGGACACACTTACAGTTAAAAAGTTTCCCAAAAACAAAGCTTTTTGCTAACTGCAGCGTATCATCGGCGCAGTCCGCTTGACGATATTGTTTGCGTCTTAATAATACATTTCCATTCACGCGTCCCGTTACTCTGGCCAGAAATTTACCGCTCTCCGATAAAAAAGAGAGACCGACTCCTCGCTCAACGCATAAATGCATTAGAGCAGGACTGGCACCGGTATAACCAAAACAGATTATACCTTCGAGATTATGTATGGGTATTCTTATTTTAGTTTCTTCTCCGATCAAAACTACAACCGTTTCACCGTCTTTGGCCAGGTAAGCTTCGGGAGAAGTTACATACAAAACATTAAGCAGTTTACGCAAACCGAAAAAACTACCTCCATTTATAATTGTTTTTCTGCCTTATTCCTTAAGTGCTTCAGCAAGATACCGGCGGATTGATTTTTTTGCCCTTGGAGCCGGCAGGCATATCTCGATTAATGAACAGCTTTTACAGGCAGGAGAATATTCCGCCGGCGGAGTAATACCTTGCTGAAAAAGCTCGTGCATTTCAGCAGCCAAGGCAAAAACCCGTTTTCTCAGAGCAATATCAAATTCAACCGGTTGCCTGCGACGTATCCGGCCATAAAAGAGAGAGCCGGCATTGATCGACACACCAAGCATTTCTTCCAGACAGATTGCCTGGGCACAGAGCTGAACCTGATCCCTGTCGTCAGGTTTAGGTTGGCCTAATTTATATTCAACCGGATGAGGCCGCCAAAACCCGGTACGCCCCTTAATGGTTATACCGACCTCATCCCGGTAAAACTCTACTACGTCAGCCACACCGTATAGGCCCAGCTGACGGGAAATAACCGGCATGGAACGTGTTATAACCACTGTTCCGCGTGCTTCAGTAAGGAATGGGTCATCTGCCCTTTCATGCAACTCTCTGCCGTAATATGTCAAAATGTTTTCCTGCCATTGCTGTTCGATATATATTAGAGCCCATTGCCTGCGACAAAAGGCAAAGTGCTGGATGCCAGAAAGTTGGAGAAGCTCATCGTCAGAATAATCAACCATTTTCTCTTAAATCACCCTTTAATTCTTACTTAATATCATACACCACTGCGTGGTCATTCTCCGGCACTTCATACAATCTCTTCATTGCAGAAATTTCTTTAGTTATTTGATTTTTCAGGGATGCTGGTTCCAATACCTTCACTTCCGCGCCAAAACTTAAAATCCATTTGATAATGTCAGGAGATAAAGCAACTGTCCTTTCAAATAAAAGGCCGTCTGCTGTTCTCTCAAGAAGGTCGGCCTTGTAATATTCATATTCTTCGATTAACCTGGCAGCATGGCCGGTAAAAAGCAGCCTGATCTTTGTTTTTTCCCTGCCGTAGAGTTTGTCAAATCTGTATTTCTTGTAGTTTTCATAAAAAGCATGAGGTTTCACAAAGCTCTCATCTGTTATGGTCATGTTGAGAATTCTGGAAACACGAAAATCGCGGATGCTGTTTCTTAAATGACAGTATCCAACTACATGCCAGCAGCCTTCGTAAATTTCCAGAAAATACGGATCAAATTGCCTCTCGGTTATTTCATCATTGCTAAATGAGTGGTAACTTAATTGGACGCGCTTCATATTATCAATTGCATCTTTCAGCATTTCAAGATATTCACGTTTTAGTTCACGCTCGGGATTGATGCCAGAAACATTTTTTTTAACTAAATCAGCGAGGGTATCAATAAAGAGTTGATTGACCCGAGGAGCGGAAGCGATTATTCGCTCGATAATTTTAACCGCAGTAGCACCCACATCCAGATTTTTAAAGTATTTGAGCACTTCCCTAGCAAAGTATAAAGAGAATAGTTCTGAGATGGTGTAGGTAACATTTTTAATCCTGTATTTTTTCGCCAGATAGACTGTCTTCCCGTTCCTATCCTCTTCGTAAACATAGAAATTGCTTGTAATACTGTCAATATCACGTTCAACCGTCTTGCGGCTAACATTTATTCCTATTTTGCCAAGGTTCTCCTTAATTTCATCTGCAGTATAGCCTCTGCGGCTGTCGGACAGCATTGACAAGATATATAACTGGCGTTCTATTTGAGGCACATCCGGCATCGGCATCACTCCTTAACTTTTCAGAAAACACTGTCTTTATTAAATTATAGCATGTCTGGATATTTTTACAAGGAATGACACTTTATTTAGTTGCAAGCATGTATATCATCCTTTTTGTCGGTTCCTGCAGGGAGCTTATTATATTAAGTCAAAGTGTTTTTAGAAGCACTTGATGCCTACAGACCAGCTATTTATCCGGAAAAATAAAGAAAGCGGCCCGGTGTGCGTTTACAGCCGGACCGCTTTTTTCGCTGAATTATTCATTTCTAATCAGGCGAAGACGCGTTCGTCGTCACTGGGCGGTGAAGCCAGGTGGAAATGGTCGTGCAGGGTGCACATGGCTTCGGAAAGATCCTGTTCGCGGATCAGGAGGGATATGGTGATGTTGGAGTCGCCGGTCTGGAGGATGCGGATGTTTTTCTTGGTGAGGGCCTTGACAACGCGGGCCATTACGCCTGGAAGGTTGCGCATGCCAAGGCCGACGACGGAAACTTTGGCGCAGTTCTCCAGGATTTTAAAGTGAAGCCCCAGTTCCTGCAGGACTTTTTCGGCCTGGCGGACATCCTTCTCCGTAATGGTGAAACATTTGCGTTCCGGAAAGATGGAAATCATGTCGATGGAGATATGTTTATCCGCCAGCCGGTCGAACATGTCCAATTCTTTCTCCGCATCGTCGGCCTCCATCTCCACGGAAACCTGGGCCAGTCCGGGAGTATGGGCAATGCCTGTGATGACCCGGAAGTCGGCCCGGCCAAAGCGGGTTTCTCCCAGCGGGAGCAGCTCCCCGCTGATAATGGTGCCGGCTTCGCTTTCCTTCAGGTGTTTAATAACAACCTCTACGTTATGCTGCATGGCAACTTCCACCGCTCTGGGGTGAATAACTTTGGCGCCTTCATAGGCCAGCTGGCAGACCTCGTTATAGGTAAGGCGGTCGATAATGCGGGCATCGGCAACGATACGAGGATCGGCCGTCATAATTCCGTTAACATCTGTGTAGATTTCAACCCGCTTCGCCCCCAGACCGGCGC
This sequence comes from Bacillota bacterium, assembly GCA_012521345.1. Lineage (GTDB taxonomy): Bacteria > Bacillota > Dethiobacteria > Dethiobacterales > Dethiobacteraceae > DUUE01. The sequence goes on from JAAYMN010000055.1 coordinate 10,342, forward strand.
CGAGGATGACGGCAGTGGTATCGCTGCCGCCCCGTCCCAAGGTGTTTATCTCCCCTTCCGGTGTGACACCCTGGAAACCGGCTACCACGACCACCTCGTCATTGCGCAGGTGGGCCAAAAGCCGCTCCGGATGGAACTCGACCACATTGGCTTCCGAGTAGTTTCCGTCGGTAATGAGCCCTGCCTGGGCTCCGGTCAGGGCGAGGGAAGGAATCCCGTTGGCGCAGAGGGTGGTGGACATGACAACAGCGGAGATAATTTCCCCGCAGGCCATAATCAGGTCAAGCTCACGCAGGGAAGGTTCCACGTCACCGCCGGCAGCGGCAGCCAACTGCTTCAGTGTATCAGTAGCATACGGTTCACCCATACGACCCATGGCTGAAACAACCACCACAGGTTTGTAGCCTTTTTCCAGCGCTTCGCGGACACGCTTCACCGCTTCCGCACGCGAGGCTGAATTGGCAACGGATGTACCGCCGAACTTTTGGACGATAATGTTCACTGCCGGCCCCTCCCTTACAGCTGCCCGCGGGCAATCAGTGTTTCAGCAATTTGAATGGAGTTGGTGGCGGCGCCTTTGCGGATATTGTCCGCCACAACCCACATATTGATGCCGTAGGGTACGGATTCGTCGGGGCGGATGCGGCCGACAAAGACTTCATCCCGGCCGGAAATGACTGCCGGCATGGGATACTCCAGTTCATCGGGATTGTCAATGATGACAATGCCGGGAGCCTTGGCGAGCACTTCACGGGCCTCGGCGGCGGACAGGGGACGTTCAAATTCCACGTTTACCGCTTCGGAATGGCCGTTGAAGACGGGTACCCGGACCGTGGTGGATGTAATTCTCAAATCAGGCAGGCCCATGATTTTGCGTGTCTCGCGGATTATTTTCATTTCTTCCTTGGAATAGCCGTTTTCAACGAAAACATCTATCTGCGGCACCAGGTTGAAGGCCATCTGCTGCTGCACCTTGGCATTGGCATGGGGGAAGCACTCCCGCGGGAAGTCGTCCCGGCCTTCCAGGATAGCCCGGGCCTGTGCCGCCAGTTCGTCAACCGCTTCCTTGCCGGCGCCGGAAACTGCCTGGTAGGAAGAAACTACAACACGCTTCAGGCCGGCCGCTTCCTGCAGCGGTTGCAGCGCCACCACCAGCTGGATGGTGGAACAGTTTGGGTTGGCAATAATGCCGGAATGAACGGCCAGCGCATCCGGATTGACTTCCGGTACGACCAGGGGCACGCCTTCGTCCATCCGGAAGGCATTGCTGTTGTCAACAACAACCGCTCCGCGGCGGGCCGCCTCCGGTGCCAACTCCAGGCTTACATCCGTACCGGCGCTGAAAAACGCAATGTCAATGCCGTCGAAAGCTTCGGGACGCGCCTCTTCCACCCGGTAATTCCGTCCCAATACCTTGATTTCCTGGTCCACAGAACGTGCTGAAGCCAGAAGTTTCAGCCCTCCTACCGGGAAATTCCGCTCCTGCAACACTTGCACCAGGGTATGACCAACCATCCCCGTAGCACCAACAATAGCTACATTATACTTTTTCACTTCTCTTCCCCCTCGAACAAAAATATCAATAATTTCATAAAAACAGGCATTTTGAGAAAAACCTTATGAGTTATACCTGCATTGTATCACTCCTGCTGCCCGCCCGCCACTACATTTTTCCGCGCCGGGGGCACTTACTCGCCTCCTGCTACACAGACTGCTGAAAGCACGGCGGGATTACATCATTGCGGATGATGTCGGCATAGGTTTCCCGTTTTACCACCACATCCGACCGGCCGTCCCGGACAAAAACCACGGCAGGGCGGGGGTAGCGGTTGTAGTTGTTGGACATGGAATAATGGTAAGCTCCGGTGCAAAGGACGGCCAGCAGGTCACCCCTTTCCAGCCGGGGCAGTTCAATGTCCCGGATCAGGATATCTCCCGATTCGCAGGCCCGGCCGGCAATAGTAACTTTGTCTTCCGCCGGAGCATTTGCCTTGTTTGCCACAATAGCCTCATATTTGGCTTCATACAGTGCCGTGCGCAGGTTGTCAGTCATGCCACCGTCTACCGCCACATAGCGGCGGATGCCCGGCACATCCTTGATGGTGCCCACTGTGTAAAGAGTAGTTCCCGCTTCACCCACTATGGAGCGGCCCGGTTCCACCAGCAGCTTCGGTACCGGCAGATTGTGCGCGGCTGCCTTTGCTTTTACTGTCGTCGCGATCAGTTCAATGAATTCCTTGAGGGAATGGGGTTTGTCGTCCCGCAGATAGCGGATGCCGAAACCGCCGCCCAAGTCCAGCTCCCGGACGAGAGCCCCGGTTTTTTTCCGGATTTCCTGAATAAAGTCCATCATCACCTGGACTGCCAGCTGGAACGGTTTCAGGTCGAATATCTGGGAGCCAATATGGCAGTGAAGCCCAATAAACTGGATGTGCTTCATCTTTAAGGCTGTTTCCACCGCGGCCAGTGCCTGGCCGTCGGCAAGTCCCAGGCCGAACTTGGAGTCCATTTGGCCGGTCTGGATATAATGGTGGGTATGGGCTTCGATGCCCGGTTTGACGCGGATTAAAATTGAAGCAGTCTTCCCGGCGGCCGCCGCCAGTTCATTCAGCAGCTCCAGTTCGGACATGCTGTCCACCACAAAGCGGCCGACACCGATCTCCAGGGCAAAACGGATCTCGTCCGGCGTTTTATTGTTGCCGTGGTATATCAACCTGCCGGCAGGGAAGCCGGCCACATGTGCCGTATAAATCTCCCCCCCGGAAGCCACGTCCAGCGCCAGACCCTCTTCTGCAACCAGGCGGCACATGGCCGTAGTCAGGAAGGCTTTGCCTGCATAGGCTACCTGGCTCTCGGGATACAGCGCGGCAAGGGTGTCGCGGTAGGCGGCGCAGTTTTGCCGGATCAGCGCTTCATCCATGATATAAAGGGGCGTACCGTACTGTTTAGCCAGTTCCACCGCATCGCAGCCGCCGATTTCCAGATGTCCCGCCGCATTGATTTGCATTGTGCCTGTCAGAAACATTAAAATCCTCCTTCGCCACAAATAGGAAACGGCCGACAGGTTGCTGTCGGCCGCAATTGTCGGTCGTACAGCCTCATCCCTTTCGTGAGATAGCTCTCCACCGCATGCCAAGGGAAACATGCGGTGACAGTCCGGCAGTTTTTCACTGACGGCCCAGCCACATGTCCGGGGAGACATGGGCTTCGGCGGTATCCCCTTTCCCGGCAGTTCATCAAGCTCCCCGCTCTCACAACCGGTACTCTTGAATCACCGCGCCTCTACCTCACCAAGCGGTGAGGCATGCTTAAGTTTGCAAAGATTCTACCATACCGCAACCGGTCTGTCAATGCAGTGATACAGGAAATATTACCTCCCGTGTAGGACTACAATACATCTTGGACACTAGGCTTTAAAAAAAGAATGCAAGATGAGGACAATTCGGTTATTGTTAAGTTACGACCACAAAACAGTACCGAAAGGAGTGCCTCATCCTGCATGAACA
>JAAYMN010000056.1 GCA_012521345.1 Bacillota bacterium
GGCGGGCGGACTGGCGGCGGCATGCTACAGCCTTGCCGCTTACCTGCCGCTGGCCTGGCTGTTTTTCTCCTGGGTGGGCAAAATCGCCGCATCCGTCATTATTATTCTTCTTACTTTCCGGCCTGCACGGGTCGCAGAAGCGCTGCGCCTGTGCGGCGCTTTCCTTTTGGTGTCTTTTTTTCTGGGCGGGGCGGTTTTTGCCCTGGCCTTGCTCGGCAATACCAGGTTTCTGCTGACCGGCGGCGTTTTTTACCTGGAGCCGCCGCGGCCGGGGATGCTCTTTGGCGGCGTCATTCTTGCTTTCCTTATCCTGCCCGGGATTTGGCATTTGGGGGAGCGCCGGCGCAGGCAAAAGGCGGACATCTGCCGCCTGACTGTCTGTGACGCAGGCATGTGTATTCAGGTACAGGCACTGGTGGATACGGGAAACCAGCTGCGGGATCCCTTGACGGGGCACCCGCTGTGCGTGGCGAGCTACCGTGCGCTGCGCAGGCTTTTACCGGAAGCTTTATGTGCTGCGTATGAAGGGGGAGGCGACCCTGTGCTTGCCCTTGAGAAACTTAAGGGTGACAGGGCGGTGCAGTTCGGGGTTGTCCCTTTCCGTTCGCTGGAGCACGGGGGCATCCTGGTGACATACAAGCCTGCGTGCGTCATCCTGGAGCATGATGAAAAGAGAGAGGAGAGACAAGACTTGCTTTTTGCCCTGACCTCCACGTCACTGTCTTTGGACAATGATTACCAGGTTTTACTGCATCCTTTTGTTTTCGAAACGCAGGGGGGTGCGGACCGTTGAGGCCGGCGCTTTGGAAACTGCGTTTGCGCCTGCTGCAAGTGCGGCTGCTGCAGAAACTGGGGCTGGAATACCTGCCGGAAATCTATTATGTGGGCAGTTCGGAAACTCTGCCTCCCCCGCTCTCCCAGGAAGAAGAAATTTTTCTTTTGGAAAAGTTGAAACAGGGCGATTATGCGGTAAAAACAATTCTAATTGAACGCAACCTGAGACTTGTGGTTTATATTGCCAGGAAATTTGAAAACACGGGGATTCATATTGACGATCTCGTTTCCATTGGCACCATCGGTTTAATTAAAGCCGTCAACACTTTTGATCCGCACAAAAATATCAAGCTGGCCACTTATGCCTCAAAATGCATCGAAAATGAAATTTTAATGTTTTTACGGCGGAATAATAAAGTGAAGGCGGAAGTTTCTTTTGACGAACCGCTGAATGTGGACTGGGACGGCAATGAGCTTCTGCTGTCCGATGTGCTGGGGACGGAAAATGACCTGGTGCTGAAAAACCTGGAGGCGGAAGTGGAACGGAAGCTGCTTTACTCCGCCATTGAGAAGCTGAACTGCAGGGAAAAAAAGATCATGGAGCTGCGTTTTGGCCTTTTAGGCCAGGAAGAAAAAACGCAAAAAGAAGTGGCTGTAATGCTTGGCATTTCACAGTCTTACATTTCCCGGCTGGAAAAACGCATTATTAAGCGTCTGAAGAAAGAAATCAAGAAAATGGAATAAAGTAAAATTTGTCAGGCCATGCAAGCATTATCTGTATAAAAACACCTCCTTCGGACATACTGCTGGTAGGACAGGGGATTTCCTGCCTTGTCATTTTCAGCCGGGAGGAGATGGAGCTTGCTAAACAAGGTTGAAATCTGCGGAGTAAATACAGCAAAACTGCCCGTCCTGAAAAACGAAGAAATGCGCCGGCTGTTCAAACAGTTGCAGGCCGGAGATGAGAGTGCCAGGGAGAAGCTGGTGAACGGAAATCTGCGGCTTGTCTTAAGCGTAATCCAGCGTTTCAACAACAGGGGTGAATATGTTGACGATCTTTTCCAGGTTGGCTGCATCGGCCTGATTAAAGCCATTGACAATTTTGATCTGGAGCAAAATGTTAAGTTTTCCACCTATGCCGTCCCCATGATTATCGGCGAAATCCGCCGGTACCTGCGGGACAACAACCCGATCCGCGTTTCCCGCTCCCTGCGGGATATTGCCTATAAAGTCCTGCAGGTGAGGGACAGCCTGGCCAACCGCCTGGGCCGGGAGCCCAACATCGGCGAAATAGCAAATGAGCTGGATTTGAAAAGGGAAGATATAGTTTTTGCCCTGGACGCCATCCAGGAACCGGTATCGCTTTTTGAACCCATTTACCATGACGGCGGCGATCCCATTTTTGTCATGGACCAGATCTCGGACGAGAAAAATGAAAACGAAAAGTGGCTGGAGGTCCTGGCCGTCAAGGAAGCGCTGCAAAAGCTGAACGAGCGGGAAAAGCTGATTCTGACCCTGCGCTTTTACCGGGGAAAAACACAGATGGAAGTGGCCGATGAAATCGGTATCTCCCAGGCGCAGGTTTCCAGGCTGGAAAAAGCGGCTCTCTCGCATTTGCGCAAGCATGTACAGTAATAAGTTAACTTTGGACAAAGGAGGTGGAGAAGGTGCACAAGAGGCTGTTTTCCCGAGCGGCAACAGGTGTCATGCTGCTTGCGGCCCTGTTTTTCGTGTTCCTGTCTCCTCCCGGTGAAACGATACATGCTTTCAACCAGTCCAATCTGATACGTGTTTCTGAAATACGGGAAGTGGACGGTAAAATTTTTTACCGGCGCGTAGCTCCTGTCTCCGATTTCCTTCCCTGAAAAGCTCCCCGGCCTGACCGGGGTGATTGTTTTTAGGCTGTGCCCGGCCAAAATGCAAGCGGCGGCAGGCCTTTTTTTTGTGTTCCGGGACAGGCAGGCCGGCATATACTGTAGGAAAGGGAGAGAAGGAAGAGGTGTGAAATGGTTAAGATTTCCGACCTCCGCAGCAGGGAAGTGATTAATATTGTGGACGGTAGGCGCCTCGGTGTGATCTGCGACTTGGACCTTGATTTGGAAAACGGACGTGTGGCAGCCATCATTGTGCCCGGCAGCACTGGACTGTTCAGTTTTCTGGGCGGCGGGCGCGACTACGTTATTCTATGGGAAAATATTGTGAAAATTGGCGTAGATACTATTTTGGTGGAAGTAAAAGGTCTCATAGGTGACAGATAAAGGCAGATTGCCATGTCGCAAGATTTGGGCCGTTTTTCTGCTGAAACCCCTTGCCATACTATATATGGTGTTGTATAATAATACCAACACTACATATTGTGTCGTTGGCAGGGAGGTATGCCGGTGAAATGCCCGTACTGTGGATGTCAGGAAAGCCGTGTGATTGACTCCCGTTCGACGGACGAAGGTGCCGCCATTCGTCGGAGGCGGGAGTGTACTCTGTGTGAGAGGCGTTTTACCACTTATGAAAAGCTGGAAGAGCTGCCGCTGATTGTGGTAAAGCGCGACGGGAGCAGGCAGCTTTTTGACCGCAACAAAATAATCAACGGCCTGATTTATGCAGGGGGCAAGCAAAAAATACCGTTATCTGTTTTTGAGGAGTTGGTGGACGAGCTGGAAAAGGAATTGCGCAGCAGTTTTATTCAGGAAGTAACGTCTGATGAAATCGGCCGGCGTGTTTTGGCCAAACTGCTGAAGATTGACGAAGTGGCATATGTCCGTTTTGCTTCTGTATACCATAAATTTAGGGACATAGACGATTTTAAAAAAGCACTGGCGGAAATGCCGCAGAAAACGGGGAATACCGACTAGTTACGGAGGGCGAGGGAAGGATATGTTTACAGAGATTCGCAAGCGCGACGGACGGGTAGTACCGTTTGACGCGGAAAAAATCACCGATGCTATTTTTAAAGCAGCCAAGGCAGTAGGCGGGGAGAACAGGAAAATTGCCGAACGCCTGACCGTCCAGGTAATCAAGGAACTGGCGAAAAAGGGCTACAACGGCGTCATACCTACGGTGGAAGAAATTCAGGACGTGGTGGAGAAAGTTCTGATTGAAAACGGACATGCCCGTACGGCAAAGGCCTACATATTGTACCGGGATAAAAGAAGCAGGATCCGCGAAGGCAAAAGCGACCTGATGGATACGGTGAAGGAGATTTTGATTGAGACAAGCAGGGAAAATGCCAATGTTTCCAATTCGCCGTCCGCCAAAATGCTGCAAATTGCCAGCGCGGCCAGCAAAAGCTACTACCTGACAAACCTGCTGCCGGAAGAATTTGCCCAGGCCCATATCAGCGGTGCCATTCATATTCATGACCTGGACTATTACGGCAAGACGCTCAACTGCCTGCAGATTGACTTATATAAATTATTAAGCCAGGGGTTCAACACGGGCTACGGCTATATCCGCCCCCCCAAGCGGATAGCTTCGGCAGCCGCGCAGGCGGCCATCATTCTGCAAAGCAACCAGAATGATATGTTCGGCGGCCAGAGTTTTCCGCATTTTGACCGTGCCATGGCGCAAATCATCGCGGAAATGCCCAGGCAGCCCGATGAGGAAGAAATCTTCCAGGCCATGGAGGGACTTGTCTATAATTTAAATACCATGCATTCCCGTGCCGGCGCCCAGGTGCCTTTTTCCTCGCTGAATTTCGGGACCGATACAAGCGAGATGGGCCGGGCGGTGTCCAAGGCTTTGCTGAAGGCTTTTGAAAAAGGCCTGGGCCGTGGTGAAAGCCCCATTTTCCCCAACCTGGTCTTCCGGACGAAAAAAGGCGTCAACTTTGACCCCGGCGACCCCAACTACGACATTTTCCAGTATGCGCTGAAAGTGGCGGCCAAGCGCCTCAATCCCACCTTTAGCTTCATGGACAGTTCTTTTAACAGCAAATACGGGGATGAGGTGGCCTACATGGGCTGCCGCACGCGTGTGATTGCCAACCGCCACGGCGAGGCGGTTTCCGCCGGGCGCGGCAATATTGCCTTTGTTTCCATCAACCTGCCGCGGCTGGCTTTGCAGACACGCGATATCAACCTTTTCTTCGTGGAGCTGGACCGCCTGCTGCGCCTGGCTGCCAGGCAGCTGCTGCACAGGTTTGAAATCATCGGCAATCTGCGTGCCAAGGACCTGCCGTTTTTAATGGGGCAGAAGCTGTATATGGGTTCGGAGAACCTGCAGCCGGACGACCCCATTAAGGAAGTAATTAAAAACGGCACCCTGTCCATCGGTTTCATCGGCCTGGCGGAAAC
>JAAYMN010000057.1 GCA_012521345.1 Bacillota bacterium
CAGGCAGGTTAATCTTACCTTTAAGTTGATAGTCATAAATGAGAAAACAAAAATATCCCGGACCCTCCGGGCGGCAATGTTACTCCTTTATGACTATCAACTTAAAGGTAAGATTAACCTGCCTGGATTGGAAAACTTCTTTACCGACACTTACACACCGCACCAGTGGGCTTACACGGACATGGCACTATTATTCCAAAAAGATATCCCTAATCCCATCAACACCTACATGATGAAAATGAAGCTTAAACAATATGAAACCAATTTTAACTACGATGCCGTATCCGTCATTATTGGCGTAGAACTTAAAACTCCTAACGGCGAAATGGAAAACTTGGATTACGCTTTAGAACTGATTAAAAACGAAGAAAACTGGCTGGTTACCGGTTTCAGTACCTTCCCTACAGCGCCGGAACGCCAGGAAGTAGAGATGGTAGCCCGGGAAACTATCGCCGCCATCCAAAAGGGCGAACTTTTCCCGGATCATTTTCTACCGCCGGAAACAGAAGTGGGGCAGGTACAATTTTGGCGCAGCGGCATCAACCATTTTGCAACAACCGTCCAAAATGCCAACCTGGTAAAAATTTTGCTGCAAAGCGAAACTAACGGCCAAAAAGAACTTTCTGAACTTATTTTAGAAAAATCCGTACAAGGCACCTGGAAACCAACTGCACTAAACCGCCTGAAATAAAAAACAAAAACAAGAATTTTTCAATGGTTGCCGGAGAATAACTGCAAAAAACAAGGAGCATCGAACATCCAAAGTTGGCAATTACTGTAATTTTGTTTGCAGTCTGAGACGGCTTTATGCCGTCTCTGTTCTTTTTGCCACAGCCTGTACATATAGTGAGTAGTAAAGATGTGGCCGGCCGCCTGCAGCCTGCCGCAAGAGGAGAGGATTATGCGCCGCCTGCTTTTTTTTCTCATTGCCTGCATGCTCCTGGTGAGCGGCTGCCAAAAGCAGCATGAGGAGAACCTAAAGCTGCGTTCCCAGCCGGAACTGCATTTCCATGTGGCCGCCTTAACCGGGCCGCTGACACTGAACCCGGTGCTTGTGCGCGATTCCGCCTCCGCGGAAGTTGCAGCCCTTTTGCATACCACGCTGCTTGTCACCGACCCGCAGACGCTCACACCCCTGCCGCGCCTGATCACATCCTGGGAATATGACAGGGAAAAGCTGACTTACCTCTTTACGCTTCATCCGGAAGCCGTCTGGTCCGACGGCACGCCCATTACGGCGGAGGATGTGGCTTTTACCATGCGCGTGCTTTCGCATCCTGATTATACGGGCCTACTTTACCTGCCGCTCCGTTATGTCCTGGGCGCCGAAGAGTATAAGGCGGGACACACCTCGGAACTGGCTGACGGCGACATTGCCGGGATCAGGGTGATTGACGAGAAGACACTCTCGGTAACACTAAAAGAGCCATACGCTCCTTTTTTGTCCCTGCTTACCTTTGCGCCTCTTCCGGCCAGTCACTTGTCGGCGGTAAAAGTCCGGGACCTGGAGGGGCACGAATTCTCTCTGGAGCGGCCTGTCACTTCCGGTCCTTATCTTCTGGCGGAATGGAACCGGGACGAATATGTGCACGTGAGGGCAAACCCTGCATATTTCCTGGGAAAACCTGCCCTGGACAATCTTTACTACCGTTTCATCCCCAATGCGGAAACGCAGCTGATCGAGCTTCTGGCCGGCAAGCTGGACCTGGTGCCCACGGCGGTCAAGGTTGAGGATGTGGCCGCTCTCAGGGCCAATCCGGAGCTGAAAGTTTATACCAATCCCCGCCTTGTCTATGACTATATTGCCATTAACAGCAAAAAAGCTGATTCCCCCGTCGGCGACAAGCGCGTCAGGTCGGCGCTGGCTATGCTGCTTGACAGAAAAGAGGTGGTGGACAATATCCTTCTGGGCTTTGCCGACCCTCTCTACGGGCCGCTTCTACCGCTGCACTTTGCTTACGATCCCGCCTTGGAAAAAGATAATGTTGACTTGGCAGAGGCACGCCGGCTTTTGGTGGAGGCCGGCTGCCCGCAGGCCGAGTTGCGCCTCATTTTTAATGCGGGCAACCTGGTGCGGGAGAATGTGGCACTTTTATTTAAGGAGCAGGCGGCCAAGGTCGGCCTGGACATCCGGGTGTCCCTCTTGGAGTGGGAAGCTTTTCTGGCCGCCATTAATGAAGGCGACTTTGACCTTGCCATCCTGGGCCGCGGCGTGGAGGCCGACCCGGACCTTTCCTACCACTGGCATTCAGACGGCCCTGGGAATACATACGGCTACAGCAATGAGCAGGTTGACGCCCTCCTGGAGGAAGCGGCGGCCCTGGAATCTGCGGAGGAACGCACTAGGCTGTACCGGGAAGCACAGCGGCTAATTGTGGAGGATGTTCCCGCCATCTTTTTATATGTGCGCCAGGCGGTGCATGCGGCCACGGCCGAATTGTCCGGTTTTATCCCCCACCCGGAAAACCTGTTTTACAACGTGCACGAATGGGGCCTTGCCGGGGAGGGAGACAAGTAATGCGGAAAATCCTGCGCAGGCTCACGCAGACGGCTGCCGTGCTTTTCGGCGTTTCCGTGGTCACTTTTCTCACCATGCACCTGGCTCCCGGCCACCCGCTGCAGGCCAATCCCGAGCTGCGCCTGGATCCTACCGCCGTTGAGCGCTGGCTTAAGCTCAGGCATTTGGATGAACCGCTGCCTGCCCAGTATGTGGCCTGGCTGAGCAGGGTGCTGCGGGGTGACTTCGGGGAATCGCTGCTTTACAACCGGCCTGTTTTGGAACTGATAGGCGAGAGGCTGCCTTCTACGCTGCTGCTCACGCTTACCTCATTTGTCATTGCCCTGCTGCTTGCCGTGGCAGCGGGCACATATGCAGCCCGTCACCGCGGTTCAACTTTCGACCGGGCAGTTGACCTGCTGTCCCTCGGCGGGATCTCCCTGCCCGGCTTCTGGCTGGGCATTATCCTGATTTTGCTTTTTTCCTACCGCTACCCCGTCTTCCCTGCCGTGGGCATGCGCACACCTGGCGACGGGAGCTTGCCCGATATCCTGCAGCACATGTTCCTGCCGCTTTGTGTCATGGTTTTTGGCGGTTTTGCCCATTACGTACGCCATGTCCGGGGAGCCGTCCTTGCCGTTTTGGGGCAGGACTATGTCCGTGCCGCCAGGTCGCGGGGACTGACGGACAGGCAGATTCTCTTTCTGCATGTCCTGCCCAATGCAGCCCTGCCCATTGTGACGATTGCCGCCCTTTCCCTGCCCATGCTTTTTACGGGAGCCATGGTGGCCGAGCAGGTTTTCGGCTGGCCCGGCCTGGGGCGCTTCATTGTTACTTCCCTGCTGGCGCGCGATTACCCGGTGATTATGACCGTCAATATGTATACGGGAACACTGGTGGCGGCCGCCAATTTGCTGGCTGACCTGCTCTACCTGTTGATTGACCCGCGCCTGCGGGCGGAAATATAGGAAAGAAGGTGCGGCGGTGCAACGGGATGGTAAAAGGGAAATTGCTGTTGGCCTGACCCTGATAGTCGGCCTTTGCCTGCTTGCGCTTTTTGCCCCAACCCTGGCCACCCATGACCCGCAGGAGACAGATACGGCACGCTGGCTGGAAAGCCCGAGCCGGGAGCATTTTTTCGGCACGGACCGCCTGGGCCGGGATATTTTCAGCCGCGTCCTTTACGGGGGGCGCATTTCCCTGGCCGTCGGTATGCTTTCCATGCTGCTTTCCGTAGGCATCGGGGTTTTGGCGGGAGCGGCGGCGGGATATTACGGCGGCCTGGTAGATGCCCTGCTGATGAGGTTGGCAGATATAGTCCTTGTTTTTCCCTCCCTGCTTTTGGTGCTGACCCTGGTAGCCCTTTTTGAACCGGCACTGTGGCTGGTGATCCTGGTGATCGGGGGGACGGGATGGCCTGGCGTAGCCCGCCTGGTGCGCAGCGAAATACTGCGGCTGAAAAAAAGCGAGTTTGTCGCCTCCGCCCGGATGCTGGGAGCCGGCGGGGGCCGCATCCTGTGGCGTCATCTTTGCCTAATGCCCTCAGCCCCGTGCTTGTAGCTGCAACGCTGGCCGTGCCCCATGCCATTATGACGGAAGCGAGCCTCGGTTTTTTCGGACTTGGTGTCCAGCCTCCCATCCCCACCTGGGGCAATATGCTGCGTGATGCGCAGCTGTATGTGCGCCATGCCTGGTGGTATGCCACTTTTCCCGGCCTGTTCATCTTTTTGTCCGTCTTTGCCTTTCATCTGACCGGGGAAGGCCTGCGCAGGCAGCTCGGACTTGCCGCTGCCACGGAAAGGAGACGCAATGCTTGAGGTAAGGAACCTGCGGGTAGGCTTCCGGCAGGGCCGCACCACCTTCTGGGCTGTCCGCGGGATTTCTTTTCAGGCGGCGGCCGGGGAAGTTACGGGGCTGGTGGGGGAATCGGGCAGCGGGAAAAGCCTGTCCGCCCTGGCAATCGCCGGCCTGCTTCCCGCCGGGGCAACTGCCGCCGGGGAAATGGTTTTCGCGGGAGAGAGGTATCCTTTTACCGAGCAGCGGTTGTGGCAAAAACTGCGGGGACGGCGGATCGGCATGGTTTTTCAGGATCCCCAGTCGTCCCTAAACCCGCTTATACCTGTGGGGAAACAGGTGGCGGAGCCGCTGCGCCTGCACCGCAACTTGTCGCTGCGGGAGGCGGAGGAGGAGGCAAAAAAGCTTTTTGCCCGCCTGGGGATCAACCCTGCGGCAGCCAGGATGCGCCAGTACCCGCACCAGCTTTCCGGCGGCATGCAGCAGCGCGTGCTGCTGGCCGCCGCCATTGCCTGCCGTCCGCCGCTTCTTTTGGCGGATGAGCCGACGACCGCCCTTGACGTAACCGTCCAGGCACAAATCCTGAAGCTTTTGCGCGACTATGTGGACAGGGAAAAGGCTGCCCTTGTCCTGATTTCCCATGACCTGGGCGTGATTGCCCAGCTGGCGGACAGGGTCCTGGTAATGTGCGCCGGAACCCTCGTGGAGACGGGCAGCGTGACCGACATTATGTCTAAACCGCTGCATCCTTATACACAAATGCTTCTGGCTTCGCTGCCCCGCCTCGACAAACCGCTGAACATCCCCGCCCTGCCGGAGGAGGAGGGGCGGGATTTGGGAGGTTGCGCCTTTGCCGGCCGCTGCCCGCGCCTTGTACCAGGCTGCCTGAAAAAAGACCCGCCACTCATCACAGCCGGTCCCGGCAGGGCGGTCAAATGCCTGCTTCCCTTTTAATATCAGCAAAAGTCCTCCTGCGGCCTGAGCTGCTTCCCCTTTGCGCGGGTACCTGGAATTCAGGGATGCTTAAGGGGCTTTTCTCGGAAAACAAGCGGTTCCGGCCGCTTTTTTTGTTGTGTGAAAAATAACCGATTTCCGGTGTGCAGCATATGTTAGTAACGAAAAAATTACCTGCCCGGTGGTAAAAATGCTGAATATGGCTTCCGCCCTGGAACAGGCGGCGGAACGTTTTCCTGAAGCAGATGCCGTTATTACCCCGGCTTTCAGGCTCACTTACAGGGAGTGGAACAGCCGGGTGCAGGCCGTGGCCTGCATGCTGCGGCGGCTGCAAGTGCAGGCGGGCGATTATGTCGCCATCTGCAGCGGAAGCGGCGAGGCGCCGCTCACCATGTATTTTGCCGCCCTGCGTGCAGGTGCGGTGGCGGTGCTGCTTAATGCACGCTGGAAAGAGGAGGGCATCAGGGCCGCCCTGCAGGAAACGGGTGCCAGGGTAGTGCTTTTTGATGCGGCGACGCAGGCTGAAGTAAGACGAGCGGCTGCAATGCTGAAGGAGCCGCCTGTCCTGGTGGCTGCCTGTGATGCGGGAGAAAAGGAAAAAAACGTGTATTCCTATGCGGAATGGGCGGACGGCGGGAAAGGCCTTTCCCCAAACGGACCCGATTTGGCGCCGGGGGGAGGGACAATTCTCTATACATCCGGTACCACCGGCCGCCCAAAAGGGGTCTGCCGCAGCCCTGCCGCCGACTGCACCGGGACGCTGGGCATTATCCTGGCGCATGGCTGGGAATGTTTTGAACGTGTTCTGGCCGTCATGCCCCTTTACCATACCATGGGGCTACATACGGCACTTAGCATGGTCCTTTTGAACGGCACCCTGGTAATGCCGGAGACAACGGATGCGGGCACGCTTGTGCGCTGCCTGCAGGAGGAAAAAATCACCGCGCTTTACCTGGTTCCCACCCTGTATCACGACCTGGTAAACCGGCCGGATATACGGGAAGCCGCTTCGGCTGTAAGGAAGCTGGCTTATGCCGGCGCGCCCATGTCGCCCCCCCTGGCAAAACAGTGCCTGGAGGTTTTTCAGCCTGCCATCTTTGTGAATCATTACGGCTGTACGGAAATGCTTTGTCTCTCTGTCAACAGGAATGCGGGGGAGAACCCTTTGTCTGCCGGGCGCCCGGGGCTTTTTTCCACCATCCGCTTTGCTGTGCCGGCACGGGATGGCGGCAGCCGCCCAAGCGATGCCCTGAAGCCGGGCGAGGCTGGGGAAATTATTGCCTGTGCCGCTTCACCGCAGGCTTTTTCCAGTTATTTCCGGCAGCCTGAAGCTACCGCCGCCGCTGTGCGGGGGGGCTGGTATTTCACGGGCGACCTGGGCTGCCGGGATGAAGCAGGTGATTTGTACCTGCTGGGGCGTGTTGATGACATGATTATCAGCGGCGGTGAAAATATTTACCCTAATGAAGTGGAGGCAATTCTCGCGGAACATCCCGCCGTCAGGGATGTGGCCGTGGTGGGCGGGCCGGATGCCCGCCTGGGGGAAATCGTTACCGCTTTCATTGTGCCGGATACTGCCGGCGTAACGGCCGCCGAACTGGAGGAGCACTGCCTGAAAAGCGCCCGCC
>JAAYMN010000058.1 GCA_012521345.1 Bacillota bacterium
CGCCCGCCGGTAAGGATTATGTCTCGAGCAGATCCATTGCAGCGTGTGCTGCCAGACCGGATCCTCCCGGCGGCAAAAACCGTAATAAGGAAGCAATAGCAGGCTGCCGGGGGGGTTGTCGTAAAGCTCGAAATTGCCCCGGCCGTCCACTGCCCAGGCAAACATGGGCCCGAAAGGACCTTTTACCACCCCGTGCCGGTAGATGGCACTGCGGATAGACGCAGCCATTTGTCCGGGGTCCCCCGGCAGGCTCATATCCTTTCCGGCCAGCCGGGACAAAAAAGACAGCGCCCGCTGCGCCAGGGCATTGCTGTAAATCAAGTAGGGGTAGCGGGGCGGGTCATCGGAAGGGTCAAGGAAGGTGGCGCACAAGGCCACACCGGCATCGTACCACTGCAGGAATTTGGCCCAAAGCCGCGGCAGGGCCTTTTTTATTCTCTCATCCGCCAGGACGGTGCGGTCGCCCGTTGCCTGCAAATATAGCTTTAAGGCCAGCAAATAGGCGGCCAGCTGGTCCAGTTCGAACCCGGGGTAGAGCAGTGTGCCGTCAATGTAGTGGGCATGTTCCCCTGCCCGCTCCAGGTGACGCTCGTAGACGGCAAGGAGGACCTCCCTGGCGGTGGCGGCATCTGTCAGCAAGAGGCCGGGAAAGCTCCACAGCAGCGTATCCCGTGCCCAGAAGGCGGCACTGACATAGTATTTGGGACTGCGTGACGTGACAGGCAGCCACCTGTCGCTGTCAATAGCCCGTCCCAGGGCAAAGAAGTAATTAAAGAAAAGATTGCGGTTTGCCAGGGCTTCGTGGGCAAAAAGGGACAACTGCCGCGCCTGCAGCCAGTTTTCCGTTTCCGTAAGCAGCCGCCGCCAGCCGCGCCGCCGGAAATCAACCACTGTGGTCGTGGCGCCGCTTCCTTCCTGGTTGACAGCCAAGTAGAGCGGGACATGCCTTTCCTCTCCCGGCTGCAGGGTAAAAATACCGGCCGCGTCCGCCTGCAGCCCTTCCGAGGCAGACCGCCGCCACCACGGCTCTTCCTGCTCCAGCCCTGCGGCCAGGGCGGATACCGGGAAGGCGTCCCCGCATTCGCAGAGCAGGCTTTTTGTCCAGCGGTCATACTCCATGACAGGCGTCTGTGCCAGCGGACGGCTGCGGAAAATCCGGCGCCGGCAGCCGCCCCACGCCAGCTTGAACCCGGCCTCCACCAAGAGCGGCCGCCCGACGTTGTTGCGCAGCTTGAGGAGATAAACTGCCCCCCGGTGCCCTGGCGGGGCAAACACTATGCCCTGCACGGCCACCGCCCCGGCACTGGCGGAAAAAGCAGGCAGCCAGTGCAGCCGGTAGCTCCACACCATGCGCAGCGACGCCGGCCGGCCGTCTATTTTCAGGTAAGGCACGAGCAGCGGCAGGCGGCCTGTTCCTGCAAATTCCACAAGCCCCAGGCTGCCTTCATGCAGCACGGTGATGCTTGTGATGGCGCCGTCAGCCGGCCTGATTTCGGGAAACGACAGGTATTCATTGCCCGAAGCCAGGTAGGCGCGGCAATTTTTTATTTTTGACGG
Organism: Bacillota bacterium; assembly: GCA_012521345.1. Classification (GTDB taxonomy): domain Bacteria; phylum Bacillota; class Dethiobacteria; order Dethiobacterales; family Dethiobacteraceae; genus DUUE01. The sequence goes on from JAAYMN010000058.1 coordinate 1,558, forward strand.
TACTGTGATAATTTCCGCCATATTTTCACCTCTTTTCCAGCCTGTGGAAACTATTTGCAGCCGAAGCGCTTTTCCCGGCCTGAAAAGCATAAAGCACAGGCAAGAATGGGAAAGGTAAAACGTAATTGTTTGCAAGGAGGCGGACGGAGTGGACCGCAAAAAACTGAAAAAAGCGGCACTGATTGGTGCCGGCACACTGCTTGGAATTCAGACTGTCAGGATGCTTGCCCGCGGCGCCGTCAACCGGACAAGTGATCATGCCCTGAAAATCCTGATGGAAGATCCTTACGATGAAAACTTGTGGGAACTTATCTCCGCCACCAGCCGCATCGGCTTGCAGAATGTGGTGGAAACCAACCTGTGTTCCGCCCAGGGCAGAATGATTACCCGCCCCATGGGCTCTCCCAAAAAATTTCCCAGCCTGGATGACATTGTCTTTACCTTTGCCCAGCTATATGTCATGCCTACGCCGCTGGAAACAAAAATAGACCTTTCCGTGATGATCGGCAAGCAGGCCGGGCGTCCTTTTACCATAGACCTGCCCATCATGATTGCCCCCATGGCGTACGGCGAAGCCTTAAGCAAGAAAGCCAAAATTGCCCTGGCCATGGGAGCGGCAGCCATGAACACCGCCACCAACACCGGCGAAGGGCCGTTTCTGCCGGAAGAGCGCGCCACCGCCAAGTACCTGATTTACCAGTATAACCGCGGCGACTGGGGGAAAACCCCGGAAATCATCCGCCAGTGCGATGCGGTGGAAATCCAGCTGGGGCAGGGCGCCATCGGCGGCGTGGGCCATGTGATGGCGGCATGAAATTGACGCCGCCTTGCGCAAGGATTTCCGCTTTCCCAAGGGGAAGGACGCAGTTTCCCATTCCCGCCAGCCGGAAATCAAAGAACCCCGTGATTTGGCCTTTTTGGTGGAAAAACTGAAAAGAATCGGCGACGGTGTCCCCGTCGGTGTCAAAATGGCGGCGGGAAAGCACCTGGAAGCAGACTTGCGTATAATCTGCGAAGCCGGTATTGACTTTATCTCCCTGGAAGGTGCTGAAGCGGCCACCAAAGCCTCGGCCCCC
>JAAYMN010000059.1 GCA_012521345.1 Bacillota bacterium
ACAAAAGGCCTTTAATCGTGAATGATATACCCCATGCCTTTTTTCGTGGCGATCAAATCGTAAATGCCTGCTTCCTCCAGGCGCCTTCTCAGCCGTTTGACATTAACCGTTAATGTATTGTCATCAATAAAACTGTCGCTGTCCCATAATCTTTTCATCAGCTGCTCGCGCGTCACAACCTGATTTTTGTTTTCAAGCAGCGTCTGCATGATTTTAAATTCATTTTTGGAAAGCTCGACTTTGGCGCCTTTATAGCATATTGTTGCATCATTTAAATTTAACACTACTTCCCCGGCCGCCAGGGTCTGCGGCTCACTGTGGAGCCGGTAGGTGCGCCTGAGCATGGCTTGAATCTTGGCGGTAGCGACATCCAGGGAAAAGGGTTTGGTGATGTAATCGTCGCCACCCATGTTCATGGCCATGATGATGTCCATATTCTCCGCGTGCGAGGATAAAAAGACAATTGGCACGTTGGAGATTTTCCTAATCCTGTCGCACCAATAATAGCCGTTATAAAAAGGCAGAGAAATATCTAAAAGGACCAAGTCGGGCTTGGAAGCCAGAAACTGGCCTTCTACATCGCTGAAATCACTGACAAGATCAACGGCAAAGCCCCACTTTTTCAGATGCTCCGCCAAAAGCTCCGCGATGTTGGTCTCATCCTCAACAATCAAGATCTTGTACATAGAAACCCTTTCCTGCTAAAATGCGCTTTTTATCTAGCGTTATTATACCCGATGCCGGTGATGCACACAATGAACAGAAATTCATTTGCCAAAATGAATATAAACATGAATGTTTGGCTATTTTTTGCAAAGCATGCTTGACATTTTGTGCAAAGCAAACTATACTAAAAATGCAAAGTTTGCATTGCATTTTGGAGGCTTGCCTTGAAATCAAAAATAGCTGAATTGCGAAAAAAACATAAAATTACCCAGGAAGAACTGGCCATGGCGGTTGGGGTTACAAGGCAGACTATTACCTCTTTGGAATGTGAAAAGTATACTGCGTCGTTGGTTCTGGCATATAAGATCGCGAAGTATTTTGGCACAACCATTGAAGACATATTTGATTTTTCCGAAGTGGAATTGGAGGAGAGCAAAAAATGATGGAATTCAGGCAAGAGCTTAAAAGGCGGATTTGCGGGGGAGGAGTTTATTGTCTTGTCGTAGCCTTCTTAGTAATATTTTCCAGGGCTTTTGACGTGGAAAGCTTGGCTTTTTCCTTTTCTTTAGGGTTTGCAATTGGTATTGAATTTGTCGTCCTTTATTTTATTGCCAAATACAGAGCGGCTCTGAAGGATGAACAGAAACTCAAGCTCTTGTATATTGAAGAAAACGATGAAAGAGAAGAACATATCAATTTGCTGATAGGCAAATCAGGGATAAAAATTATTCTGGTTTCCCTTTCCGTTGCTATGTTGATTGCTGCCTATATCAATCAAATTGTCTTTTTCACCCTTCTGGCAGCTACGTTGTACACTGTGGTTGTGGTAGGTGCATTGAAAATATTTTACAAGAAAACTGTTTAATTGGTTTCCAATAACAGCATGATATAGGGGCAGGCAGCTTGGCGCTCTGGAGATACACATTTGACGTCAAAACCATGCTCCTTGAAATACTGAACTGCATTGCGCGCGGAGTACTAGGCTAGTAATGCTGCGAGAATACCCACGATTTCTTAACCTGCACCAGAATTCAATGAGCCCGAGTTTTGGATTGTGTCTGCGCATGTTTTTTATGAGAGTTAACTCGTCCTCCGTATGTTGGTTTGGGTGAGAGTGTGGCCGCCTGGACTTGCAGGCAAGAGATTCCAAGGTTCCGTCATATCGTTTGAGCCAAAAGTATAT
>JAAYMN010000060.1 GCA_012521345.1 Bacillota bacterium
AGCATGAAAGCAAGGACGGCTACGAGCTTATCGGCCAGTTTGGCGTAGGTTTTTATTCCGCTTTTATGGTGGCCGATGTAGTGACGGTCAAGAGCCGCGCCCTCGGCAGCGAGCAGGCATACAAATGGGAGGCCAGGGGAGCTGAAGGCTATACCATTGAACCGTGCGAGAAAGAGAAAGTGGGCACGGAGGTAATCCTCAAGCTGAAGGAAAACACTGAAGACGAGCGTTATGATGAATTCCTGAGCGAATACCGCCTGCGGGAACTGATCAAAAAGTATTCCGATTTTATCCGCTACCCTATTGTCATGAAAGTTACCAAAACCAGAAAAAAAGCGGGCACTGACAACGAATACGAGACGTACGAAGAAGACGAAGTCATCAACAGCATGGTGCCCATCTGGCGGAAGAACAAAAACGAGCTGAAACCGGCCGATTATGAGAACTTTTATGCGGAAAAACGCTACGGTTTTGACAAGCCGCTGGCCTATATCCATATCAGTGCCGAAGGCTCCGTCAGTTACAAGGCCATTCTTTATATACCGGAGCGGATTCCCTTTGATTATTACACCCGGGAATACGAAAAAGGGCTGGAACTGTATGTTAACGGCGTCCTGGTGATGAACAAGTGTCCCGACCTGCTGCCGGACTGTTTCAGTTTTGTCAAGGGCATGGTGGACTCGGAAGACCTTTCCCTGAATATCTCCCGGGAAATGCTGCAGCATGACAGGCAGCTGAGAGTCATTGCCAAAAACATAAAAAATAAGATCAAGAGTGAACTGGAAAACATGCTGCGGGCGGAGAGGGAAAAATACGAGAAATTCTTCCGCGCCTTTGGCCGCCAGCTGAAATACGGCATTTATGCCGGCTTCGGCCAGGACAGGGAATTTTTGCAGGACTTGCTGCTCTTTTATTCTTCCACCGAGAAAAAGCTTGTGACCCTGGATGAATACGTGACACGCATGCCGGAGGAGCAGAAATACATTTATTATGCCGCCGGCTCTTCGGTGGAAAGGATTGAAAAAATGCCCCAGACCGAACTGGTGGCGGACAAAGGCTATGAGATCCTTTATTTCACCGAGGATATTGATGAATTTGCCATTCGCATGCTGGGTACATATAAGGAGAAGGAATTCAAGTCGGTAGCCAGCGGCGACCTGGGGCTGCCGGAGAGCGGGGACAAAGAGGAAGAAGAAAAGCCACATGCCGATTTGTTCAAGCAGATGACGGAAATCCTGAAGGGGAAAGTAAGCCTGGTGCGGGCCAGCAGGCGCCTCAAGAACCATCCTGTCTGCCTGGCCAGTGAAGGGGATTTGACCATTGAAATGGAAAAGGTCCTGAATGCCATGCCTAACCAGCCCGGCATCAAAGCGGAACGAGTCCTGGAGATAAATACGAATCACCCCGTCTTTACCGCTTTGAAAAAGGCTTTTGCTGGCGACACGGAGAAGTTTAAGCTGTATACGAACCTTCTATACAACCAGGCTTTACTGATTGAAGGCCTGCCGGTGGAGGATCCGCTGGCATTGTCGGAGCAAATCTGCCAGATCATGGTTTAGGCTTATGTAAGGGAGGGCGAAAGTCTTTGGGCTTTCGCCCTTTTTGCCGCATTTTTTTCTCTTATTTTGTCCTTGACATTAACGTAACGTAAAGGTGTAGACTGAACATGCCGGGAGGTGTTGTCATGGAGTATACGGTAAAGGCTCTGGCCCGGCTGGCCGGTATCAGCCCGCGCACGCTGCGCTATTATGATGAAATAGGCCTTTTGCGGCCGGCCAGGGTAAATGCGGCCGGTCACCGGCTGTACGGGCGGGAAGAAGTGGACAAACTGCAGCAGATCCTGTTTTACCGGGAACTGGGATTAAACCTGGACCGTATTGCCCGCATTGTCAATGACCCTGCTTTTGACGTGCTGCAGGCACTGAGAAAGCACCTGCACGACCTCCTGGCCAAAAAGCGGCACCTGGAAAAAATCATTGCCACGGTGGAGAAAACTATCCGGGCGCAGGAAGGGGGTTTGGAGATGAGCGACGAGGAAAAATTTGCCGCTTTTAAAGATAAGCTTTTGGCTGAAAACGAAGCCAAATACGGCAGGGAAATCAGGGAAAAATACGGCGAGGAAGCGGTGGAGCGCTCCAACCGGCAGTTCAGGAATATGAGCCAAGAAGATTATGAGCGCTTTAAAAACCTGGAGCAGGAAGTTAAAAACACCCTGGCGGAGGCGGTAAAAACGGGGGACCCGGCGGGCCCTTCGGCGCAGAAGGCAGCCGCCCTGCACAAAGAGTGGCTGACCTGCGCCTGGGGGCACTACAGCCCGGAAGCCCATGCGGGTATTGTGCAAATGTATGTTGATGATCCGCGCTTTGCCGCCTATTACGATGCGATCCGGCCGGGCGCAGCCGCTTTTTTGCGGGATGCGGTTCTGGTTTTTACCGGCCGGAAACAGTAAAAACAACCCCCTCGGTGCCCTACCGAGGGGGTTGTGCCTCTTATTGCCCTTTTTGCATCTGTTTTGCCCAGGAATCCCGCAGGCCCACCGTGAGGTTGTAGACAATTTTCCCTTCCTCTGCGTCCTTGGGATCCAGGTAAAAATAACCCTTGCGCATGAACTGGAAGCGGCTGCCCGGAGCGGCGGCTGCCAGCGCCGGTTCCGCAGGAACGTTTTCCAGGACGGTCAGTGATCGGGGGTTGAGATTGGCAAACAGTTCTTCCTCGTTTTCTCCTTCAGGATCCTCCTGGGTAAAGAGGTTTTCGAAAAGGCGCACGGTTATCCTGGCTGCGTGTGCCACAGAAACCCAATGGATCACACCTTTAACCTTTTTGCCGCTGGCATCCCCGCCGCTTTTTGTCCTGGGGTCATAGCTGGCGCGCAGTTCGATTATCCGGCCGTCACGGTCTCTGATGACTTCGTCACATTTAATAATGTAGGCGCCTTTTAAGCGGACTTCCCTGCCGGGTGCAAGACGATGGAAGCTTTTCGGCGGGTTTTCCATGAAATCATCCCGCTCAATGTAGATCTCCCTGCCGAAAGGGACCTTCCGCACACCGGCACTTTCATCACCCGGCAAATTTTCCAGTTCAAGCATTTCCGTTTTGCCTTCCGGCCAGTTGGTAATGACTACTTTCAGCGGGTCGAGCACGGCCATCATCCTGTGGGCGTGGTCCTGCAGGTCCTGCCGGATGCAGTGTTCCAGGAGGGCCAGATCAATAGTGCTGTCGGCCCGTGCCACTCCAACACGTTCCGTGAAGTCAGCGATGGCGGAAGGACGGACGCCGCGGCGGCGCAGGCCGGCGATTGTCGGCATCCGCGGGTCGTCCCAGCCGAAGACATGCCCTTCCTCCACCAAGCGGCGCAGTTTGCGCTTGCTCATCACTGTATAGGTCAGGTTGAGGCGGGCGAATTCTATCTGCCGTGAACGTGTCTTGATGACTTCGGGCATCAGTTCCAGGGCGTTTGCTACCACCCAGTCGTAAAGCGGCCGGTGGTCCGAATATTCAATGGAACAGAGGGAATGGGTAATTCCCTCCAGCGCATCGGTAAAAGGATGGTCAAAATCATACATGGGATAGATGCACCACTTGTTCCCGGTGCGGTGGTGCGAAGTGTGCAGAATGCGGTAGAGTACCGGGTCCCGCATGTTTAAATTGCCGGAAGCCATATCAATTTTGGCCCGCAGCACCCGTGAGCCGTCCGGGAATTCCCCGTTGCGCATGCGTTCAAAAAGGTCCAGGTTTTCTTCCACGCTCCGATTGCGATAGGGGCTTTCCTTGCCCGGTTCGGTCAGGGTTCCGCGGTATTGCCTGATTTCTTCCTGGCTCAAATCACAGACATAAGCCCGGCCGGCCTTGATCAGGCGACGGGCGAATTCATATTTCAGCTCAAAAGAATCGGAAGTGTAAAACAGGCGGTCTTCCCAGTCCACCCCAAGCCAGCGGAGGTCTTCCAGAATGGAGTCGACAAATTCCTGTTCTTCCTTTGCCGGATTGGTATCGTCAAAACGCAGATTGAATTTGCCGTTGAAGGCTTTGGCCATCCTGTAATTCAGAAGAATGGCCTTGGCATGTCCGATGTGAAGATAGCCGTTGGGCTCGGGCGGGAAACGTGTATGCACCCTGCCGCCGTTTTTCCCTTCCGCCACGTCTTTGCTGATAATATTGTAAATAAAGTTGGAAGTAACTTCGGGACTATGCGCCATCTGTTTTCTCTCCTTCACTACTGATAAAATATCCGGAAGTAGTCTCCTCCTATTATAGCAGAGATTGCCTCCCGCAAACAAATGCTCCGGTAAAAAAGTCTTGCAAGAGCGCCGGCGGCGGGTAATAATTATTGTCTGAAATTTTGCGTTTTTATTGTATAATATGTTGTGTACGTACCAAAGCAAATTTTCTGCGAGCAGCACATTTGCGCTACCCAAGACACGCTCCGGAGAATCAAGAGAATATCAAAAGGAGGATGAACGGGTGCAGTACAGAAAATTTGGCAAACTTGACTGGCAGGTATCGGCTCTCGGTTTTGGTGCAATGCGCCTGCCCATAAAAGGAGGGCATGACCAGATCGTAGAAGAGGAAGCCATTGCCATGATACGCCGCGCCATCGACGGAGGGGTAAATTATATTGATACCGCCTGGAATTATCATGACGGCAAAAGTGAAGTGGTAGTGGGCAAAGCTCTGCAGGACGGCTACCGGGCGCGGGTAAAAGTGGCTACCAAAGCGCCAATCCGTTTGTACAAAAAGCAGGATGATTTTGACCGCTTCCTGGACGAGCAGTTGCAAAGACTGCAGCTTGATTGCGTTGATTTTTACCTGCTGCACGGCATAGACCAGGACCAGTGGGAAAATATTGCCCTGAAACTGGATCTTTTGAGCCGGGCCGAGGCGGCCCTGGCGGACGGGCGTATCAAGCATCTTGGCTTCTCCTTCCATGACAAGCTGCCCGCTTTTAAGCAAATCATCGATGGTTATGACAAGTGGGAATTTTGCCAGATCCAGTATAATTACATGGACATAGAAAACCAGGCAGGGATGGAAGGTCTGAAGTACGCCGCTGCCAAAGGCCTGGCTGTTGTCATTATGGAGCCGCTGCTCGGGGGCAAGCTGGCCAATCCGCCGCAGGAAATTGCGGCCGTCATGCGGGAGGCCGATCCTAACAGAACACCGGCCGATTGGGCCCTGCAATGGCTTTGGAGCCAGCCTGAAATTTCCGTGGTTTTAAGCGGTATGTCCACCATGCAGCAGGTCGAGGAGAACCTGACCTCGGCAGCCAAATCGGGGGTAAATACCTTCACGGCGGAGGAGCAGGCAGTAATAGACGAAGTCCGTAGAAAATACATGGCCAAAACGCAGATCCCCTGCACAGGCTGTGCCTATTGTACCCCCTGCCCGCAAAATGTGGCCATTCCCAACTGTTTCAAGCTGTATAATGACGGTTATATGTACGGTGATCTTGACCAGACCCGCTTCCATTACAAATTTTTTATCAAGGAAGATTCCCGGGCAAACAACTGTATCCAATGCCGCGCCTGTGAGGAAAAATGCCCGCAGAAGATTCCCATCAGCGAGTGGATGCCGAAAGTACACAGCGTTCTGGGTGAGGGACAACCTTATAATAGTTAAACTGCATTTTTCCTGCAAAACGGACGGTTTCCACCAGGAGCCGTCCGTTTTCCTCCCGGTTCCTGCAAACAGCCTGGAAAATAGTTTTCTGTAATTGCTTTGTACTGGATTGAAAATGGCTTCGGGGTATTATAAAATAGGTTGGTAATCTAATATATTGGCCACCTAAGTATTTTGCTGCCGGCCGCTGGAAGGGTGAGAAAATGTGAACAACGGGCAGCATGAATTGGTGCAGTGTCTTATGGAGGCTTTTTTCCGTTTCCGGCTATTACGTAACAAAAGTTTTGTCCCCGGTATGAAGCAGAGCGAAATGCGGATGCTCCATCTTGTTGCCAGGCATCGCCGGGAAACAGGGCGGGGCATAAAAATTGCCGAATTAAGCCGGATTATGTGGGTTACTTCACCTACCATAACCCAGCTGACCAACAGCCTGGAAGCAAGGGGGTTGGTGGAGCGGTACACCGATGCCAATGACCGCCGGGTTGTTTATGTGCAGCTGACGGAAGCAGGAGAGACTGTGCTGAAACAGGCATCTGACGCTTTTTGTGCCCGCTTTGGCCGCCTTGTGCAGCATCTGGGCCCGGAAAAAAGCAAACTGCTGGCGGACCTGCTGGCGGAATGCCTTGCTTTCCTGCGTGCCGACATGGAAAAAAACTGCTGACAGGAGTGAAGGCAGCTTGTTCAAACTGATGCGTTACCTGAAACCGGTTCGCTTGCTGGTCATTTTGTCCTTAGTCTTAGTAATGGTGCGTGCCCTCACCGACCTGTACCTCCCCAGCCTGACGGCGGATATTGTTAACATCGGCATTACAGGCGGCGATACAGGCTATATCCTGCGGGTAAGCGGCATAATGCTTTGTATTGCGGCTCTCGGCGGCTTGTGTGCCGTCCTGAACGCTTTCTTTTCCGCCCGGGCTGCGGCCGGGTTTGCCCGGATCCTGCGGGAAAAAGTTTTTACCCATGTGGCAAGTTTTTCCCTGAGCGAATTTGACCGGTTCGGAACGGCAACCTTGATTACCAGGACGACCAACGATATTACGCAGTTGCAGATGTTTACCATGATGGGCATCCGCATGATGGTTATGGCGCCCATGATGTGCGTCGGCGGCACTATAATGGCTGTCTCCAAGGACCCGGTCCTGTCGCTGGTCTTTGTTTTGGCCCTGCCGCTGCTTTTTCTGGTAATTACCCTTATCGGCAGAAAAGGCCTGCCCTTATTTCGGCAAATGCAGGAAAAGCTGGACCGGCTAAACCTGATTTTCCGCGAACGCCTGACAGGGATCAGGGTCATCCGTGCTTTTAACCGGGATCACTACGAGCAGGAACGCTTCCGGGACGCCAATACCGATTATACGGCCACTGCCATTTATGTGCACCGCATGGTATCCGTTATGATGCCGGTGATGATGGTTGTGATGAACTTTACTACCATTGCCATTGTCTGGTTCGGCGGTCTGCGTATTGACCTTGGTTTCATGATGGTGGGCGACCTGATGGCTTTCATTCAGTATGGTATGCATATTATGATGTCCATGTTTGCTCTCTCCATGCTGTTTATCATGATACCGCGGGCTGCCGCTTCCGCCGACAGGATTAATGAAATTCTGGAGACCAAGCCGCAGATTGCCGATACGCCGGCGCCGCAAAAAGCAACCGGCAGAAAGGGATATGTGGAATTCAGGAATGTCACTTTCAGCTATCCGGGTGCGGAACGCCCGGCTATCTGCGATGTTTCCTTCCGGGCGGGCCCGGGGGAGACTACTGCCATCATCGGCGGTACCGGTTCGGGCAAGTCTACTATTTCCAACCTGCTGTTGCGTTTTTATGATGTTGAAAGCGGCAGCATCCTGGTTGACGGTGTGGATATACGCGAGCTGCCGCAGGCTGAACTGCGGGCAAAAATCGGCTATGTACCACAGAGGTCCGTTCTCTTTTCCGGTACGGTAAAAAGCAATATCCTTTTTGGCAGGGAAGACGCCACCGAAGCAGAAATCCGCCATGCCGCCGATATTGCCCAGGCTACGGAATTTATCGAGGAAATGCCGGGGGGATTTGAGGCGGAAATTGTCCAGGGCGGCATGAACGTTTCCGGCGGACAGAAACAGCGTCTCGCCATTGCCCGCGCCCTTGTCCGCAAGCCGGAAATCTACATTTTTGACGACAGTTTTTCCGCCCTTGATTTTAAAACCGACGCCAGGCTGCGGGCCGCTCTGAAAAAAGAAACTGCCGAGGCAACAGTCATTATTGTGGCACAGCGCGTCAGCACTGTCATGGATGCCGATCGGATTGTTGTCCTGGAGAACGGCAAAGTGGCGGGCATCGGTACCCACAGGGAACTCCTGCAGCAGAATGAGGTTTACCGGGAGATTGTCTTATCACAACTATCAGAGGAGGAAATAGCATGAGCAGCACGGAACGGCACAACACCTTGCCTCCTGCAACAGGCCGGCGTCCTCCCGGTTTTCCGCCGCCTCCCGGGGGCGGCGGCAGGCGCTTCGGCATGATGCTGCCGGCGGAAAAACCGAAAGATTTCCGCAGGACTGTGCGCAGGCTCGCCTACTACTTGCGGCCGCACAGCCTGGCACTGTTTTTGGTCTTCATTTTATCCGTTGGCGGTATTGTTTTTAATGTAATCAGTCCCAAAATTCTTGGCCGGGCAACCACCATTATTTTTGCCGGGGTACAGGCCAAGGCGGCAGGAACTCCGGGAGCCGCCATCAACTTTGCCGGGATAGGGCAGATCCTGCGCCTGCTGCTTCTGCTTTATGCCGGCAGTGCAATCTGCCGTTATCTGGAACAATACATTATGGCAGGTATTTCGCAAAAGACAATCTTCCACCTGCGCAGTGATGTGAGTGCCAAGCTGGTGCGATTGCCTCTCAAATACTATGATGCCAACCCGCACGGCGATATCATGAGCCGTCTTACCAATGATATTGACACTATCGGCAACACGCTGCAGCAGAGTCTGACCCAGATACTGGAGGCTTTTATCACCCTGGCCGGCGTCTTGACATTAATGCTGACCATTAACGGCTGGCTGACACTGATTGTCCTGGTAACGCTGCCGCTGTCCTTTCTTGTTGCCAGGGCGGTAACCCGGTATTCCCAGAAACAGTTTGTCGCCCAGCAGCGGGAACTGGGGCTGCTGAACGCTCATGTTGAGGAAATGTTCGGCGGCCACCTGATAGTCAAGGCATTTAACCGCGAAGCCGCATCCGTTGCCGCCTTCAAGGCGATCAATGAACGTTTATACGAAGCCGGCTGGAAGGCGCAATTTGTCTCCGGCATCATCATGCCATTGCTGAATTTAGTCCAAAATTTGGGGTATATTTTAACGGCAGTGGCCGGCGCTGTTTTTGTCACCCGCGGACAGATGCTGATTGGTGATGTGCAGGCTTTCTTCCAGTACTCGCGCCAGTTTAACCAGCCCATTTTGCAGGCGGCCAATATTGCCAACATTTTTCAATCCGCGGTTGCAGCTGCGGAACGTGTTTTTGAACTGCTTGACGCAGCGGAGGAAATCCCGGACGGCAGGGACGCGCTGGCAACCTTTTCTCCGGCGGGGAATGTACGCTTTGAAAATGTACAGTTTGGCTACAAAGAAGACGAGCTCTTGATGCACGACCTGAATATTGAAGTTCACTCAGGCCAGACTGTTGCTATTGTAGGACCCACGGGAGCAGGCAAAACAACACTTGTCAATCTCTTGATGCGTTTTTATGAAATCAGCGGCGGCCGTATTCTCATAGACGGCGTTGATATCCGCGACATTAAAAGGAGCGCCTTGCGCAGTATTTTCGGCATGGTCCTGCAGGACACCTGGCTGTTTAAGGGTACGATCCGCGACAATATTGCCTACGGCAGGCCGGAGGCAAGCGACGAGGAAATATACCGGGCTGCACGCGCCGCCCAGATTGATCATTTTATCCGCACTCTGCCGGAAGGCTACAATACCGTCCTCAATGAAGAGGCCTCCAACATCTCGGCCGGTCAGAAACAACTCCTGACTATTGCCCGTGCCATCCTGGCCGATCCTGCCATTCTCATTCTGGATGAAGCCACCAGCAGCGTTGATACCAGGACGGAAATCCTGATCCAGCGTGCCATGCAGGAACTGATGAAAGGCCGCACCAGCTTTGTCATTGCCCACCGCCTCTCCACCGTTCGCGATGCTGACCTGATTTTGGTGCTGAAGAACGGCGATGTGGTGGAAAAAGGCACCCATGCCGAACTGCTGGCCAGAGGCGGTTTTTATGCCGAGATCTATCACAGCCAGTTTGCCTCCGGTGAGCTGCAGGAAACAGGGTAAACCCTGGCAGGCAGGAATCCGGCAGGCAGGGTAGAACAATAGGTGCAAAAAGTTTTTTCCGGAGGTGTATACAATGAAAGTGATAGCCGTCAATGGCAGTCCGAGAAAGAATTGGAATACTGCCCGCATGCTGGAGAGCGTGCTTGCAGGCAGTAAATCGCAGGGGGCGGAGACGGAACTGGTCCACCTCTATGATTTGAATTTTCAAGGCTGTACCAGTTGTTTTTCCTGTAAAATCATCGGCGGCAAAAGCTATGGCCGCTGTGCCATGCGTGACGATTTAACTCCTGTCTTGGAGCGGATCGCCGCCGCCGATGCACTGGTACTCGGTTCGCCCATGTATTTTGGCTGTGTGAGCGGGGAAATGCGCTCTTTCCTTGAACGCCTGCTCTTCCAGCATTTGCGCTATACCAAAGAACACCGCACCTCCATCGCCAAACCACTGCGCACGGCCTGGGTTTATACCATGAACTGCCCGGAGCAGTTTATTTCCCATGTCGGTTATGATAAATATTTTAAACAAAACGAGGAGCTCATGAGATTCCTGGGCAGCGAAAAGACGGAAACGCTCTGCAGCTATGAAACGCTCCAGTTTGAAGACTATTCGTTGGTTGATTCGGACATGTTCGATGTGGAGGCACGGCAGAGAAGACACCGGGAAGTCTTTCCCCAGGACTTGCAGAAGGCATACGAACTGGGCGTCCGCCTGGCAAAGGCAGAGTAAGGCCATAATGTCGCCATTTTTACCGGATGGGACCGGCAAAGGAGAGATGTTGTAATGGCGGCCCAAAAATATGCCGAGCTGGTAAAACCGCTGTATTTTCGCGGCAACTTCATGGGCGCCCGTGCCAATGCCCGCCTTTTGACCTTTATGACGGGAGACAAGCTGTGCGGCCTTGACATGAATTTTATTCTCGGGGTGTATGACCACCCGGGAGACTGGGCGCCAAACCGAGGTTCACATGTGCATCCCTTCACTGAATATCTGCTGTTCTTCGGCTATGACCCGCAAGATATGAATTACCTTGGTGCGGAACTTACACTGGCCATGGGCGAGGAGTGGGAAATCGGCAGGATCACCAGGCCTTCCATTGTTATTGCACCGGAAAATCTGCCGCACTGCCCGCTGATTACGGAAAAGGTGGAAAAACCGTTCGGCCACCTGCACCTGGCCATGTCCGCCGCTTACAGCGGCGAAAGGGCGACAGATAAAAGAGGAGACACGGACGGGACAAAATACTCTCATCTTTTTAAGGAATTTAAGGTGGTTCCCGGCCCGGGAGGCGCCGATGCAGAGCAGCTCATGACCATCAGCGGGGCGGACGGCCTGGAAGGGTATGCGCTGAACTTTCAGATGGGCCTTTACAAGGCTGCCGGCCGCTGGCAGGAAGGCCCCCACAGCCATCCGTATGATGAAATCATGATTTTTTTTGGTCATAAAACAGATGACATGACTTGCCTCGGCGCGGAGATCACCATTGAACTTGGACCGGAGCATGAAAGGCATACATTTGACCGGACGACTGTGGTTGTCGTACCTAAAGGGACGGTGCATTTCCCCGTGACGGTAAACAGGGTGGAATACCCCTTCCGGATGGCACGCGTAGGCCTGGCTGCAGCCTATGAAAGCATCCCGGCGGAATAACAGGAAAGCAAAAAATAAAAAGGAAATCCCCCGCGATACGGGATTTCCTTTTTCGTACCTGCTAATTATGTGTGGGTTCCCCTGTCTGGTATAATAAAAAATGCCGATGCAGCTGGCCTGATTTGTGGGTAGGCATGAATGACGCCTTTGGTGCATACTGAATGTAGCGAATTTATGGGGAAAGGGGTGGAACAAAATGGGAGGACCCGAGAACTTGCTGCTTTGGCTTGTTATTGCCATCATAGCCGTCTTTGTCCTGAAAACAATCTTTAAAATTGCCGTCCGTCTGGCCGTGGCGGCCGTTATAATTGTCTTTGTTATACTTTACTTTACAGGCAAACTGCCTTTGCCGTTCTGACGGCAGCCGGGAAGCGCAAGGGAAGCTGCACCATGCCCGGGCTTTGGTTTGGGGCAGGCATGGGGTCTTTTCGGCCTTAGATGCGTTTGACATCAATGCCGCCCATAATGGCCCGCGCCCGGATTTTTAACAGCCTGTTCTGTCCTTCCGTAATGTTCTGAGCATTGCGGGTAGAGCCGATAATCCCGCCGCCGCTTTTGCCGAAAAACTCCACGCCGCCGAGGATGGCAAAACCGTCGGCGGCAACCGGCAGGTCGGCGGGTACGCGGACATCTATCCCGCCCATTACTGCCGCCAGATCAAGGACTGTTTCTCCTTCAGGCAGGACGGCGTTTGTTAAATCCAGCTCGATGCCGCCCATGAAAGCAAAATATGCTTCCGACTCCAACTGCCAGGCTTCATTTTTACCGCGTTCCACACCGCCCAGAAAGGCGGTGGTCGCCTTCCCGACTGCTGACCTTCCGGTAAAAAGGCTGATGCCGATGGCAATCAGGAAAAGCGGGAAAAATATCTCTATAATCCTGCCGATATTAATGGCAAGATGCCCGAGGCTTCGCGCCTGCAGGACAGCACCAAGGACAATGACAAAGACAGAAAAAACGACTGCCCCTATATTGCGGCTGCCCTGGAAAAGGGAATGCAGTCCGAAGACAACGACGAGGAGCGGCCAGTAAAAAAAAAGGTTTATCTCCGTATAGCCCAGGTTGTTTAGCAGTAAAACGACGCCAACGACAATCAGGATGAGGGCAAACAAAACATTGGGACGGTCTTTCACCTGAATCCCTCCTTTATAAGCTTTGTGCTTTTGCGTATGGACTTCTGCCGGAGACAAAAAAATCCTCCCCTCCGGCGCCCGGAGAGCGAAAAATTCGCACAAAAAAAGAGGTGCCGCTTATGTTCTATGAGACACTTGCCCGGTATTATGACCGGATTTTCCCGCTGGAAGCAGCCAAAGTCGCTTTTCTCGCGGAAGAATTTAGCCGTGTCAAGGCCCGCTCTGTTCTTGACGTGGCCTGCGGGACGGGAACATATGCACTTGCTCTCGCGGGAGAAGGTTTTGCGGTCTGGGGGACCGACCTGTCGCCGGAAATGATCAGGCAGGCCGAGCAAAAGGCGGCGCGGCAAGAACTTCCTGTCCGTTTTGCTGTCGGCGACATGCGGGAGCCGGGTATGTTCGGGCTTGCATTCGACGGCCTGTTTTGCATCGGCAACTCCCTGGCGCACCTGCTTGCGGAAGACGAGCTCAGGCGCGCCTTGGCCGCCATGCGGGAAACGCTGCGCCCGGGCGGCGTTGCCGTATTCCAGATCGTAAATTTCGACTGCATCCTGGATCGCGGGGAGACGCCTTTGCCTGTGATTGAAAGGGACAAGTTGCGCTTTATCCGCATTTACAGGCCTATGTCGGCTGAATTGCTGCATTTTTACTCCCGCCTGGAAGTTAAAAAAGACGACGGAGAGGAAGAAGTTTATGAAAACACAATTGCCCTGCGCCCCATCCGCCAGAAAGACCTGGAGCGGTACCTGCGGGATGCCGGCTTCAGCGATCTTGCAAGTTACGGTGACTTTAAGCGCAGTTCCTATACTTTTGCTGCCCCGGCCGTCGTTGTTTCCGCCCTGGCATGAGGCAAGAAACTCTCCTGTCCCTAAGGACGGGAGAGTTTCCCGTTTTCGCAGAGTGTAAAAAAATTCAAGCCCGGCCCCGGTTCTGGTAACAGGAGCGGCAATAAACAGGGCGGTCGAGAGAAGGGTTGAAAGGCACTTCCGTTTCCATGCCGCAGGCGGAACAAATTACTTTGTACATACGGCGTTCGCCGCTATGCTGCTTGCGTGCCGCACGGCATGCCGGGCAGCGGACAGGTTCATTTGCAAACCCTTTCTCTGCATAAAACTCCTGTTCGCCGGCTGTGAAGACAAATTCCTGCTTGCAGTCCCGGCAGACTAATGTTTTGTCCTGATACATGAAAAAACCTCCTTTGTCTTGGCCCCTGATTTCCCTGTTCCCGGAATACCTGTGAGAAATCTGACACCAAACAAAGGAGAACCAGATTTACAAGTACCGTTGGAAAATACAGTGGGTAAAATTATTATACACTGCAGGCGGCGGAGAAGCAAATAAATTAAAAATTCTTAAGCTTAGCGGGCGGCAGGGTGTTTTCCCGGCGCAGACATGGCAAATCTTGCTTCTGTGGCGGTATCATATCCGGGCCTTTTGTGGGTATGCTAAAAATACCATCTTCAGCAAAGCGGGATGAAAGATGCAAGGGAAAATTAATGACAGATTCCTGTTGGGACTGGTAGCCGGACTGGGAGGAAATGCTGTAAAAACGCTCTCGGATGAACTGTTGCACCGGCGAAGAATGTCCCAAAGGTCCTTTCGCTCCACGGCGGCAGGCGTGTGGGTTTCGAGAAAAAGCGAGGCGGAAAGCATCAAGGGGCAGATCTTAGGCTTGCTGTTTGATTTTGGCCTGGCCGCCCTCGGCGGCATCGGCATTACGCAAATGCTGTCGAAAACAGGCAGGGATCATTATTGCCTGAAAGGGCTTGTTACCGGTGTCGCCATTGGCTCCGGCGTCACCTCGCTCTTGAGCGTCCTCACTTCGGACCGGGTCAAACCGAAAGACGCCGCCAGCAACCTGTCATATATGTTAAGCCATGCACTCTATGGTATGACGACGGCGGCGCTGGCGGCCAAGCTGGGGCATCCCAGCCTTTTTGACGCCCCGCCGCTGAACAATTGCCTGTTGCCGACTGAGCTGACAAGTACAGAGGCAGTTCCGGCTGCGAGCAACACAAAACGTGCCTGAAGCGGCACGTTTTTACTTGTAAATAATTATTCCTGCCAATGCGGCAAAAACAAGTATCATGACGGGATGCAGCCGCGTTTTCAGCAAAAGCAGGAAGGCACCTGCGGCAATTGCTGCTGCAGCAAGGTCTTTGATGGCGGTTTGGCCAATCAAAATGGCGGCATTGGCGATCAAGGCCATTACTGCCGGGCGCAGGCCGCCGAAAGCTGCCTGAACCCATTCATGCCGGTAAATTTGTTTCAGGATGGTCGCCGCCAGCAGCACAAGCACAAGAGAAGGCATCACCACGCCGGCGGTGGCGGCTGCCGAACCGAAGAAGCCGGCAGTACGGTAGCCGATAAAGGTGGCGCTGTTGATGGCAATGGGGCCGGGCGTCATTTCCGCAATGGCGACGATATCGACGAATTCCGCCATAGTCAGCCAGCCGTGTGTGGTAATAATTTCCTTTTCAATGAGCGGCAGCATGACATAACCGCCGCCGATGCTGAAAATACCGATTTTAAAAAAAGCTAAAAACAGTTGCAAGAGAATCATGGCGTATCTCCTTTGTTTGTTTTCCCGCCTTGCCGGCTGTGCAGCAAAAGACCGGCGGCGGCACCGGCGGCGATCAGCAGCATGGCATGCAGCTTGAAGACGACGGCCAGGATAAAAAAGATGCCCCACAGGATGATACTCTGCTTTTGCTTAAAAACTGTTCTGCCCAGCTTCAGGACGGCAGCGGCAATGAGGGCGGCCACAGCCAGGCGGATGCCGCCAAAGGCAGCGGCCACAATTTTGTTTTCCGCAAAGTGCGCGAAAAACATGGCAATAGCCAGAATGACGAGAAAAGAAGGCAGGACGGCGCCCAGCATGGCGATGATGGCGCCGCTTGCACCGCCGACTTTATGGCCGATAAAAATGGCGGTATTCACGGCCACGGCTCCGGGCAGCGACTGGGCGACCGCCAGGACATCAAGGAATTCTTCATCGCCCAGCCAGCCTTGTCCGGCAACCACTTCTCTCTTGATGAGCGGCAGCATGGCATAGCCGCCGCCGAAAGTTGTGGCTCCAATTTTAAAAAAGGTTGTAAATAATTGTAAATATTTGTTGTTTTTCATAAGCTCCTCTTTTCATAAGGGATCTTTCCCCGGCATATGCTTATGGGGGAGGGATCCGCGTGCGCATAATTTTTCTGGCCGCACCCAGGTTGATGCGGCGCCTTTGTTTTCTTTTGCCAATCTGCTTTTTGCTGCTTGTCCTGCTTTTTGCGGCCGGACGGAGCCTGAGGGGTACGCAGCCGGCCATGAAGCCGGGGCTCCTTTTGTCCGGGAAGGTCTTTGCCGTCGATCCCGGGCATGGCGGTTATGACCCAGGTGTGATGCGCGACGGGATTGCCGAAAAAGATGTGGCACTGGAAATATCTCTGCTTTTACGGGCTTACCTGCAATCAGCCGGGGCGCGCGTGGTAATGACCAGGGAAACAGATCGCGACCTGCTTTTACCGGCAGCAGGACCCAAAAAGCAACAGGATATGAAAAACAGGATGCAAATCATTAACGGTGCCAGGCCGGACCTGCTAATCAGCATTCATGTCAATTCCATCACTTCCCCCGTCTGGCGGGGGGCCCAGGTTTTCCATAAGGCGGGCGAGGGAAATTCCAAGGTTATTGCCGAGGCGATCCAGCAGGAGCTGAAGCGCATCCTGGCCAATACAGACAGGGAAGTGAAGCCAGGCAATTACTATGTGCTTAATGAGGCGAAAAGCCCGGCCGTGCTGGTGGAATGCGGTTTTTTGTCCAATCCGGAAGAAGCCAGCCTTTTAACCGACCGGACTTACCAGTCCAAGCTGGCATGGGCTGTTTATGCGGGGCTCCTCCGCTATTATCACAGGCAGCTGCCGGGCAGTTAATTCTATTTTTATTATGTATGGCCTGGCTCGGCGCCTTTCATAATTATTCCTGCTTCCGGGCGCATTGTCAAGCCGGCCTGTGTATGCTATACTACTAAAGTCATTGCAGGGAGGTGAAAAAGCGGGAAGAAAAGCCGGCAATACTGCCAGAATCCCAAAGGAGGTGAAAAAACGGCAGGAACAGATAAAGCAGTGCAGCATGGGATAATAATTTACAAGCGCCGGAACACGTTGCAGACGTGTTGACGAGGTGGAGGTTAATCGAAATATTCGGCGGGTGCCTCCCGGTTGGCCACGACCGTTAACGAACTTACAAAACCGGGGAGCGATCCCCGGGACAAAAGGTTCAGGTGGTTTTGCCAGTCAGGCAAAAGATTAAAGGGGAAAACGGAGGAAAACAATGGAGATATATGTGGTGGACAGTTATGAAGCATTAAGCACCAGAGCAGCCCTTATTGTGGCAGGCCAGATCTGTGCAAAGGCCGATACTGTTCTGGGCCTGGCTACTGGCAGTACACCCTTGGGCATGTACAGAGAATTGACGGAAATGCATAAAAAACAAAAACTGGACTTTAGCCGCGTCATTTCCTTCAACCTGGATGAGTACCTGGGACTGGCTCCGGACAATGTGCAGAGCTACCATTATTTCATGTGGGAAAATCTTTTTCAGCATATAAACATCCGCCCGGAGAATACACACATTCCCGACGGCCTGGCTGCCGATACGGACGCCGCCTGCCTACAGTATGAACAAGCCCTGCAGCGTGCGGGCGGGGTTGACCTGCAGATTCTGGGGATTGGCAGAAACGGCCATATCGGTTTTAACGAACCGTCATCCCGCTTTACCGGTCCCACCCACGTGGTACGGTTAAGTGAAGATACGATCAAAGCCAATGCCAGGTTTTTTGCTTCTGTGGAGGAAGTCCCCACACATGCCATTACCATGGGGATTAAAACAATTATGCAGGCGAAAAAAATTCTGCTTTTGGCCAATGGCAAGGAAAAAGCACAGGCTATCAAAGCAGCCGCCTGCGGTGATATTGACCCGGCCGTACCCGCTTCCATTCTCCAGTTGCATCCTGACTGTATCTTTCTGCTTGACAGGGAAGCGGCACAATACCTGTGAATCTGACAAAGAAGCGGTGCCCGCAACCGGAGCGGTTGCGGCCCGCATTTTTTATGCTGCGGCGCAGGCAGGCAAAAAAGTGAAAAATTGTTTCAATGCAGCAAAAAATCCAGTAAGATAGATGTAAGGGAAATGATTTCCGGAAACACTATAGACGACGAGATTTACAGGGAGGAATGCGTAATGAAAACCATTGCCCATGCCGGCATTTACCCGCACCCTGCCATCGTTATTCCTGCCGTGGGCGGGGCGGAGCAGGCAAAGGTTGCCGCCACTTACGCCGCCATGCAGGAGCTGGCAAGGCGCGTCAGGGCAAGCAGCGCGGATGTTTTGGTCCTGATAAGTCCTCACGGGCCAATGTTTCGTGATGCCATTGCCGTCCTGGCAGGCGATATGCATACCGGCTCCCTGGCCCAGTTTGGCGTACCGTCCCTTACCTTTACTTACCGGAATGACAAGGAGCTGCTTGCGGCCATTGAACTGGCAGCCGACCGGGAAGGCATCAGGATGGTGGGAATTGACCAGCGCAGTGCGTCTGCATACGGTGTTGCCGCAGCGCTGGATCATGGAGCCACTGTCCCCCTTTATTTCCTGCAGGAAGCAGGTGTACACCTGCCCCTGGTGCATATAACTTTCGGGCTGCTGTCTCCCGACAGGCTGTATGCTTTCGGCCGGGCTGTCCGCAAGGCTCTTATGCGCCAAAAACGCCAAGCGGCGCTTGTGATCAGTGCCGACCTGTCCCACCGCCTGAAACCGGATGGACCGTATGGCTACAGTGCGGCAGGACCTGAATTTGACAGTCTGCTGGTGAGCCTGCTTAAACAGTACAATATCCAGGGCATTTTAAGGATAAGCAAAGAATTAAGGGAAGAAGCGGCAGAATGCGGCTACCGTTCCATCCTTATCGGTCTGGGGGTGCTGGACGGTGAACAGGTTAGGCCGGAAGTGCTTTCCTATGAAGGTCCCTTTGGCGTGGGGTACTTGGTGGCCGACCTGACGCCGGATTCCGCCCGCAAAGCCATGCACACTGCCACAAGTGAACATGTGGCGCTGGCCAAAAAAGCGCTGGAAAGTTATGTTTTGCAGCGGAAAGTAATTGACCCGCCTCCCGGGTCCCAGCTTGGCACCCAGCGGGCGGGGGCGTTCGTATCCCTGAAAATTAACGGCCGGCTGCGCGGCTGTATCGGCACCATCGAGCCGGTCCGCTCTTCCCTGGCGGAGGAGATTATTGCCAACGCCATCTCGGCCGGCATGCATGACCCGCGCTTTCCTCCGGTAACGCCGGATGAACTGCCGCTATTGTCCTATTCCGTGGATGTGCTCACGCCGGCGGAAGAGGTGGCCGGGCTGGAAGATCTGGATCCCAAAAAGTACGGTGTGATTGTGGCTTTTGGCAGCCGCCGCGGCGTGCTTTTGCCGGACCAGGAAGGAGTGGAGACGGCGGAAGAGCAGGTCAGGATTGCCCTGGAAAAAGCGGGCATCCGGCCGGAG
Organism: Bacillota bacterium; assembly: GCA_012521345.1. Taxonomy (GTDB): domain Bacteria; phylum Bacillota; class Dethiobacteria; order Dethiobacterales; family Dethiobacteraceae; genus DUUE01. The sequence goes on from JAAYMN010000060.1 coordinate 19,241, forward strand.
GAAAAATACCGGCTTTACCGTTTTCAGGTTGAACGCTACCATTGAGACGGAGGCTGCGTCATGCTGCATGAGGCACGTTATTATGAAACACGCTCTTCCGGTGTCCTCTGCCGGCTGTGCCCGCATTTCTGCCGCCTGCAGGACGGGGAAACAGGACGCTGCGGCGTGCGCCGGGAGGTGGCAGGCAAGCTCTACAGTTTGAATTACGGTCGCTGTGCCGCCATGGCACTGGACCCGATTGAGAAAAAACCGCTTTTCCACTTTTATCCCGGCAGGCAAATCTTTTCCATCGGCACTAGCGGCTGCAACCTGGACTGCGGGTTCTGCCAGAACTGGCAGCTGGTCAGGGGAGACCCGGAGGCGGCAAAATACCTGACACCGGCCGAGGTGGTGGAGCTGGCGCTGGCATACGGCGACCCCGAACCGTTCGGCATTGCCTATACGTATGCGGAACCGGGCATGTGGTTTGAATTTGTCCTGGAGACTGCCCGGCTGGCAAAGGCGAGCGGTCTGAAAAACGTGCTGGTAACCAACGGCTTTCTCAATCAGGAGCCGCTGCGGGAGCTTTTGCCTGTAATTGATGCCTTTAATATTGACGTCAAGGCCTTTCAGGACGGGTATTACCGCCGGCACTGCGCCGGGCGCCTGCTGCCTGTTCTGCGTTACGTGGAAACAGCCGCTGCTTCCGCTCACGTGGAATTGACTTATCTGGTGGTGCCCGGGCTTAATGACAGCGAGGAAGAGGTGGCCAGGTTTGCAGACTGGGTGGCGTCGCTGAATCCTGCCATTCCGGTCCACCTGACGCGCTATTTCCCGCAGCACCGCTTTACCCTGCCGCCCACACCCGTGGCGGTGATGGAAAAACTGCAGCTTGCAGCCCGGCAAAAACTGGATTATGTTTATCTGGGCAATGTGCCCAGCCACTGGGGCAACAATACCTTCTGCCCCGGCTGCGGCGGCCTGCTTATTGAGCGAAGGGGCTACACTGTCAAAAGTGGAGCAAAGCGCGGCGCCTGCCCGCACTGCGGCAGGCAGGCTGCCATAATTGGTTTGCAAAACTGAACATGAAGCGCCTCCCTGATGGCATACTATTATTTAGACAATGGGCGGAATGTCATTATTTTTGCTTTTTGCTGCCGGAGGTGCAGGGATTATGTTGCAATTTGGCGAAAAATAGCTTTATGTTTTGTAATTAGTGTGTTAGCTGCCAGTAAAAGTAAAAGTGCAACGGAGGTGGGGCGGCTTGGCAAGCATTATGGAAACAATTATTGCGGCGTTAAACTGGCGCAACGCTTTGGATATCGTCATAGTCACCTTCGTTTTTTACAAGGCAATCATGCTGATCAGAGGAACACGGGCGGAACAGCTGGTAAAAGGCCTGGCGATCCTGCTGATTGCCACTGTTGTCAGCCGCCAGCTTCAGTTGTTTGCACTGCACTGGATTCTGGACAAATTTATGACCCTGGGGATTGTTGCCATTCCCATTGTCTTCCAGCCGGAGCTGAGACGTGCACTGGAGACGCTGGGCCGTGGCGGGATTTTTTCCCGCAGCAGCCGGCCTTTTGAAGACTTTGATTTTGACAAGATGCTGGATGAGTTGATAAAGGCCGTCCAGGTGCTGGTCAAAAAGCGCATCGGTGCCTTGATTGTGCTTGAACGCGAAACAGGCCTTAACGAAATTATAGAGACCGGCATCAGCATTGACGGACAGGTGTCGGCCGAACTGCTGGTCAATATTTTTTTCCCCCGCAGCCCGTTGCATGATGGAGCTGCCATTATCCGCGGCAACCGGGTGATGGCGGCAGGGTGCTTTTTGCCGCTGACGGAGAACCCCAATCTCAGCAAGGAACTGGGAACACGCCATCGTGCGGCCCTGGGGATTTCCGAACAGTCTGATGCCGTCTGCATTGTTGTTTCCGAGGAAACAGGCGCCATTTCCCTGGCAAATAACGGCAAGCTGACACGTTTTCTGGATGAAAAAACTCTGCGGCAGCTGGTTACCAAGTTATGCAAGCCCCAGTCAAACCTGCTTAATATCCGGCAGTGGAGGTTGAACGCAAAATGATGAAACGGCTGCTGCGCAACAATACTTTTGTCAGGCTGACAGCTTTTTTCCTCGCATTTATCTTCTGGGCATACGTGACGGGGGATTACCGTGAAACGGAAACACAGAATATCACCCGCCGCTATCCCAATGTGCCCCTGGAGTGGGTCAACCTGCAGAGTGAACTGGAGCTGACAAAGATCCCGGAGGAGATTGAGGTCATCCTGGAAGGGCGCTCTTCTGTCCTGGACGATATTACGCCGCAGACATTGAGCGTTTTTGTTGATCTGCGCAACCTCGGGGCAGGCCAGCACCGGCTTACTCCCGTGGTAGACCTGCCCGGCGGGGTGCGGGTAGTTTCTTTCAACCCGGAGCAGGTGGTGGTTGTCCTGGAGGAAATTCAGTCTCCGCAAATGCTCGTGGAGGTTGACCTTTTAGGCTCGCCGGCACCCGATTACCAAATTGGTACAATTAACATCAACCCGCAAAAAGTATTTGTGCGCGGCACCCGTTCCCGGCTGGAAAAAGTGGCCCGCGTCCGTGCCATTATCAATGTGGACGGCGCGGACAGCAGCCTGGCACAGTATGTGGAGGTACAGGCTGTTGATTTTACCGGGCAGGTGGTGGAAGGAGTCAGTGTCCATCCCGCCCAGGTAGAAGTAACAGTTCCGGTGGCCCTGCCGCAAAAGACAGTCCCCGTCCGCCTGCAGGTGAGCGGTGAACTGCAGGAAGGATTTACCGTGCAGCAGGTTATTTTAAATCCCGCGGAAGTTACCCTGGAAGGACCGCAAGGCGTGCTCGACAAAATTAGCGAGATACTGACTGAACCGGTGGATATTGCGAACGCGGAAAGCTCTCTCAACGCTGCGGTCGCCCTGCAGGTGCCTCAAGGCTGCGAGGTTTTGCATGTCGGGCCGGTTCATGTGGAAATAAAAATAGTTGCAGCGGAGTAGTATGCCGGTATGTGCTGTTGTCAGAGCCAAACTGAAATGTGGGAGGAAAAGGCATGGGAAAGTTATTCGGAACAGATGGCATCAGGGGCGTAGCCAACAGGGAATTGACGCCGGAGCTGGCTTTTAAGATAGGCCGCATCGGCGCTTTTGTCTTACAGAAGGAAAACAAGGGCAAAAAAGCTTTCCTGGTAGCGCGCGACACCAGGAAATCAGGCACCATGCTGGAGTCTGCCCTGGTGGCCGGCCTGGCTTCCGCCGGCGCCGACGTTTATCTGGCAGGGGTGATATCAACGCCGGCCACTGCATTCCTGACAAAGCAGTTGGCCGGGTGCGGCGGAGTGGTCATTTCCGCTTCCCATAACCCTTATTACGACAATGGCATTAAATTTTTCAGCTCCGACGGTTTCAAGCTGCCCGATGCAGTAGAAGACGAAATGGAGGAGCTGTTTTTCCAAAATGATGACAATCTGCCCCGGCCGGACGGAGCGGACATCGGCTCTGTCCTGCCCGACCCGGAGGCTGCGGACCGGTATCTTGCCCACCTGCTTTCCACGGTGCCCTGCCGCCTGGACGGCTATCGCATTATCCTGGACTGTGCCAACGGGGCTGTTTACAGGCTGGCTCCGCAGGCTTTCCGCGCCCTGGGGGCGGAAGTAATTGTCTTCAACGACCGCCCGGACGGTATTAACATTAATGACGGCTGCGGTTCCACCCACCCTGAAGCCATTGTGAGCTATGTGAAGCGGGAGGGTGCCGATTTCGGCTTTACATTTGACGGAGACGCGGATCGCGTCCTGGCCGTGGACGCGGACGGGGAACTGGTGGACGGCGACGCCATCATGATGATCCTGGCCAGGCACCTTATGGCGCGCGACGCCTTGCCGCACCGGACAGTTGTCGCCACCGTCATGAGCAACCTGGGTTTGGAAAAAGCGGCGGAAAAATACGGCTTCCGCCTGTTGCGGACCAAGGTGGGGGACCGCTACGTGCTGGAAGAGATGCTGGCAGGCGGTTATACCTTGGGCGGCGAACAGTCGGGCCATATCATTCTCCTGGATTATAATACAACCGGCGACGGTCTGCTGACTGCCCTGCAGCTGGCTGCCATTGCCGTTGCCGGCGGCAAAAGCCTGAAAGAACTGGCGGCCGACTATACCCGCTACCCGCAAGTGCTGGTAAACTGCAGGGTGAAAAAGCGTGAAGGCTGGGACAGCAACCCCCGCATCCGGGCTGCCATTGCAGAGACGGAAGATGTCCTGCACGGCAGCGGCCGCCTGCTAATCCGCCCGTCCGGCACCGAGCCGCTTATCCGGGTGATGCTGGAAGGGCGAGATGAAGAAAAACTGCGTGCCATGGCAGAGAAGCTGGCGGATATTATCACGGCCGAACTGAACCGGTGAGGCGAAAGCAGGAACAGGAACTTTTAGTTTGCCCGGCATTTCTCTGCCGCTTGTCCCTGATGTCAGAGAGCATCACGGGAGGCTTTTCATTACGGGCTAAACCCTGCCGGTTGACGGCGGCAGTTTCCCCGCTGACATTGAACGGCTGTCCCCGCAACAAGTCAGGCAACAATTCTGTGATTATCCTGCCAGGGAGATCCGGGAACCGGCAGCGGAAATCAGGACCAAAGCCCGTTTGGCGGAGCAGCTTGACAACTGAAATGATACCCAGGATGAATGATGCAACAAAACAGGGACGCTTGTGCGTCCCTGTTTTATTCAGTCTGCCTGCCGCATGTCGCCCCGGCAGTAAGACTGTCGTTTGACACTGCAGGCAGCTGCTGCAGTTCTTTTCGCATGATAAGCCACATGTTGGCCGGATCGTTGATCAGTTCCGTCTGCAGTCCCTCCAGGCCTGACAGGAGTTCTGTAAAATCAAGGGCGGCCGTGCTCCTGATTCTGTGCTGCAAGTCATGGTTCCAATTGCTGTCCCGTGCCTGCATGAGGGCATCTATTTTCTGCTTCAGCTCCACTGAGCCGAAACCGCCGCCGATATAAGCAATGCCCTCCGGTGCCAAGACACGGTAGATTTCCTGGAAGGCCCTTTTTTTATTGCGCCAGTGATAAAGCGCCCCCCTGCTGATGACAAGGTCAACGGAATTGTCTTTTAAAGGCAGGTCACACACATTACCCCACAGTGTATTAACCCGCCCCCCCAGGCCGGCTTCAGCTATGTTCCGGGCGGCAATGGCCAGCATGTCCCGCGAATAATCCAAAAGGTATACTGTCAGATCCGTTATCTGTGCCAAAGCGATTCCCAGGTAGCCTGTCCCCGCTCCTACGTCCAGGCAGATGCCGGACGTAATTTTTGTTTTGTCTTTTATTTGCGCGGCAATCACGGGATAGACGGGGGCAAATACCTCTCTTGCCGTCCGGTCGTAGCTTTCTGCGCTGGGATAGTGGCTGGAAGCGGTTACGGCTGCCAGCAGCTTATTGAAAATGATCCCGAACATTATATTCCTGTTGGCGGGGGTTATTTCGAAAAGCAGAATATCGTCCCTGGCGCGGATACGGTCCAGAAACGCTGTTTTTTTGTTTTTCAGCACTCCCAGAACCGGCAGCGGGGAATCAAGCACGGCCCAGACTTTTTCCTGAAAGCGGTGTGCGTCGTTTTCAAAAAAGCCAAGCTCGTCCATTATCACCAGTTCCGGCTGGTCCCTGAGGCATTCCTCCAGGATTTTGACACCGTAGGCATCAAAAGTGGCCGGCAGTGAAACCCAGTAATCGTCGCCAATGCAGCGGCCGATAAACCTGTCTTCGCTGATTTCAGCCGGCTGGCGGATGTCCTCCAGATAAAATCCGGTCAGTTTTTTCTCCTGGTAGTAGCGGGAAGTTCTGAACCCGGCAACCTGTGACAAAGGCAGGCTGTTTACCAGTTGCTTTAGCAGCGTGGTTTTACCTACATGCAGGTCGCCTGTCAGAAAGAAATTTTTTACCACCATATCACCCCGTCCGGAGATTCGGTTCCGGCTTGTCTAGTCATAAGCATTATATCTTTACCGGGGCCGTTATGTCAATGAAAACCAAACGGGCCAACGCAGCCGCCGGCTTCCGCTAGGCGAGCAAAAGCAGGCTGATCGCCATGATTAACATGCCGGCAGTGACACCGTAAATGGCTAGGTGGGCTTCCCCGTATTCACGCGCCGTCGGTAAAAGCTCATCCAGGGAAATGAAAACCATAATGCCTGCCACCAGGGCAAAAATGATGCCGGAGAGAACGTCGTTGTAAAAAGGCAGCAGGAAGAAATACCCGACCAAAGCTCCCACAGGTTCGGAAAGACCGGAGAGGAAAGAGAGCAGAAAAGCTTTCCGCCGGTTGCCGGTGGCCAGGTAAACGGGAACAAAGACGGCAATTCCCTCCGGTATATTATGGACGGCGATTGCTACGGCAACGGCTATGCCGACGGAGGTATGCTCCAAAGCGGAAATAAAAGCGGCAAGGCCTTCAGGAAAGTTGTGCACAGCGATGGTTATGGCGGTAAAAAGCCCCACGCGCAGCATCCTGCTGTCCTCACCGGTTATACAGTCGGCACAGTTTTCAATTCTGTGGACTTCGTGAGGGTTGCCTGTTTCCGGCACCAGGCGGTCAATAACAGCTGCCAGCAAAATCCCGCCAAAGAAACCCGCGACGGCCGCCCAGGAGCCCGGTGTCCGTCCTAGGGCGGATGTCAGTTTCAGTTGTGCTTCCGGGAGGATCTCCAAAAAAGAAATATAAATCATCACGCCGCCCGATGCCCCCAGGGCGACGGAAAAAAAACGGGTATTTGTCCTGCCTGTAAAATATGCCAGCAAACTGCCAATGCCGGTGGCCAGGCCGGCCAGCAGCGTAAGGCTGAAAGCAAAAAGCAAAGCCGATCCCTGCATCAAGATTCCTCCCTTGCAAAACCAGATGCAATAATAACTTCGCCAGCAAGCCTTTTCCCTCCTCCTGCTCATGCTGGTATGACAAAAAGAGGAGGCTTTTCCGGGAATACCGAAAAAACTAGAATTTTCCCTGACACAAAAAGCATTTTGTCAAGTATAATCAGCAGTGGGGACAGGTCTGCCTGTAACCGTTTCGGCAGTAATGCGTTTTTATAATTGAGAGCAGAAAAGGAGTGCAGGACTGGTGACGGAAGCCGGAAAAGCAACTGATTCAGTTCACCAGAAAAAAGGTTCTGTGCCTGAGCTGGAATACCTGATGCGTCGTTACGGTGACCAGGTGGTGCGCCTTGCCTATTCCTATCTGCATGATGTGGAGGAAGCCAGGGACGCAGCGCAGGATGTTTTTCTGCGTGTTTACCGTTTTCTTCCCAGATTCAGGGGAAAGGGCGTGCCCTATGCCTGGATTTATCGGGTGACGGTGAATCTCTGCCGTGACCGGCTGCGGAAAAAATGCCGATACCAGTGGCAGCTTTATGACGAACTTGAACTGCCCGCCGGTATTAATACTGAAAGCCAGGTATTATCAGGACTTGAGCAGGAAGAGCTTTTTGCGGCCGTTATGAACCTGCCGGTCGAATTCAGGGAAGTAATTATTCTTTATTACCTGCACCAGTGCGATGTGAAAGAGATTGCCCAAATCGTCGGGATCAGTAAATCCCTAGTAAAAACAAGGCTGTTCCGGGCCAGGCAGAAGCTGAAAACGCTTCTTCTGGAAAGCGGGGTGGTGGACGGTGCGGAAGAAAACATTTGACGAGCTGCTGGAAAACCTCCCCCAGGCGCTGGCAAACAGCCTGAAAGATGTGACTTTCACGGAAAGCATGCGGCAAAACGTTTTTGCACGCATCCGTGGAGAAGCGGCTTCCAGGCCTGTTTGGCGCAAGCGGCTGCCTGCCCTTGCCGCCGTATGCGCCCTGTTTGTCGTGTGTCTTGCCGGCCTGCTCCGGTTTGGCGGCCGGATTTCTCCGCAGGCAATGCAGGCAGCCCCTTACGGCTTTACGGAAGTGGAGGCACTTGACATTGACCTGGACGGGCAGGAACCGCTGGAGTTGGTAAACACCTGGCGTGTCCGCAAGGCGGGCAGCGATGAGATGCTTCTGGCATTAATCTGGGAGCGCGACTTGTCAGGGCAGTTGCGTGTTATTTCCACGCATACGGTGGAAGGAACGGAGTTTTTACCCCTTTTAGTTTTAACTCCGTCTGCGAAGAGGGGAAATCTTGTCCTTGTTACTTCAACGGACGGCTCTGAACGCTACTATTACTGTATCCTGGGATTTGAAGGCGGCAAAGTTGTGGAATACAGGGATACTGATCCGTCGGCAGTCAAGCGTGTCTTTGGCTTTTCGCGGGAAATTGAACAGTTTATTCCCGTGCAAATAAAAGCAAAATAGGAAAAACAAAAAAGCTTTATTCGGGAGGGACTTACATGGTGAAAAACAAAAAAAAGACCAAACTGGCACTCATCCTGCTTGTATCGCTGGCGATGCTGCTCTTGCCTTCCTTTGCGGCAGCCGCCGAAGGGGTTTTTATCGCGACAGAATACCCGGGAATCACCGTGCGGGCCGGGGAAAGCTTAACCTTCCCGCTTGATGTGCACAACACAGGTTCACAAAACCAGATTGTTGCCTTAAAAGTAACCCGTGCACCCTCGGGCTGGGAGACTTCCCTGGAAGGCGGAGGCAAGAAAATAAACGAGATTTTTCTCAAGGCAGGAACCTATGAAGATGCGGATTTGCGCGTCCAAGTCCCGCAGGATGCGGCGGAGCAAGTTTATACCATTACCGTGGCCGCCTTCTCGGGCGACAGGGAACTGGCCGTGCTGAACCTTCATGTGGATGTCAGCAAGGCGCGGGCCGGCGAAGATGAGTTGACAGCCCAGTACTCCGAACTGAAAGGGTCGGGCAGCACCACTTTTAATTTTAAACTCAGCCTGAAAAATAACAGTGCAGAGGAGCAAACCTACAGTCTTGGCGCCGAATTGCCTTCAGGCTGGCAGATCACTTTTAAACCGTCTTATGAAGATCAGGAAGTTGCCAGCGTAACAGTTAAAGAAGGTGAAACGAAAAACCTGGATGTGACTATCACGCCAGCTTCCAGCGTGGAAGCGGGAGAATATAAAATTCCCGTTGCTGCCACCAGCGCCGCCGGGTCGGTAACGGAAGAACTTACCGTCATTATCAGCGGGACTTATAAACTGAATTTTTCCGGCCAGGGAGGAATTTTAAGCACGGATGTAGTGGCCGGAAGCGAGAAAAAAATTACCATGGAAGTGAGCAATACCGGCAGCGCGCCCATTACCAACATTAACTTTACCGCCACGACCCCACAAGACTGGACGGTTACCTTTGATGAGAAAACTATTGACCGGCTTGAACCCGGTGAAACTAAGCAGGTTACGGCCACCATTACCGCCAGCAGCAACGCCATTGCCGGCGATTACATGGTGACTATGCGGGCTAACGGCAAAGAAACGGGCAAAATGATCGAGTTCCGCGTTACTGTCAAAACATCCACCCTGTGGGGAATTATTGCCATTGTTATTATTCTTGCAGTCTGCTACGGAGTTTACTGGGTTTTCCGTAAATACGGGAGGCGGTAGCCGTGGCTAAAGCTGCACAGGATTATCTGGTGACAACCAAAGGGCTGACAAAGCATTACGGCACGCTGGTTGCCGTGGACAACCTGAACCTGAAAGTAAAGAAGGGAACAATTTTCGGTCTTCTGGGGCCCAACGGCGCCGGCAAGACGACAACGATACTCATGCTTCTGGGGCTGACGGAACCCACTGCCGGCCAGGCTTTGATTGACGGCTGCGACCCGACGCGGGAGCCTCTGAAAGTAAAAGCCCGGACAGGTTATTTGCCCGATAATGTCGGTTTTTATCAGGATATGACCGGCTGGGAAAACCTTTATTATACGGCCGAGCTGAACGGGCTGCCGCAGGATGTGGCGAAAGAACGCATTGCCTGGGCGGTGGAACGCGTTGGGCTTGCAGATGCGATTAACCGTAAAGTGGGGGAATACTCACGCGGCATGCGCCAGCGCCTGGGAATTGCAGACCTGCTGGTCAAAGACCCGCCGCTGATTATTATGGACGAACCTACCCTGGGCATTGACCCGGAAGGGGTCAGGGAACTGCTGGCGCTTATCAAGACGTTGGCCAGGGAGGATGGACGCACCATCCTGCTGTCTTCCCACCTGCTGCACCAGGTGCAGGAAATATGTGATGAAGTAGGCATTTTCGTCAGGGGGAAAATGATCGCCTGCGGCACAGTGGACGACCTGGGGCGGCAGCTGGTGCAGGGGAAACGTTTCAGCCTGGAAATCGAAGCCGAGCCGCTGGATGAAGGGCTGCTCAACCTCTGCCGCTCACAGCGCGGCGTGGTGGAACTGCAACAGGCAGGCACCAGGCTGACCCTTTTATGCAGCGAGGATATCCGGCCGCAGTTGACGAAAGAAATTGTTGCCGCCGGCTACAAGCTTCTGCACCTGACACTGCGAGGTTATTCGCTTGACGAAATTTACAGGCGTTATTTCACAAAGGAGGAGGGAAAAAATGGCCAAGCCGCAACTGCCACAAGTAAAGCCGCCCAGCATTGACAACCTGCTGCAGGCTAACAAGGGTCTAACTGCAGTGATCAAAAAGGAGATTTCCGACCATATCAGCGGCAAGCGGTTTCTTATCCTGGTAGCGCTGGTTGTCATTGCCTGTCTGGCTTCCCTTTATATTGCCGCTACCGCCATCCGCGATGCGGGAACCGATAATTTTGCCTTTCTGAAAATGTTCACGGTGGCCGGCTCTAAGCTGCCCTTTTCCTTTACAGCGTTTGTTTCTTTCCTCGGGCCGCTCATCGGTCTGATTATGGGCTTTGATGCCATCAGCGGCGAAAGGGACAGGGGCACTTTGAGCCACGTACTGTCCCAGCCAATTTACCGGGACGCTCTGATCAACGGCAAGTTTATCGCCGGTGTTGCTGTCTTGGCCATGGTCATCTTTGGTCTGGGGCTGGTGACAGGCGCCCTGGGAATTCTAATTTTCGGTGTTCCTCCCACACTGAGTGAGTTTTTGCGCATTATAACTTTCCTGCTTTTAAGCGTTGTCTATATTTCCTTCTGGCTGGCGCTTTCCCTCCTTTTCTCCATTGTTTTTCGCCAGACCACAACCTCGGCCCTGGCAGGCATTGCTCTCTGGCTTTTTTTCTCACTGTTTGCCATGTTCCTGGTGGGGATGATTGCAGATGCCATCTTCCCTGTCACTGACAACAGTCCGGCAAGCCAGATTATAAAAAATGCCCGCCTAAACCAGTGGCTTGGACGACTCTGCCCCAACTACCTTTACGATGAGGCAACAGTCACCTTAATGAACCCGTCAGTCAGGGCCCTGGGTGTCGTGACCCTGGAACAGATCCTTGGCGCCATTGAAGCACCACTGACATATGGGCAGAGCCTTCTGCTCATCTGGCCGCATGTCGTCGGCCTTATTGCCGCAACGCTGATTTGCTTTGCCATTGCCTACTATCTCTTCATGCGCCAGGAGATACGCGCCTGATTGGAAACCTGCCTCTTCCCTTGGGCCGTGTCTGTGCCTTATCGACTGAACAGAAACTATGTTGGCAGAGGCCTGCATAAATGCCGGCCTCTGTTTTTTATACTGCAGAAAAACAACACGTCGGCACAAACCGCATCCTTGCGGTATGAAAGCCAGGTTTTTAAGTAAGCAAAAAGAGGCGGATGAGGGAGGGACGCAACAGGCAGGTTTATGTTATAATGAAGGAAAAGAAGCGGCGGCGGAGAAAAAGGATGAGGACGGTTATCAGCGGAAAAGAGGAGGAAAGAGAAAGTGTTTGTCTTAAGCCCGGTTTCACCCAGAGTGCAACGCCTCAGGGAACGCTACAGAAATACAATTCCCAGCCTGGATGCGGAACGGACAAAAATTATTACCGAATATTATCAGAAAAGTATGAATGAAGTGCCTATTATACGCAGGGCCAAGGCACTCTATGAAATCCTGTCGAAAATGACTGTCAGAGTGGAAGAGGACGAACTGATCGTCGGCAACGTGGGCAAGCATTTCCGCGGCTGCCTGCTTTGGGCCGAATACAACGGCCTTTCCTGGCTGAAAAAGGAACTGGAAGACGGCACCTTTGACAAGCGGGATACAACTACGGGCGTCATGAAGCTCAGGCAGGAAGACAGGGATTATTTAATGTCGGTGGTTGATTTTTGGGAGGAAAACGGCATTGGCGCCAAACTGCAGGCCGCCATGCCGGAAGAACTGGAGCAGTTGGCTACGGCGGACGTCCTGCCCCATACCACAGGTCTTAAATATACCGTTCCGCACGGCCATTTCAACGCCAACTACCGCAAGGCGGTGGAAAAAGGCTTTGGCGCCATTAGGCAGGAAGCACTGGAGAAACTGGAAAAAATGAAAGGCTACCTCCCCGGCAAGGATGCGGAAAAATACTTCTTTTACCGTGCCGTGGTGATTTCCTGCGACGCCGTTATTCTTTTCAGCAAGCGTTTTGCCGCCGAGTGCCGCCGCCAGGCGGAGCTGACGCAGGACGAAAAAAGGCGAGCCGAGCTGTTAAAAATGGCGGACTCCCTGGACTGGATCATGGAACATCCCGCCCGCACTTTCCACGAAGCGCTGCAAGTGGTTTATCTCTACCACCTGGCAATTCATATCGAGGGCAACTATCTGGGCCTCTGTCTGGGGAGGGTGGACCAGCATGTCGGAGACTACCTTGAAGCCGACCTGGCCGCCGGCCGCATCACCCTGGAAGAGGCGCAGGAACTGGTAGACTGCTTTTGCCTGAAAGTGGGGGACATCTTTATGTCCGGCCCCGCCGCCATGACCCACTTCCTGGGCTCCTACAGCGACAATATGCGCATTACCATCGGCGGCCGCAAGCCGGACGGCAGCGATGCCACCAACAAGGTTACCTACATGTTTTTACAGTCGGCGGCGCGGCTGAAGCTGCATGACCCCACCTTCTCCCTGGGGCTGCATAAGGATTCGCCCCCGGAACTGTGGGAAGCCGGCATTGAAGTATCGAAGCTGGTGGGAGGGATTCCCACCCTGGAGAATACGGATCTGATTATTGACATCCTGCACAAGCGCGGCCTTGCCCTGGAGGACGCCCGCAACTACTGCGTGGTGGGCTGCGTGGAAATCACAGGCTCCGGCTGTGAATTCGCCAACCCTTCCGGGCCGTTTTCGCGCACGCACCTGAATATTGCCAATGTGGTGCTGCAGGCCATTAACGACGGGAAAAACCCCTTTAACGGCAAGCAGGGCGGCTTGCACACGGGCTACCTCTATGAAATGGAAAGCTTTGACGAGGTAAAGGCCGCTTTTGCCAAGCAGCTGGAATACTTTATGAACTGGCACTTTACGCTGAACAACATTGCGGAATACATCGGCAACCCCCTGGTACCGGTGCCCATTGCTTCCGCCACCATGGACGGCTGCATGGAAAGCGGCCGCGACATGATGCTGGGAGGCGCCAAGTACAATTCCACAGGCAGCGCCTGTATCGGCATTGCCACTGCCATTGACAGCCTTGTCGCCATTAAATACCTTGTTTATGACAAAAAGATCTGCACTGCCCGCGAGCTGTATGACGCCATCATGGCCAACTGGGAAGGGTATGAGCTTTTGAGGGAGCGTGCCCGCAATGAAGTGCCCTACTTTGGCAACGGTGATCCTTATGCCGATGAGATTGCCTCCTGGGTGTCCGACCTCTTTACCACGAGAATTAATAATTACATCGGTCCCCGCGGCATCCACAGGGCCGGCATCTATTCCGCCGGCGCCAATGTCCAGCAGGGCTACCTCACTTATGCCACCCCCAACGGTAGGAAAGCGGGCGAGCCGGTCTCCGATGCCGCTTCTCCCACCCAGGGCGCGGACAAAAACGGCCCCACCGGCGTAATTGCCTCCAACATTGCCCTCCACCCCTACAATTACGGCAACGGGCTGCAATTCAACATGAGATTCCACCCGTCCAGTGTGGAAGGTGAAGAAGGGACGGCCAAACTGAAGCAACTGGTGGAAACCTTCTTTGAGCTGGGCGGCATGCAGCTCCAGTATAATGTTGTCAGCGCCGACACACTGCGCAAGGCGCAGGCCAACCCGGAGGAATACCGCGACCTTGTCGTCCGCGTTGCCGGCTTCTCCGCCTATTTCGTCGAGCTTTACAAGGACCTGCAGGATGACATCATCCGGCGGACCGAAAACTATGTATGAAACCCTGGGCTGCAGACATGGACCCTTTTCCATATGGGGTCCATTTTTTGTCATTAGTGAAAAAATACAGCAGATTATCCAAAATTATGATAAAATGTATGTTAATGAAAACCATTTATGTTTTAACAACTTATTTGTAAGGAAATAGAAAAGCTCCGGGTAATTCGCAATCAAATTGTCCATAAGGGCGGTTTCATCAGCTCAAAAAGGATTCTTCATAAGGGAAAGATTGCTGATAATAACTTGTACCATAGCCCTAATACTGAACTTCCGGGAATTTTTATATTTGCCAACACAAAAAAAAGGTGAAGAGAGCATTTTAAAACTTGTAAAAGAAGTAGTCGATCTCCTGGGCAAAATGCAAGCCTAAAATAAGAGTTCAATCTTTGCCTAAGTAATCTAGGGTGAAATTTAGGATAGATCTGGGAAAGATTACCTGATTCTTTTACATTATAAAAAAGCTCCCCCTTGTGCAGTCCTGTTTTGATTGTTCCAGGTATCTGCGCAAAGGGGAGCATCTTGCCGTTTCGGCCAATTTTTTACACCTGCCTAGGGGGAGAACCCGGGAATTTTGTCCTCCAGGAACGCAAGTACTTCACCGGTTCCATTGATCATGATGAAGCCCTGCCTGGTGTAGATGACAAGAAAGGGCGGTTGCCGGGGGTTTAAATAGAGCTTGCCCCGCCCGTAGCCTTCCACGTCAAATGTTCCTTTACGCAGGTTATCCATGCCGGTGCCCACGATTCTCCTTGCAGCGGGCAGCTCGGGCAAAAGTTCCACGGATTCTATTTCCTGGGCCATAATTTTTGCTATTTCCGACAAATGGGTGATGACAATTGCCGATTCAGTGGCCTCAATGCGCAGGGGGGTAAATTCTTCGGCCATTACCCAGAGCGGAAGCACCGGTACTGACAGGAGGCAGAGCAGGGCAAAGGCCATGGTGATTTTGCCCGCCGGACGTGCCAGGTTTACAGTCATGCCGATCCCCACACGGTTGCTGACCAGCGACTTTTGGTCGTTCGGGTTATAGTAAAACATGCCGTTGATCCAATAGCGGTCCTCGTCCGTGTAGAGCGGCGCGGGGCTGGCTGCCGCCAGTTTGTGCTGCATGTTGCGTGTGGCAAATTCCGCCTTTAAGACAGTCCAGAGAATGGCGACTGTATAAAGGGCAGTGGCAAGCAGGAAGACAAAAAAGACGGTCCGGCCGGTTACACTCAGCCACAGTATGACGGTATATAGCGCATTGATCCAGGCGGCGGAGAGCCAAAAGCGTGTCCAGTTTACCCTCCTGATCCTGGTTAGGACCAGGTTGTATTCACTGTCTTCGGCAATTATCTCTGTCCGCTGCCGTGAAACAAGACGGTAGAGGGTAAAAAACAGCACGGTGACAAGCAGCAGCGTGGCACAGAAAGCAAGGATGGAGAAGTGTGTTTGCGAAAGTCCCGCCGTCAACTCATAAGCAAGGGGGAAGGCGCTGACAAGCAGGGCAGGGATGACCGGCCACACTTTGGCCTGCACATCATTTGCGGCTAAAGCTTTCAGGTCGACAAGTATTTTCTGACTGCTGCCGGCTTCCCAGTTCCTTTCCTGCTTCAGGGCTTTCAGCTTCCGGTGGTATTTTGTATACGGTATGAAAGGTATGATAATTGCCAGAAGCAGCCAGTAAAACAGGATAAACATGACGACCGATATGCTGTCGGCAAAGAAGACAAGGAAGGGAGGAAAGGCCAAAAGCAGGACGGCTTTGCCCAAGGCGCGCTTAAACTGTTGACAGGCTGCTTTGAGCTCCGGGTCATCCAGCGCGGGGTATGGCAGTGTTACGCCAAGAACAATATTTTTTCTGGGCTTGGTTTCATTCATGAGCAGGAAATACATAATGGGCAGGACGGGATACAATAGCACCAGTAAAAAGATTTTGATAAAAATGTTCATTTTTCTTCCTCCATTCCTTCAAGCAGGCGGTTAAACAATTCCCGCATCTCCGCTTTGCTGATGCCCTTTACTTTTGCTTCTGAAACAATAAGCTCCAGTTCTTTACTCAGCCTGGCCAGCACATCTGCTTTGCTGTCGCGGGAAAGACTGACAAAGGCGCCGCTGCGCCGGTCAATGGAGATTATTCCTTCCTCCTTTAACAACTGGTAAGCTTTGTTTACAGTCATCATGTTAACCCCGGCCTCATTGGCCAGGGTCCGGATTGCAGGCAGCTTTTCCCCGGGCTTCAGCTTTCCCCCGGCGATGGCCAGCAGTACCTGGTTCCTGATTTGGAGGTAGATTGGTGTTTCACTGGAAAAATCCAGGGATAATATCATGGCGAATCACTCCCCTGTATTATGCATTATAATACAGGTAATACATAAAAGAAAGCAGACGGCAAAAAAGTTGCAGATTTTTTCTCCGGCAAGTTATGTACAGGATAAACCCCGCCTGCAAGCACTTATTGTGGAAAGGCCTGCAAAAAAAAACGCAGGGGGCAGCATTTTGCCCGGATGGTTTTTGATATGCCAGGGGCGCCGGAACGTATTGACCCGCGTTCAGGCTGTGCAGAAAAAAGCAGTGAAAACAACGCAGGACGGCAGTGTCACCTGCACTGCCGTCCTGCGTTGCGGGATAAAACGCGCTCTCAGCCGGAATCAGGCTGCCGTACCCGTCTTTTGTGCCTGCCTGCGTTCATTAAGCAGGCTGCGTATGGTGACGGCGCCAAGGACAAGCAGGCCGCCTGCGATTGTCTTTGGTCCCGGCACCTCCGCATAGAACAGCATTACCCAGACGGGATTGAGGATCGGCTCAATCACGGGGATCAGTATGGCGTCCAGGGCGGAAACATGCTTGACGGCAAGGCAAAAAAGCAGGTAGGGGATGCCCAGTTGAAAAACTCCCAGGGCAAGCAGGGCCAGCCATCCGGCCGTATCCAGTGCGGGCTGCTGCAAAAGAAATGGCAGCGCAACAAGAAAGGTCAGCAGGTTGCCGCAGAGGACGGATTCCAGCGGGGAGCCGTCTTTTTGTTTGCGCAAAAAAAGCGCCATGGCGCCAAAACTGACGCCGCTCAGGATGCCGCAAAGGTTGCCCAAGGCCTTGCCCGGCGTCAGGCTGTCAAGGAAAAAGAGCACCATCCCGCCCATGACAACCGCCACGGTGAGCCAGTCTGCGCTGGTTGTGCGCTCCTGCAGGAACCAGGCGCTAAAGAGGGCGACATAGATGGGCGCCGTATACTGCAGCAGGATGGCGGTAGCCGCCGTTGTCAGCTTGGTGGCCGCCACCAGGGTGGTGACCGTGCAGGCATAGGCAAGGGCGGCGCCCCACTGGGCCGGGGAGCCGTTCCAGCGCGGCCGCCCGATGGCGGCCGCAAAAATGGCGGCGGCAATGGCGCTGCGCCCGCCGGCAATGGCCAGGGGGTGCCAGGGAATGAGCTTGATCAGGATTCCTGCGCTGCTCCAGAGCAGGGCGGCAATAACGAGCAGTGCTGCAGCCTGCCCGCGGCTTAGTTTTTTATCTGTCAGACCGTGTCTCAACATCCACACCTGTTTCGGCTGTTTTTTCTTGTACTAAAATCTTCCGGGCAGTCGTGATATAATTATACCATATACGGAAGGGGTGACAACCGGAAAGATGGACGGGGAAAATGCTTACCTGGCAATTGTTCTGCCGCGGGCGGCAACCGCGGCAGACTGCCAGACAGTGGCCGCCTTCAACCGTTTTTTCCCGCCCGGCGATGTTTATGCCCGGGCGGAAGAAGGCAAGGTTGTCATTTGCCTGAAACAGCTTGATTTCCGGAGGCTGGAGGAGTTTGCCGCCGCCCGGCCGGATGAACTGGCGCAGGAGATTTTTCGCCGCATCAGCGACATAAAGAGTTACAATATCCGGGGCGGCAAGCGGATCTATGCCAATTACGGCGCGGAACGCAAGGTTAGGCAGCGCAAGCTGAAAGAGGAAAAGCGGGACAAGGTTTTTTATGCCCGGGGACATAATTTTGCCCCTGAGAATAACGCTGTGCCTCCTGCTTACGCAAACAGGATTATCTGCGGCGACAGCCTGAAAATCCTGCAGGCTTTGCCGGACAACTGCGTCGATTTGATTTTTACCTCGCCCCCTTACAATTTCGGTCTGGAGTATGCGGAGCAGGATGACGACCATTACTGGCAGGATTACTTTGACAAGCTTTTTGCCGTTTTCGATCAGTGTATCCGGGTGCTGAAATTCGGCGGCCGCATTGCCGTCAATGTACAGCCCCTCTTTTCCGACTACATTCCCACCCACCACCTGCTCAGCAATTATTTCCTCGGTAAAAAGCTGCTCTGGAAAGGCGAGATCCTCTGGGAGAAAAACAATTACAATTGCAAATATACCGCCTGGGGCTCCTGGAAAAGCCCGGCCAGCCCTTATTTAAAATATACCTGGGAGTTCATTGAAATCTTTTGCAAGGGCAGCCTGAAAAAAGTGGGGGCAAAAGAAAACGCCGACATTACAGCCGAGGAATTTAAAAACTGGGTGACGGCAAAATGGTCAATTGCGCCTGAACACAAAATGCAGGCTTACGGCCACCCTGCCGTGTTCCCGGAGGAACTGGCCCGCAGGATAATAAAACTTTTCAGCTTCCGGGGCGATTTCGTGCTGGACCCCTTTAACGGTACGGGTACCACCACCGCCGTGGCGCAGCGGCTGGGGCGAAAGTTTTTGGGTATTGATATTGCGGAAAAGTACTGTGAGATAGCACGTGCCCGCCTTGCCGGCAGCGGCGAAGGAGAGGATTGACGGACAAAGAGAGGGAGCACACTGTACAGTGTGCTCCCCGCTTAATGTTCGAAACGGTTCAGGAAAGCCTTTGTCCGCTCGTTTTGCGGGTTGTCAAGCACCGCTGCGGGAGGTCCTTCCTCGACGATGACCCCTTCATTCAAAAAGATGACGTGGTCGGCCACATCCCGGGCAAACCCCATTTCATGGGTGACAATCACCATTGTCATCTTTTCTTCCGCCAACTGGCGGATAACTTTCAGTATTTCGCCCGTCAATTCCGGGTCCAGGGCGGAGGTGGGTTCATCAAAAAAGAGAATTTTCGGCTTGAGCGCCAGCGCCCGGGCTATGGAAACACGCTGCTGCTGGCCGCCGGAAAGCTGGTAGGGGTAGGCGTTTTCCTTGTCGGAAAGTCCCATTTTGGCAAGCAGTTCCCGGCCGATGGCCAGCGCTTCCTCCCTGTCTTTTTTCTGGACAGTAATCAGGGCGTCGGTAACATTTTTTATGACGGAAAAATGGGGGAAGAGATTGAAGTTTTGAAATACCAGGCCGACGTAGTGCCGGATTCTGCGCAGGTCTGCCGGGTGCGCATAAACAGCCTTTCCTTCCGGACCGGTTGTTGCAGCCTTTTCACCAAGATAAATCAATTCGCCGCTGTCAATCGTCTCCAGGAAGGTGGCGCAGCGTAAAAGTGTGGATTTGCCCGAACCGGAAGGGCCGATGACGGCTACTACCTGCCCTTCATTTACTTCCAGGGAAACACCGCTCAGCACTTCCAGGCTGTCAAAACTCTTTCGCAAGTTTTTTATCTCCAGGATTTTCATTTTTTCACCTACTGGTAGTAACTTAAGCGCTTTTCCACCGCTTCCGTGGCAAAAGCAACGACAGAATTGAAAAGGTAATAAAAAACCCCGGCGACAATAAAGGGCAGCATATTGCTCTGCGCCGCCGCAATGGCCTTGGCGGTTGTAAACATTTCGCCGACGGAAATGGCAAACGCAAGCGACGTGTCCTTGACCAGGGTTATAACTTCATTGGTCACGGCGGGCAGGATGCGTCTTACCACCTGGGGGAAAATGATGCGCACAAAAGTCTGAGTTTTATTGTAGCCGAGCACTTGGGCCGCTTCATACTGTCCTGCCGGCATGGACAGTATGCCCCCGCGGTAAATTTCGGCGAAATAAGCTGCATAGTTCAGGGAAAAACCGATAATGGTGGCAACAAAGCGGTAGCTGTATCCGAGAGGAATGCGAAAAAGATAATAAGGCCCGAAGTAAACAACCATCAATTGCAGAACCAGCGGTGTGCCGCGCATAATGGAAATGTAAAACTTGACAATATTGCGGAGCAGAAAGTTTTTAGACATGCGGCCGAAAGCCACCAGCAGGCCGAGGGGCAGGGAAAAGAGCAGTGTCAGGGCAAAAATGGCTATGGCCACAAGCAAGCCCTCGGCCAGCTTTACAACCAGCAAAGAAAATGCCATGGAAGCTACCTCCGTAAATCACTTACGTGCAAAGAAAGGGCCATCTTGGGACAGCCCTTTCTTTGCCGTATCCGCCGTCAAACCTATTTTTTCCCCAGGGTTGTAATGTCTTTGCCGAAATATTCTTGAGATATTTTTGCCATTGTCCCGTCGGCTGCCATTTCTTCCAGTTTTTCCTGGACTTTATCCCTCAGTTCTGTATTGCCCAGTAAAAAGCCCACACCATATTGCTCGGAGGCTATCGATTCTTCCAGCACCTTGTAACTGGCGCCTCTTTTCTGAATCTTGTAGTTGGCTACAATTTCATCCATGGCCACTGCATCAACGGCTCCCGCTTCCAGGTCCATGAGAGCGGTTTCGTAATTATCCGTCGTCACCAATTCTTTAAAGGTGCTTGTCAGCTCCGGCTGGTCCTCAAGGGCATACTGCGCGCTGGAGTCAATCTGGACAGCCACCACTTTGCCTGCCAGGTCGGCCAGCGAATTTATGTCTGAGTCTTTGCGGACCACAATGACCTGTTCATTGTCCATGTATGGCTCCGTCCAGGTATAGAGTTCCTCACGGCCGTTCATGGTAAAACCGTTCCAGATGCAGTCAATATTGCCCGATTTCAGTTCTTCGTCTTTTGCATCCCAGGCAATGGGCTGCAGAACCAGTTCCATGTTCAGGCGCTTGGCAACTTCGGCTGCCAGGTCCAGGTCAAAACCTGTGTACTTGCCGTCGTCACCCACAAAACCCATGGGTGGAAAGTTCTGGTCAAAACCGACAGTAAACGTGCCTTCTTTCTTTTTGCCGCAGCCGCTCAGTCCGGCGGCCAGAAAAAGAGCTGCCAACAATACTGCAAATACTTTTTTCATTCTTTGAAACTCCCCCTTCTTTTGCAGTTTTCCTCCGTTACTATGCTAACACGTTAATACATTAAAGTAAATAGCCACTTTTCCCGTATATGGGCCGGAAAAAAACCGCACCGCCGAAACGGTGCGGTTAAATAATGCAAAAGCAGTCAGCGTTCCTGGCGAACAGTGATTGACTCTTTTACACGGAGGATAGTAGTTCCCGTGTCTTTGACGGCATAAACACAATGGTAAATAAAAGGAATGAAAACCGCCCCTCCCAGAAGGTTGCCGATCGTTACAGGGATCAGGTTCGCGGTCCAAATTTTTCCCCAGGTAATTTCTGCTCCCAGGAATTTGGCCAGCGGCAGGAAAAACATATTGGCAATAGAGTGTTCAAAGCCTGAGAAGACGAAAAGCATAATCGGGAACCAGATGGTAAACACCTTGCCTGCCATTTCCTTGGCTCCCGCCTGCATCCAGCAGGCAAGCACCACTAAAATGTTGCAGAAAATACCGCTGATGAGAGCCTGTGAAAAGGTCTGGCCCAGTTTTCCGGAAGCAATGGCTGCCGCTTTATCAATCATTGCTTCTGCGCCGTAAATACTGGTCTTTGATAACAACAGGGCCAGCAGGACTGAACCTGCGAAATTGCCGACATAAACGATAATCCAGTTGCGTAAAAGCTGCAGGAAAGAGATGCGGCGATTGGCTACTGCCAGTGTCATTAAATTGTTGCCGGTAAAAAGTTCCGCCCCGGCGAGAATAACAAGCATCAGACCGACAGGGAAAACGGCCGCTCCGGCCAGCCTGGCCAGCCCCGGATCAAGATTTGCAATGTACGCGTTTGCCACGATGTTGCCGTGTCCGCCCAGACCGATGAACAAACCGCCAAGAATGCCGAGCAGAAATAATTTGACAGCCGGTGAAGTTCCTTTTTTAAAGCCGTTCTCAATCCATGCTTCACAGATCTTGCCGGGTGCAAGGCAGCTATTCTCCATTTCTTTCACCTCTTGGTTTAGGATCAATTAGACTTGTATATACTAGTTCAACCAAAATTATACCATAAATTATGCCCCCTGCCAACACAGATGGCCATAATATGTGCAAAACTGAGGACAAACTCCTTCGGTGGCGGCTTCCACCCTGCCATCAACTCCAGCTTTTTACCGGCTCCGACGGCATTTCATGGCGGCAAATGGTCTCCGGGTGCAAAGGAAAGGAAAAAACTGCAGGATGTTGAATATGTAAAAGCAGTCCTTTTACTGTTATTTCATGCAGGCATGATGCGGAAGACTGCAGCCGGGAAAAGCTTGAGTCCCGGAATCAAGCCTGAAACAAGTGAGGTAGTAGCATGGACAGGTGTGTTTTTTGCGAACTGAAGGGCAGCAGCCTCCTGTGTGAAAACGAACTGGCCAAGGCTTTTTATGATGCTTATCCCGTTAATGAAGGGCATACGCTGGTCGTGCCGAAAAGGCATGTGGCCACATTGTTTGAGGCCGGCGCCGATGAGCTGGCGGCTATCAACGAACTGATTTTCCGGGTCAGGGAGCTGCTGGACGAAAAATACCGGCCCGACGGCTACAATGTGGGGGTGAACGTAGGGGAAGCCGCGGGACAGTCCGTTTTCCACCTGCATTATCATGTCATCCCCAGATACATCGGGGATGTGGAAAATCCGCGGGGCGGCATCCGGAAAATTAAAAAAAGCATAGTTCCTCATCCTCTGGAAGACCTGCGTGAGGAGCATGCCGGCAAAAAAGGCCGGGACGCTGCTGCGGGAGCATTGGAGGGAAAAATGAAGACTTACCGTAAGGAACTGTGGTTTGAAGTTAAAACCAGGCGCGCGCTGATCAACATTACGGACCAGGTGGAGGCTTGCCTGCGGGAAAGCGGGATTAAGGAAGGCCTCCTGCTCTGCAATGCCATGCATATAACTTCCAGCGTCTTTATCAACGATGATGAACCGGGGCTGCACCGGGACTTTGAGCGCTTCCTGGAAAAGCTGGCACCCGAGAAGCCTTATGAGCAGTATGAGCACAACGGTTTTGAGGACAATGCCGACGCCCACCTGAAACGGACCATCGTGGGACGGGAAGTGGTTGTGGCCGTCACCGGAGGGAAGCTTGACTTCGGACCGTGGGAGCAGATTTTCTACGGCGAGTTTGACGGCAAGCGCAGAAAAAGGGTGCTGGTTAAAATTATCGGTGTATAACATGCCTTTCGAAGCCTGGTGTCAGGCAGGAAAAAACGCCCTGCGACGGGCGTTTATTCTTGCCATTCCTGCGGCTGTTCCAGCAGCCATTCAGTCAGGGTCACCCCTGCTTCCTTCCAGGCAGCCGCATTTTCCACGCCAATGTAGCGGAAATGCCATGGTTCATAAACATAGCCTGTGATTTCGGCCGCCCCTTTGGGATAGCTCATGACAAACCCGTATTTCCAGGAGTTTTCCGCCAGCCACTTGCCGATTTCGGTTTCACCGAAGCTGTCCGACAGGCTGTGTCCCGGTACAACCAGGTCCACCGTGGTGCCCAGCTGGTGTTCCGACTGGCCGGCGCGGGCACTGAAGGTGTTTGCTTTTTCCTCGCCGTGAGCGGTTGCGTAATTGGCAAAGAGTCGCTCCTGGGTGCTATAGCTGCGGTAGGCGGAAGTGACGAGAAAAGAGAGCCCGTCGTTTTGTGCCCCTTCCCACATGTCAAGCAGGTGCTCATAGGCCTCTTTTCTTAATTTATACGGGTAGTCATTGGCCCACAGCTCCTGGGTAATTTCCACCAAATCGACCGGTTCATAATCCCCCAGGCTTGTTTTTTTGGTGACAAGCGCCAGCAAATAGTCACCGTCTGCAATCACGGGCAATTTTTCTCCGGCAGGCGGGGTGCCCTGGGGCTCCTCTGCGGAGGGCGGCTCTTCCACAGGAGGCGGGTCTTTCGCCTTTGGGTCTTCCTGCTCGGGCGGCGTGGGCGGCGCATCAACAGGTTCCTCCGGTGGCAGTTTCGTGCCGGGGTCTTCGGGCGGAGGACTGTCTGGCTTGCCAAAAGTTAAAAGCAGCTTGGGATGGAAAAAATATAAAAAGGCGGCGGCGACAACGAATACTGTCAGCAGTGGCAGCAGCCGCCGGCGCTTACGCTTGGCTGGTGTCCGATAGATTGCGGTTTGGCTTTTCATTTTTTTGCTCCCCTAAAAGTGCTTATTTACATCATATGTTCGCGCCGGCGGTACGCTTCTCCTTCAGAGGACAAAAAGAAGTTTTGCCAAAACCGCTCTTGTGATGCGCCGCGTACCGCTGCGCAAACAGGAACGCTTAGCAGCATACGGTGTGATAGAGGGTTGCGCCGCCAGAGGATTTGTGGCATATTTTAGAGAAAGCTGCTTTGCCGCAAAATGGCACAGGGCATGACTTGGCAGGACGGAGGAAAGAATGATGGGCAATGAACAGGAAGTACAGCGCAATTTCGGACAGCGGGCGGCCTCTTACCGCCAAAGCAGGACCCATGGAAACAAGGCGGACCTGGAGCGCATGCTGAAGCTGCTGGCGCCGGACAAGAATGCCGTGGCGCTGGATGTGGCCACTGGCGGGGGGCATACCGCCTGTGCCTTGGCACCGCATGTCAAAAGCGTGACAGCCATTGATATTACCCCGGAAATGCTGCGGGAGGCGGCCGCTTATGCCGGGGCACTGGGCCTCAAAAATATCAGCTTCCAGGCCTGTGATGTGCATGACATGCCTTTTGCTGAAGGACAGTTTGACCTGGTTGCCTGCCGGCTGGCCGCGCATCATTTTTATGACATAAATAAAGCTCTGCAGGAAATGTGCAGGGTGCTGAAAAAAGGCGGCAAATTATACATCTTGGACTGTTCCGTCTGTGACGGGGAAGAGGCGGAAAGGGAAATAAACAGGATGGAAAAAATCCGGGACAGTTCCCACCACTGTTCATATTCCCCGCGGCAGTGGCTGGCGCTGCTCGGGGAACTGCCGCTTGAGCTTTGGAAGCACAGGCTGCTAAAGCTGCAGTACGACCTGCCGGAGTGGTTTGACCGGATGGGAGCTGGGCAAAGGCAGCAGGAGGAAGTATTCCGCATCCTGCGGAATTTGTCCCCCGCCTGCCGGGAGCAGTATCCTTTTGGCGAGGATTTTATTGCTACTTACCGCTTTGAATGTGTGGCGGTGAAGTGTTAGTTGGTTTTTGGTTTCCATCAGGGCTAAGGAAATGGTAAAATAATGATTAAGGCAGCCCGGCTGCAAAAAAACACGACAGGGGTGAAGTTTGGCTGATGCAGGGAACAAGACCGACGAGAGAAGAAGCGTACAGGCTGCTTACTGAATATAACAAGAGCGAAAGCCTGATTAAGCACGCCCTGACCGTGGAAGCGGTCATGCGGCATTTTGCCGAGCTTTTTCAGGAAGACCCGGAAAAGTGGGGCATTATCGGGCTGATTCATGACCTTGATTATGAACGGTATCCGGACGAGCACTGCACAAAAACCCGGGAAATCTTGACAGAACGCGGCTGGCCAAAAGACTATATCCATGCGGTTGTCAGCCACGGCTGGAAACTATGTTCCGATGTGGAACCGGTGGAACGCATGGAGAAAGTTTTATATACAATTGACGAGCTGACGGGGCTGATTGCGGCCACCGCCCTGATGCGGCCCAGCAAAAGCATTATGGATACGGAAGTAAAGTCGGTAAAGAAAAAATGGAAACAGAAAGGTTTTGCCGCCGGAGTGAACAGGGAGGTAATTGCGGAGGGGGCGGAACTTTTGGGGATGGAATTGGATGAAATCATTGCCGAGACAATTAAGGGAATGCAGAAAGTGGCTGCTGAAATAGGACTTCTGGGCAATCTCTAGCCCAAGCCTCCGGGCGGGCTTCGGACTGCAGTTAAACCGCTGTTGAGCAGTAAAGCTCAAACAGCGGTTTTTTACATATGAAAGAAAAATACCCGCAAAGATAAAGTTTTATCAGCCATTGCCGATAAAGGAAGTAAGTTAATATTTACTAACTTGGAGGGAAAATGGGCTACTCAATTCTTCCCCGGAAAAAAAGAATTATCCTCACGACCATTGATGTGATCAACGAATACGGTATTCAAGGCGTATCAACCAGGGAGGTGGCCAAAAGGCAGGGAATTTCGGAAGCGGCTGTTTTCAAGCATTTTCCGCGCAAAGCGGACTTGCTGAATGCTGTGCTGGATTTTTATGCACAGTACGACAATGACATCAGTGCGTCATCTATGCAGCAGAGAGATTATCTACAGGCCATTTTTTACTTCGTGACAAGATATGCCGAGTACTACGAAAACTACCCGCAAATTACAGCAGTTACCCAGTCGTATGACGTGCTGGCCTGTGAAGCTGATTTCCGTGAGAAAATTAAAAAGATCCATTTTGGGCGTCTGAAGACACTCCAGGTCCTGGCCGCCAAAGCGCAGGAGGCCGGGCTTTTGTCCTGCGAACTGTCGGCAGCGCAACTAGCGGAAATTATCCTGGGCTTTTTCCATGCAGCCTGCCTGACGTGGCGTTTTCAGCAATATGCTTTTTCCTTGAAAAAATATGTGGCATCCACATTACAAGTCCTATTAAATTCTTTAATTACAGACGGAAAGAAAGAGAGCGTGAGAAAATGCCAAGAGTTTTAATTGTTGATGATGCTGCGTTTATGAGAATGGCAATAAAAAATATGCTTCTGAACCACGGATATGAAATAGTAGGGGAAGCGGAAAACGGTGTGGCTGCGGTAAAAAAATACTTGGAATGCAAACCCGACATCGTCACCCTTGATATTACCATGCCGGAGATGAACGGCCTGGAGGCGCTGAAGGCCATCATGAAAATTGATCCCAATGCAAAAGTGGTGATGGTCTCTGCCATGGGGCAGGAAAACATGGTCAAGGAAGCGATCTTAAGCGGCGCCAAATCGTTTATTATCAAACCGTTTAAAGAGGATCACGTCATCAAGACACTGCAGAAAATCCTTTAAAGAAAGGAGGCGGAACCGGATGGCGGACGATTTTCTCAACGACTCCATGCTTGAGGTCTATATTTTTGAGACTTCGCAGAATATTGAGCAGCTGGAGAATGCCGTGCTGGAAAGCGAAAAAACAGGTAGGTATTCTGAAGCCGCCATAAACGAAATTTTCCGCATCATGCACACCATCAAGGGATCCTCAGCCATGATGATGCTGGGCAACCTGGCGGAACTGGCCCACAAGATGGAGGATTTATTCTATTACATACGTGAAGCGCAGCCAAAACAGGTGGATTACGCTGCTTTGTCCGACCTGGTCCTGTCGGGAATTGATTTTATCCAGGCGGAACTGAAAAAAATCCAGGACAAGAAACCGGCTGATGGAGATGCAAACGAACTGCTGGCGGCGATAGCAGTCTTCCTGGAACAGCTGAAAGCGGCCAACGGCGATCTCCAACAGGAGCAGGACACATCCTCCGTTCAGGCTGCTGCCGGCGATGAGTACGCTTTACAGCCCACCCCGGACGATGAGCACAAATCCCGGCCTGCAGAGGGATTGTCAGCCTATGAGGCGGTGCTCTACTATGAGGAAGGCTGTGAGATGGAAAATATACGGGCTTACGGCGTCATTCACAACCTGCAGGGGTTGGTGGAGGACCTTTATTACCGGCCGGCCGATATCCTGGAAAATGACGAAACGGCAGCCTATATCAGCAAGCATGGTTTTACCGTCGGTGTGCTCACCGACAAGCCGGCGGATGAAATGCGGCGCTTTTTTGCAGATGTGCTGTTTTTGGCTAAGCTCGAATTCCGGGAACTGGATGCAGCCACCTTTGCAGAGCGAAAAGGCGGCGCCGGCACAGTCCGGACCCAAGTGAAGGCGGCGGCAGCCGGATCCGGGGAAAACGGGGGGAAGGTCAGGGCGCAGGAGACAGCTGTGGCGTCTTCGTCCGGCCAGGGTATGATCAGTGTTAATGTGGCCAAGCTGGACAAGCTGATGGACCTGGTAGGCGAGATGGTGATTGCCGAGGACATGGTGGTGCAAAACCCGGACCTGAACGGACTGGAACTGGAAAATTTCCGGCAGGCTGCCCGTCAGCTGCGCAAGATCACCAGTGAAATTCAGGACCTGGTCATGTCCGTGCGCATGGTGCCACTGGCCAATACCTTTCTTAAGATGCAGCGCATTGTACGGGATATGAGCAAAAAACTGCAGAAAGAGGTGAGGCTGCAGTTAATTGGTGAAGATACGGAAGTTGACAAAAATATTATCGAACACATTTCCGACCCCCTGATGCATTTAATCCGCAACGCTGTTGACCACGGACTGGAAACGGCGGAGGAAAGGCTGGCAGCCGGCAAGGATAAAACGGGAACTGTGACCCTGGAAGCCCGCAATGTTGGCAACCATGTCCTGATTATGGTGCGGGACGACGGCAGGGGTCTGAATAAAGAAAAAATTATTAGTCGTGCGGAAAAGCACGGCCTGCTGACCAAGCCGGCTGCGGAAATGACGGAGAAGGAAATCTTCCAGTTGATTTTTCTTCCCGGCTTTTCTACCAGTGAGCAGATAACGGAATACTCCGGGCGCGGGGTAGGCATGGATGTGGTGGTGAAAAACCTGGAAAAAGTGGGCGGGTCTGTCTCGGTGGACAGTGTAAGCGGCCAGGGGACAGCTTTTACGCTGAAACTGCCGCTTACCATGGCTATCATTGAAGGCATGAACCTGACCGTGGGCCGGGCGCGCTATACGATCCCCATCAGTGCCATCAAGGAATCGGTCCGTCTGGAAAACCACAAACTGGTAAGAGATACCGACGGGAATGAAATGCTTTTGGTTAGGGGAGAGTGTTACCCCATTATTCGCCTGCATGAATTCTTTAAGGTTCCGACGGAGGTAACGAACCTGGCGGATGGTATTTTTATCCTGGTGGATTATGAGGAAAAACCGTTTTGCCTTTTTGTGGACGATTTACTCGGGCAACAGGAAGTGGTGGTCAAAGCCCTGCCCCGCTATATTCAAAATAAACGGGTCAGGGGTATTGGCGGCTGCACTTTGCTTGGAGACGGCAGCATCAGCCTTATCCTTGACGTGAGCGGTTTTGTGGCGTGACATGAAAATAAGTAAGCGGAAGGAGTTTGCCTATGGTCGATTATGTCAGTTTTCAGGGGTATGAGGAGGAAGAGGAAGATACACTGCGCGGCAAGTACCTGACCTTTTTTATCGACAATGATTCCTACGGTATTGAACTGCGTTATGTAACGGAGATTATTGGCATCCAGCCGGTGACGGAAGTTCCTGAACTGCCCGATTATATCCGCGGAATTATAAACCTGCGGGGGCGCATCATTCCCATCATGGACGTGCGACTGCGCTTCCGGAAGCCTTTCCGCGAATATGACGACCGAACTTGTGTGATTATTGTGGAAATGAGCGGGATTACCATGGGGCTGGTTGTGGACAGTGTTGCCGAGGTCCTCTCCATCCCGGATGAAGATATTGTGGAACCGCCGGAAATTCAGAAAAATCATAACCGTTATGTCCAGGGGATTGCCCGTGTCGGTGATGATGTCAAGCTGATTCTGGACTGCAACAAGATCCTGACAGACGACGAAGTGGAACAGTTATCTCAGCTTTAGGAGGGGATGGTAATGAAACTGTTTACAAACCGCCGCCTGTTTACCAAAATCCTTATCTGCTTTTTAATTGGGGCAGCATTGACAGGTTTTGTTGGCTACCTTGGTGTTTCAAATGTCAGAAGACTTGCCGCTGCCGTGTCTGAAGTTTATGAAAAGCAGACGCTGCCCATCTACCAGGCATCCACCATGCTCTCGCTCTTTAAAAAGCTGCATGCGGACGCCCGGGATATGATATATGCCAATTACGAGGAAACGGATCAGTATCTTGCCAGCATCCAGGAATTGGA
The DNA here is from genome assembly GCA_012521345.1 of Bacillota bacterium. Classification (GTDB taxonomy): domain Bacteria; phylum Bacillota; class Dethiobacteria; order Dethiobacterales; family Dethiobacteraceae; genus DUUE01. The sequence goes on from JAAYMN010000060.1 coordinate 49,346, forward strand.
CGAAGAGCTTACAACCATGATAGAAGACTTCGGCAAACTGCAACAGTCAAAAGAGATTAAGGCCGCGTTTGATGATTTTATCGCAAAAAGAGCCGCTTATAAGGAAGGCCTGGAAAGACTATATTCTCTTGCCAGGCAGAACAGGGACGGGGAGGCCATCATGCTCCTGAACGGGGAAATGAATAGAGCCTCTCTTGATCAGCAGGCGGCTTTACAGAAACTAATGGAATTAGCTTTATCCGACGCTGAGGAACAAGCCAAGCAGAACGAAGAGCAGGCCGCCAGGGTGGCAAACAATTTGCTGATTTGGGTTGTTGTGGCTATCGCCCTGGCTTGTGTCTTGGGCTTCATGATTTCCCGGCATATCAGCAGGCCCATCAATAAGCTGGTAAAAGCCGCCAACGCCTTGGCGGAGGGCAGGCTCGACATAGCCATAGATGTTGAGGCCGGGGACGAAGTTGGCATTCTTGCCCGTGCCTTCCAGAAAATGACCGATAATATGAATTATGCCCTCACCAATATCTGGACGGCCGCCGAACAGGTTGCTTCCGGCGCCAAGCAGGTGTCCGATTCCAGCATGGTGCTTTCCCAGGGTGCGACCGAACAGGCCAGCTCGATTGAAGAATTGACTGCCTCGCTGGAAGAAGTGCTGACTCAGACAAGGCTGAATGCGGAAAATGCCAATAAAGCCAGTGAACTGGCCGATGCGGCCAAAAACAACGCCCAGCAGGGAGACACCCAGATGCAGGAACTGCTGGCGGCCATGGAAGAGATCAATACTTCCTCCGCCAACATTTCGCGCATTATCAAGGTTATTGACGAAATTGCCTTCCAGACCAATATCCTGTCACTAAATGCGGCCATTGAGGCGGCAAGGGCAGGCCAGTACGGAAAAGGTTTTGCAGTGGTGGCGGAAGAAGTGCGCAATCTGGCGGCACGCTCCGCCGAAGCGGCCAAAGAAACCACCGAGTTGATTGAACTGTCCAGGCAAAAGGCAACGCATGGCAAGCGCATAGCCGGGCAGACAGCCGAAGCCCTGGGGAAAATTATTGACAGCATTACGGAAGTGGCAAGCATCATGGGCGAGATTGCGGTGGCTTCCAACGAGCAGGCAACTGCCATTGGCCAGATTAATGACGGGGTGATGCTTGTCTCCGATGTCACCCAAAGCAATTCAGCCACTTCGGAAGAAACGGCGGCCGCCAGTGAAGAACTGGCCGGACAGGCCGAACTGCTGAAAAACCAGGTGGCTCGCTTTACCCTGAAACCAGAAGGAACAGTCCTGCCCGAGCTGGCAGACGAGGAAGAAAAATCGACAGGCAAGGAAAAACAAGGCTTGAATACTGGGCTGAAAAGTTTTGCCAGCCGGTTTCTGCGCAAAAAGAAGCCGGCGGTGGCAGAACAGGACGAAAAGCCGGCAGCCGGGCAGGCTTTGGCGGATGCAGGAGAACTGCCCTTGAAGGAGGCGGCAGCAGGTGTGGAGATAAAACTGCCTGATGAGGAAAACTTGGCTGGTGATGGGCAAGCTGCAGCCAGGGACAGCTTGAGTGACAGCGACTTCGGCAAATACTCCTAGTAAAGAAGGATAGTTTGGCAAGGATGCAACCGATACAACAGCAAACGAAAAAAATTTTTGTTTCGGCAGAGGGTACAGCTCCTGCCGCAGGTGGTGCAGGCATGGCAGGCGTTAAAAATATTACCGACAAGGAATTTCAGAGGCTGGCGACTTTCATAAAAAACAATTACGGTATTTATCTGAAACCGGAGAAAAAAACGCTGCTTGTTGGCAGGCTGCAAAACCTGCTTGCAGCCGGAAATTACCGGACATTTACAGAGTACATTGACGATCTTGTCTCCGACACAACCGGGGAAGCCGTCATCAATCTCCTGAACAGGATTACAACAAACCACACATTTTTCATGCGGGAAGCGGAACACTTTTACTTCTTTCGCGATGAAGTGCTGCCTTATCTGAAGGCAAGCATCCCCGACCGTGACCTGCGTGTCTGGTGCGCCGCCTGTTCCACCGGCGAGGAAGCTTATACCCTGGCCATGATTATAGATGAATTTTTCGGGGCGGAGGCTGTTTTCTGGGATACCAGAATTTTGGCCACGGACATTTCCAGGCAAGCATTGGAAATTGCCAAAAAAGGTATTTACAGCAAGGAAAGGATAGCGCCGCTGCCGGCTGCCTGGAAGCTCAGTTACTTTGACCGGTATGATGCGGATAATGTCATTGTTAAGGACCGGATAAAAAACAATGTCATTTACAGGACATTCAACCTGGTGGAGCGTGTCTTTCCGTTCCGCCGCAAGTTCCATGCTATTTTCTGCCGGAATGTAATGATTTATTTTGACAACGATACTAAAAATGAACTGGTCAATAAGTTTTATCATCTTCTGGAAGACGGCGGCTATCTTTTCATTGGCCACTCTGAATCCTTAAACCGGGAAAAAACTTCTTTTAAATACGTACGGCCTGCCGTCTACAGAAAAATAATTCGCACATGACAGGTCAGGAGAGTGCCACAGTGTTGACAACAATGCGAAAAATCAAAGTATTGGTCGTTGATGACAGTCTTGTCTTCCGCGAAATTGTTGTCAGAGGATTGGCTCATGACAGCCAGATTGAAGTTGTGGCCACTGCTGTGGATCCGTATGACGCCCGTGACAAAATACTGGCTTACCGCCCCGATGTTATGACCTGTGACATCGAGATGCCTAAAATGAACGGGATTGAATTCATCCGGCGCCTGCTGCCGCAGTACCCGCTGCCGGTAATCGTCATCAGTACCACCAGCGGTGCTGTTTTCGATGCTTTAAATGCCGGGGCTGTGGAATTTATCAGCAAGCCGGACCTTTCATCCCACCGGCATATTCAGCGCTTTCTTGTCGACCTGGCGGAGAAGATCAAAATAGCGGCAAACAGTAAAATCAAAGTTGCAGGCACATCCCGCCGGGTGGTGCAGCCACAGAACAGACCCGGCACTTCCTCATACCGCCGGCAGGTAATTGCCATCGGCTCTTCCACTGGCGGCACCGAAGCGCTGCACTACCTGCTCAGTCATTTGCCTGCAGATCTTCCCGCCATTCTTATCGCTCAGCATATCCCTCCTGTTTTTTCGCGTCTTTTCGCAGAACGTCTTGATGCCCAGACCGCCTTCACGGTCAAAGAAGCGGAAAGCGGCGATGTCCTGGAAGCGGGCAAGGTTTTTGTTGCGCCGGGAGACCGGCACCTGCGGCTGAAGCGGCAGGCAGGCCGCTACCTGGCCGAGCTGGTTGACAGTGAAAAAGTGAACGGGCACCGTCCTTCAGTGGATGTTCTCTTTGAGTCGGTGGCCGAAGCAGCCGGTGATAAAGCAGTGGGTATCATCCTGACAGGCATGGGGGCCGATGGAGCCCGGGGCTTGCTTTCCATGCGCCGCAAGGGGGCGCGGACCATCGGTCAGGACGAGCAGTCAAGCGTGGTTTACGGTATGCCCAAAGTAGCCTATGAGATCGGAGCAGTGGAGAAACAGGCTCCGCTTTCGGAGATCCCGGATTTACTACTGGAAGCTTTGAGCAGGTGAGTGCATGGAGATTATAGTAGGTATCGGAGAATGCGCCGTTTCCAACCAGGCTGAGGCAAAGCTGAAAACGTTCGCTCTGGCTTCCTGTGTGGCCGTTACTGCTTACAGCAAAATCCGCAAGGCGGCGGGGATGGTTCATATTGCCCTGCCTTCCCCTCCCAGCGAGGAGGCTGCCAGGCAGCGCCCGGCATATTATGCCTCCACCGGTCTTGCCCTGCTGCTGGACAAAATGCACCGCGAATTCGGCTGCCTGCGCACGGAACTGCAGATTGGGGTTTTCGGCGGGGCTGATTCCGCACGCGACAGGGATTATTTTTCCATAGGCAAAAAAAACATCGCAGCGGTAATGAGTCAGCTGTCGGCCATGTCCCTCACGGTGAACAGCATCGAAGTGGGCGGTGATGTCAGCCGGACTGTGGAGATGGATGTAGCTACAGGTAAAGTTACCATAACCACACAACCAATTCTCATCTGACAGGTCGAGAGGGTGGAAGTTATGGCGGAGCAGGCACAAACAGCCGACTATGGCCGTATGACAGCCATTATTAACTGTATGGGAGACGGCGTAATTGCCACTGATATCAGCGGAACAATCAACTATATGAACAGTTCTGCCGAACAGATCACCGGCTGGCAGCAAAAAGAAGCGCTGGGAAGGGAGTTGTCCGCTGTCTTTTCCCTTTTTCATGCCGAAACTAATCAACCGCTGCCGCTGCCGCTGAAAGAAATTATGGCAGACAGGGAGCCCACGGGGCTGATGCCTGAAACCATACTGCGCTGCCGGGACGGATCCAAAAAATACCTGTCAGCAAGTTGTGCTTCCATACGAGACGCCTGGGGTGAAATAAGCGGTGCCGTGATTGTCTTTCGCGATATTACCCGGCAGAAAAAGGCGGAAGAGCAGCTGCTGAAAGCGAAGGAAGCGGCGGAGGCGGCCAACAGGGCAAAAAGTGAATTTTTAGCCAATATGAGCCATGAGATCCGCACTCCCATCAACGGTATTATCGGTATGATTGATCTGACCCTGCTTACACCCCTGAACAGGGAGCAGCGGGACAATCTGCTGACGGCAAAAAAATGTGCCGATTCCCTGCTGTTAATTATCAACGATATTTTGGACTTCTCCAAAATAGAAGCGGGAAAAATGAAGATTGAAGCAGTGCCATTCAACCTGCGGGAGCTGCTGGGGGAAATCATGAAAACTCACAGCGTCAGCGCCCAAAAAAAAGGCCTTATGCTTAAGCAGGAGCTTGATGTCTCTGTGCCTGCCTTTCTGATCGGTGATCCCACACGCCTGCGCCAGGTAATTGACAATCTGCTGAACAATGCCATTAAATTTACCGAAGAGGGATCTGTGACCCTTTCGGTGCAGAGGACCGGTGGAAGAGACGGTAAAGTACATCTGCAGTTTGCCGTTGCCGATACAGGGATTGGTATTGAACGCCACATGATGGGAAAGCTTTTCCAGAGCTTCAGCCAGGTTGACAGCTCCACCACCCGTAAATTTGGCGGCACGGGCCTGGGGCTGGTCATCAGCAAGCAGCTGGTGGAAAAAATGGGCGGCAGCATTTGGGCCCACAGTGAACCGGGTGTGGGCAGTACCTTTGCTTTCAGCCTGCCTTTTCTACTTGCCCAAGAAAGTATTCTGCCCAAAGAGCAGGAGCCTGCCAGGATTTATAAGGCGTCGCGACCGCGGAGAATCCTGCTGGTGGAGGATGACCGTGTCAACCAGGAGGTTTTGGCTCGCCTGCTCAAAGAGCGGGGGCACCGGGTGGATGTGGCCGACAACGGGCTGGAAGCCCTTGCCATGCATGCCGCCAACGCATATGATTTGATTTTGATGGACATTCAGATGCCCAAAATGGACGGTATTGAAGCTACCGCCAGAATCCGCGAGCGGGAAAAGGGGGGGAGACACACTCCCATTGTTGCCCTTACGGCTTTTGCCTTGCAGGGTGACAGGGAACACTTCCTGTCGCTGGGGATGGATGAATACCTGCCCAAACCTGTCCGGATGGAGGAACTGTATGATATGGTGGACAGGGTGCTTACCGTCGGCAGACAGGCTGCTTTTCGCGGTCATGTCCGTTTGAACGCCGACGGGGAACTGGTTGTAACGGAAAATAAAGAGGGGGCCAAAACAGAACTGGCGGCGCACCTGCCTGAACTGGAAGCACTTCTGGTTGAACTGCAGGCAGCCTGCGCAGACTGTGACCTTGAACGGACGGAGCTGTATGCTCACAAAATGAAGGAATTGTTTTTTGCCTTGGAAGCGGAAGATTTAAAATATGCCATGTTTAAAATAGAGCTGGCAGCACGTCGCGGGAACAGCAAAGATACTAATATTCTACTCTCCCGGTTCCAGGATCTGTTTGCAACGTATAAAAAAATCTTGTGCAACAGGAGGGAAGGAATATGCGAATTTTAATCGCGGAAGATGACCCTGCCAGCAGGCAATTTTTAAGTAAATTTCTCTCTCAATACGGTGAATGCGACCAAGTGGTGGACGGCTTGGAAGCAATTGACGCCTATGTGATGGCCATGAAGGACAACAACCCCTATGACCTTATCTGCCTGGACATCATGATGCCCAAAGTTGACGGTGTAAAAGTTTTAAAGGCAATACGGGACCTGGAAAGGCAGAATAATATTCCGCCCTCTGAAAGTGTTGTCATTATTATGACAACTGCACTGGGCGCCACTGATCATGTCCATGAAGCATTTGCCCTGGGCTGCAATGCTTACGCGGCCAAGCCTATTGATACTGCAAAATTTGCCGAGATGCTGAAAAAATTAAACATTATCCCGGCGACCGCTTTGGAAAGCGCTGCTGCAGAAGAGGCTGAGCCTTGAGCAAAACAAGTGTTCTTCTGACTCCATTTGCCGCTTTTGAGTTGTTCAGCATTGTGGGCATGACACTGCAAGCCCCGTTGTCAGAAACAAATCCGGGATAAAAGACTTGGCCAGGGAAAAACACCCGCATTGTTAAAATGCTGTGCCAAAACGGGCTGCAGGCTGTCCCCGGGAAAATACAAAATTGCCAGAAAACGCAGGATTTCCCTGCGTTTTTGCGTGTACGGGGCAAACTGCCGCCGGTTTTTTACGGCACCGGCAGGAGAAACGTTGTTTTCCCGTGGTAACAATGTTACAATTAATATCCGGTTATTGTTATATTTTGGGGTGAAAGCGATGAAAACACTCATTGTTTATGCCGGCAGGCACGGGTGTACGCAGAAATGTGCTGAAATGCTGGCAGCCCGGGCTCCCGGCGGGATTACACTGGCCAACCTGCAGAAATGCCAGGCGGACCCGTCCGGTTATGATACTGTGATTATAGGCGGCTCCATTCGCATGGGGAAAATACAGAAAGAAACGGCAGCTTTTTGCCGGGCATACCATTCACAGCTCCTGGAAAAAAAGGTGGGCCTTTTTCTCTGCTGTGCAAATACAAATGCTGTGGAATCACAGTTGCAGGCCGCATTTCCAGCAGAGTTGCTTGCCGCCGCCAGAGCTGTTGAACACCTGGGGTATGCCTATTATTTTCAGAAAATGAATTTCCTCGAACGGGCCGTAGTGAAAAAAATTGCAGGGGTAAGCCGGACTGTGGAAAATATTTCACAGGCCGGAGTAGACAGGCTCTGCGCTGCTCTCTACGGGGAACAGTCTGCGGGATAGCAGGTAAGAGCACGCATTTTGAAGCGGGAGAAAGTTGAGGAGGCGCTGCAATTTGAGAAAAAAAGCGTTACTTGTTTTACTGGCGGCGGTTGTGTTGTTTGCCGGCGGCGCAGCAATATCTTTCTGGCGTGGTCTCAGGATTATCCGGGTGATGGAGATTGGTGAAATTAACCTTGGGCAGGTTGCCGACGGAGTTTACCCCGGCAGCATGAAGCCGGCCCCATTGGTGTGGAACTGACAGTGACAGTGGCCGGCGGGAAAATCACGGCTATTGACATCCAGCGTCATGACCACGGCAGGGGTGCGGCGGCGGAAAAGATTACCGACCGCATTATTGCAGAACAGTCGCTGCAGGTAGACACAATTTCCGGCGCCACCTACAGCAGCAAAGTAATCCTCAAAGCAATAGAAAAAGCTTTAGGCCAGGCTGGAAATTCCTGAACTTCTCATTTGGCCCCGGGCCATTACCCTGGCCGGACAAGGAGACAGCAATGGCAAGAATTGAATTGATTGCAACAGCCGCTTTCGGTCTGGAATCAGTAGTGGCCGCCGAACTGAAAGAGCTGGGCTACGGGGACCAGCTGGTGGAAAACGGCCGCGTTACTTTTTGGGGCGACGAAGAAGCCATTTGCCGGGCAAACCTCTGGCTGCGTTCCGCCGACAGGGTGCTGGTCAAACTGGGAGAGTTTGAAGCTGTTACTTTTGACGAGCTTTTTGAAGGAACAAAAGCTTTGCCGTGGCCTGAATGGCTGCCACCTGATGCCGCTTTCCCCGTCACCGGCAAGACCGTCAAATCAAAACTGTTCAGTGTACCGGACTGCCAGGCCATTGTCAAAAAGGCGGTAGTGGAAAAAATGAAGCAGGTTTACCGCCAGAACTGGTTTCCCGAAAGCGGTGCGACCTATAAAATAGAAGTTGCCCTGCTGAAAGACAGGGCAACGCTGACGCTTGACACCAGCGGCGCCGGACTGCACAAGCGCGGCTACAGGGAACTGACGGCCGCCGCCCCGCTCCGGGAAACGCTGGCGGCCGCCCTGGTACGCCTGTGCAAATGGCAGCCGGAGCGGGTGCTGGCCGATCCATTTTGCGGTTCGGGAACCATTCCCATCGAGGCAGCCATGCTGGCTTTAAATATTGCCCCCGGCAGCCGCCGCCGCTTCAGTGCGGAAAACTGGCCGCGCATTAACGCGCACCTGTGGCGGCTTGCCCGGCAGGAAGCGGAGGATCTGGCCTGCCGGGAGAGGAAAGTACGTATCCTGGGGACGGATATAGATGAAAAAGTGCTGCGCCTGGCACGTCATCATGCCCGCAAGGCCGGGCTGGAAAACGTGATCCATTTTCAGCGGCTGCCCTTTCACGCTTTCCGGTCCCGCTACAAATACGGCTACCTCCTTTGCAACCCGCCCTACGGTGAACGGCTGGGGGAAGTGCGGGAAGCGGAAAAAATCTACCGGGAGCTGGGCCGGCTTTCCCTTGAGCACCTGCCTACCTGGTCCTGTTTTGTCTTAACGTCGCATAAAGGCTTTGAGCGGCTTTTCGGCCGCCCGGCCGCGAAAAAAAGAAAGCTTTACAACGGTAGGATTGAATGCCACTTTTACCAGTATTTCGGCCCCGAACCGCCCGGCGGCAGGAATGACTGAATGGGCAGGAGTGATTGACTCATTGTACAAGCATATTCTTTTTGACCTGGACGGTACGCTGACTGACCCGGCGGAAGGAATCCTGCATTCCCTCAACCATACCATGCGGCATTTCGGCAAAGAGGAGTTTACGGCCGAATCCTGCCGGGTTCTTATCGGCCCGCCCATTCTTGAATCCTTTCAGCTTGTCTGCGGCTTTAACAGCAAGGAGGCTGCAGAGGCCCTTCGCATCTACCGGCAGCATCACCTGCAGGTCGGCCTGTTTGAAAATAAGGTCTACCCGGGCATTGCCGGGATGCTGGAAAAACTCCGGGCAAGAGGGTGCCGCCTGTATGTGGCGACGCTGAAGCTTGCTTCCATGGCCGATGCGGTACTGCAACATCTGGGACTGCGGTCTTATTTCACCGCAGTGGTCGGCGCCAGGGAGGGAGGCGGGATACCGGCCAAAACTGACATCATCGCGGAAGTGCTGGCTGGCATCCCCGCCGCGGAGCGCGTACAGGCGCTGATGGTGGGAGACCGCAAATATGACATCATCGGTGCCCGGGAAAACTGGATAGCTTCGGTTGCCGTGCTTTACGGCTACGGCAGCGAGGAAGAGCTTTTGGCGGAAAAACCGGACCATCTGGTGCGGACTGTGGCGGAACTGGAAGCGCTGCTTGCCGGGCTGTCGCAGGGACAGGAGGAAAGGACGGGGAGGATGCTAAAGAATGTATGACCTGGCCATTGTCGGTGCGGGGCCGGCGGGGGCGACGCTGGCCAGGCTGCTGGGTCGGCGCTATCGGGTTTTGCTGTTGGAGCGGCGCAACCTCATGCGGCCTAACGGCAGCACTTCAGCACACAAATGCTGCGGCGGGCTTTTGGCTCCCGATGCCCAGAAGATCTTAGGCGTCATGGGCCTTGCCCTGCCCAAGGACGTGCTGGTGGAGCCGCAGCTTTTTGTTGTCCGCACCATAGATTTGGAAAGCGGGCAGGAGCGCTATTACCAGCGTTTCTACCTGAACATGGACCGGGAAAAATTTGACCGCTGGCTTTTGTCCCTGGTACCGGACACCGTGGATATCCGCTGTTCCGCCGTAGTGAAAGAGGTGCGGCGGGAAGGCGGCCTGTACAGGCTGCAGTATCTGCGGGAAGGTGAAACACGCGAAGCTTATGCACGGTGCCTTGTCGGTGCTGACGGGGCTGCCTCCCTGGTGCGCAGAAGGCTTTTTACCGGGAAAACTAAACAAAAGTTGTATGCGGCTATCCAGGAATGGTTTCCGGCAGATGCGGCTCTCCCGTATTTTTCCGTCTTTTTTGCCCGGCGGCTGACCGACTTTTACGGCTGGACCATCCCCAAAGACGGGATGCTTCTTCTGGGCGCCGCCCTGGCACCCGGCAGGAATGCCGTAGCGGCTTTTGCAGAGCTGAAGCGAAAACTTGCCGCCTATGGCTACCGGTTTGCCGACTGTCAAAGAAGGGAAGGGGCATATATTGTCCGCCCGTGCCATATTCCGCACTCCCTGACCGACGGCTACGGTGCCGCCCTCATCGGAGAGGCGGCCGGGTGGATCAGCCCCAGTTCGGCGGAAGGCTTCAGTTTTGCCTTTCGCAGCGCGCTTGCCTGTGCCAACAGTTTGGCAGGGGGCCTTGACGGTTTTACAGAGCGCTACCGCAGGGAAACAGGCGCCCTGCGCCGCCAGATCCTGCTGAAAAACATTAAACTGCCTTTCATGTATCACCCTCTGCTGCGCAGGCTGGTGATGGGGCTTGGCCTGGCGGCGATGAATGTTAAGAAAAATTAATTACTTAGGCGAATTCTGTAAATAAACAGTAACACAACGCGAATCTTAATTTGTTATGATGGGAGTACGACTCTCCAAAGGCAGAAGGTGCCTGCAATGAAAAGATATGTTTGTGTTTTGCTGGCAATGCTTTTGACATTGACTGGATGCGCCGCCTTTGAATTGAACAACCTGCCGCCCCAGGCGGTCGAGCTTGAAGTTTTGGAAGATGATAAGGTTACCCGCCTGGCGGATATTGATTTTGTACCCGTTCCCGGATTTGCCTATAACGTGTTGCTAGAGGAAGGCCTGGCCGGCGGGAATAAGGTATTTTATCGCCGTTTTATTGCTTACGGGGAGACGGGCGATGAAGTTCACGAATTTGTCACGGAAGCGGAGCTGCCCCGCTCTTTCCCGTCAGCCCAGGAGGCCAGGTCATACCTGACAAGAGTAACGCCGGAGAAACTGCATTTGCCGGAAAATACCTATGTAAGTGACAGTGTGCACTATTCCTGGGAAGAGGAAGCTTATCCGGCCGCGGTGGAAGAGGAGCAGCGCATTTCCCTGACGGCTCTGAAGCGTCTCGGCGCCGTGTCACGTCTGAACGAATACTATGTAATCGGCAAAAACCCGGAACCCTTGGTGGCGGCGATTGAGGCGGTGGAAGCAGGTATTGCCGATGTGGCGGACAGTTTTGTTGTTGAACGTTCCCTGGAATCCCTGCCGCAGTCATTTGCTTACAGTATCGCTCTGGCACTGCCCGGCAAAAAGCAGGTACAAAACAGTGCGGAAGCAATGCAGGCAAGTGTAAGCCTGCAGTATCAGATCGACGAACTGGGCAACCCGCTCCACCTGGAGCTTGTTTACAGTGCCGCTTTTCAGAATGGCCTTGATGACGGCAACATGGCGCTGCTGAACAGGATGGCCGCTTTTGTCAACGAACTGGTGGATACCCTGAAAGAACAACTGGACCTTTTCGGGGTCAACAGCAACAACCCGTCTTTGACGTACAGCAATGTTACCCTCTATTACGAAGAAGAAAAGCTTCCGGACAGTTTATGTCGAAAAATTGAAATCCGCTGAAGCAGGCGCTGCCGGCTATGGCAGTAAAAAGGATTTTTTACCACCGCTGTCGAACACCACAGAAACTGTGGTACCGGACAAAGGTGGTTTTTTCATATGAATCTGTTTTTGCCGCGCCGGAATTCCCTGGGGGGACGGTATTTCTTCATCATCAGCCTTTTATTCATTGCCTTGCTGCTTTTGGATTATGTCATCAGCAGCAAGTATTACTACAACTGCGAACTGGACAAACTGCACACGCAGGCAGAAGTAATTACAGAACAGTTTATTGCCATGCGTTCTTTTATTGCCTCCCAGCAGGACAGGATTAATTATGACAGCAAGGGTAATTTCGAATTTAAACACCTGAACCCGGCAGCAGTAGGCAAAGGCGTGGTCGACATCCTGGCTGAACGGACGGACTATAGCATCAAGCAAACCAGGCTGCAGGCCCGCAACCAGGACAACATTCCTGATGAGTTTGAGCACGAAGCACTCCTGCAGTTTGCGGACGACAACAGTTTAAAGCATGTCGAAACAACTGCCGAGCTGGACGGGGAACCGGTTTACCGCCATATTGTGCCGCTTTTTGCGGAGGAAGACTGCTTGGCCTGTCATGGCATGCCGGCAGGGGAGCCGGATATAGCCGGCTTTCCCAAAGAAGGCTACCAGGTCGGCGATCTGGCCGGAGCAATCAGCGTGACCATCCCCATGGCGGAAAGCCTGGCTGCAATAAGGCAAAACCGTTTCAGCCTGCTGCTTTTCAGTACGATTCTTGGCGTGGCGATCCTGGCGGCAGTGCTTTTGGTTACCGGCCGCATGGTCATCCGGCCACTGCAGGAGCTTAAGGACCGGGCTATAAAAGTGGGCGAAGGCAACCTGGATGTATCCTTTGACGATGTGCCTGCCTACGGGGAAGTTGCCACCCTGGCGCAGGAATTTTCCGCCATGCTGGCGAAGCTAAAAGATTTATACCAGAATATGGAGTGCAAGGTTAGAACGCGCACCAGGGAGCTGGAAGTGGCCAATTTGCGCCTGAAAGAAGGCCAAAAGGTCCTGGCACAACTGAACCAGAAGCTTTCCGAGAACAACCGCCTGAAAAGCGAATTTCTGGCAACCATTACCCATGAGCTGAAGACGCCCCTTACCTCCATCGTGGCTTTTTCCGAGCTGCTGCTGGACGAGATCCCCGGCCCGCTCAACGAGGAGCAGCGGGAAAACCTCATGGATATTAAAACAAGTTCCCAGCAGCTTATGATCATGATCAGCGATATTTTGGACATGGCCAAGTATGATGCGGGGCATTTACGCCTGGAAATAGAACGGGTGGATCTAAATGACATTTTCCGTGTGGTGCGGCGAACCATGTCAGCCATTGCCTATCAAAACAATGTGCGGCTGCATGTCCACCCGGTCAACCTGCCGCTGGTGTACGGGGATCCGGAACGGATCCGCCAGATGATTGTCAACCTAATTTCCAACGCCATCAAGTTTTCCAAGGAAGAGGGCGAAATCCACGTATCGGCGGCCGTGGAAGGCGATTTCGCCGTCATTACCGTCAAAGACAACGGCGAAGGCATAGCCCCGGAATTTCTGCCCCATATCTTTGAACGTTTCCGCCAGGCAGACAGTTCCAACCGCCGGCGCCGCAGCGGCACCGGCCTGGGTTTGGCCCTGGTGAAAACGCTGGCCGAAATGCAGGGCGGCCGCGTAGGCGTGTCCAGTCAGTTGGGCGAGGGTACCGAGTTTTATATTTACTTGCCTTTTGCCGGCAAAGGAGGACAGGAACATGAGCAGTAAAGTGACCAAGATCCTGGTGGTGGATGATGAACCGAAAATCAGGCGCATTGTTGAACAGAGCCTGCGGAAGGACGCTTACAGGGTGATCCATGCGGCGGACGGGCGTGAAGCGATCCAGAAAGTGGAGGAAGAACGCCCGGATTTGATTGTGCTGGATTTAATGATGCCGGAAATGGACGGCTTTGAAGTCTGCAGGGTCTTGCGCAGCAAGGGGGACAATACGCCGGTCATTATCCTTTCCGCCAAGGATGAGTTGGAAGATAAAGCCCTGGGGTTTAACCTGGGAGTCGACGACTATGTCACCAAGCCTTTCAGCCCCTCGGAACTGGCACTGCGCGTGAAAGCCGTCTTGCGCCGGGTTGCCGGCGAGGAGCTTGCTCCCCGCCTGCGGCAGGGAACATATGATGACGGTCGCCTGTATATTAACAGTAAGACGCGGGAAGTAAAGCTGAACGGCAGGGATGTATACCTGACGGCAAAGGAATTCGACCTGCTGTGGGTGCTGGCCAACAACCCCGGCGTGGTTTACAGCCGGGATCAGCTGCTAGATCTGGTCTGGGGAAACGAGTATTTCGGCGATACGGGCACGGTAACCGTTTTAATCCGGCGCATCAGGGAAAAAATAGAGAAGGACCCGGCCAACCCTACATATTTGCGGACAGTCTGGGGCATCGGCTATAAGTTCGAGCCGGCCCCCTGAAGGCGGCAGGAACATGAACTGTGAAAGCAAAACAGCGTTGCGCTGCGGCGTTGATATTATTGAAATCGAGAGAATTGCCCGGGCGTATTTCAGGCGGCCCCGCTACTTTCTGCAGCGCCTTTTTTCGGCGCGTGAACAGGAGCAGCTGGCGGCAAAACGCCACGCCGCCCCGCACCTGGCGGCCCGCTTTGCCGCCAAGGAAGCCGTGTTTAAACTGCTGGGGCTGGGGCTGGGCGAACTAGACTGGAAAGAAGTGGAAATTATTTCCCTGCCCGGGGGGGAACCGTTTGTGCATCTTTCCGGCAAAGCGGCGGAACGGGCGGCAGAATTGTCCCTGTCGCCCGTAGCCCTCTCGCTGAGCCACAGCCGGCAATACGCTGTCGCTTTTGCCACAGCCCTGGTCTTAAAAAAACATTAAACTGCCCAAAAAACTCCTCCAGCCCCTTGACGGAGGGGCTTTTTCCTGTTACGCTAGAAGAAAACCCGACTAAACATATCGGGATTATTAGGTGATAGGATGAAAATCACTGCCAAGGGCGAATACGGTGTTCGTGCCATGGCCATGCTGGCACGTGATTATCGTGCCGGTCCCATCCCGCTGCGCGAAATTGCCGTCAGGGAAGGCATTTCTTATCAATTTCTGGAGCAAATTTTTCTGCCGCTGCGCCGGGCCGGCCTGATTGCCTCGGTCAGGGGAGCCAAGGGCGGCTATACGCTGGCGCACCCGCCGGAAAAAATCAGGGTGGGCGATATTGTGCGCGCCCTGGAAGGCCCCATTGCGCCGGTGGACTGCGTGGCCGAAGGAAAAAACAACTCCTGCAGGCGCAAAAACATTTGCCCGACGCGCGGCATCTGGGAAAAGCTGCGGGATACAATGTCGGAAGTGCTTGATGAAATAACCCTGGCTGATGTTGCCACGATGGCGCAAAAGACAAGTGAGGAGGGCAGTTAAATGCGAAAGGTTTATCTTGACAATGCGGCGACCACAAGATTGCATGACGAGGTATTCGCGGAGATGCTGCCGTATTTAAAGGACATCTATGGCAATCCCTCCAGCATCCATTCCTTTGGCCGCGAAGCGCGCAAAGCAGTGGAGGAGGCACGGGAAAAAACCGCTGCGGCCCTGGGGGCCGAACCGCGGGAAATCATTTTTACTTCAGGCGCCACAGAAGCCAATAATATTGCCATTCGCGGCGTGGCCCGCGCCTTGCTGCAAAAAGGCCGCCATATCATTACCACGGCCGTGGAACACCATGCGGTGCTGGATGCCTGCAAGGCGCTGGAAGAGGAGGGCTACAGGGTAACCGTCCTGCCGGTGGACGCATACGGCATGGTCTCCCCGCAGGATGTGGCGGACGCCATTGCCGATGATACCATTCTTGTTTCCGTGATGCTTGCCAACAACGAAGTGGGAACGGTAATGCCTGTGGCGGAAATCGGGAAAATTTGCCGGGAGCGCGGTGTGATTTTCCATACCGATGCGGTGCAAGCCGTCGGTGCCCTGCCCGTCAACGTGGATGATTTGCAGGTGGATCTGCTTTCCCTTTCCGCGCATAAATTTCACGGCCCCAAAGGGGTTGGCGCCCTTTACGTGCGCAAGGGAACAAAGCTGAAAGTATTCAGTTTCGGCGGCGCCCAGGAACGCAAAATGCGGCCGGGTACGGAAAATGTGGCCGGCATCGTGGGGTTGGGTAAAGCCATAGAGCTGGCCACCACCGGTATGGAAGCCAAAGTAAGCCGCATCAAAGCCATGCGCGACAAGCTGATCGCAGGGCTCCTGGCCATACCGGACACCAGGCTGAACGGCCACCCGGAAAAAAGACTGCCCGGCAATGTGAATATCTCCGTCAAGTATGTGGAAGGAGAATCCATGATTTTAAGCCTTGACCTGAAAGGAATTGCCGTTTCCAGCGGATCCGCCTGCACGTCAGGCTCGCTGGACCCGTCCCATGTCCTTATGGCTATGGGGCTTGATCACCAGACGGCGCACGGCTCGCTGCGCCTGACACTGAGCGCTAACAACACGGAAGAAGAAATAGACTACGTTTTGTCTGTCATGCCGGATATTGTTGCGCGCCTGCGGGCCATGTCGCCGGTTTATCCGGGCAAAGAATAACCAGGGAGATGAAGAGAATGTACACTGAAAAAGTTATGGACCATTTCATGAACCCGCGCAATGTGGGGGAAATAGAAAATGCGGACGGCATTGGCGAAGTCGGCAATATGAAGTGCGGCGATATTATGCGCATTTACCTCAAAGTCAACGACCAGGAAGTTATTGAAGATATTAAATTCCGCACTTTTGGCTGCGGCGCCGCCATTGCCACCAGCAGCGCCATCACCGAAATGGTGAAGGGAAAAACGCTGGCCGAAGCCTGGGAAATCAGCAACAAACAGGTGGCCGAGGAACTGGGCGGCCTGCCGGAGGCGAAAATGCACTGTTCAAACCTGGCCGCCGATGCCCTGAAACGGGCCATTGAAGACTACCGCAGCCGGAAGGCGCAGCAGGAAGCATAAAGGGAAAACGCCTGTGTGCGCTGGATTTCGCATGGCATCAGCCTTGCCTGCCGACGAAAGGAGTGGGTGGAATGCGGCTGGTAAATGCGACGGAAATGCGTGAACTTGATGCCCGTACGATCAATGACTACGGGATCCCCGGCATGGTCCTGATGGAAGTCGCCGGCCTGGGAGTGGCGGAACGCATCCGGGCGCTGGGAGCCGGACCAAACCTTACAGTTGTGGCCGGGAAAGGCAACAACGGCGGGGACGGCTTTGTCGTGGCCAGGCGGCTCTGCCGGGAGAAAAATGTTACTGTCTTTACTGTGGCGCCGGATGAGGAATACGGCGGGGATGCGCTGCAAAACCTGCAGATTCTGCGCAAGTTAAGGCTGCCGGTACTTTGCCTGCGCACGGAAGAAGGACGCAAAGCTTTTGCAG
>JAAYMN010000061.1 GCA_012521345.1 Bacillota bacterium
AACGGTCATCCTGGACGAAATTCATGCCGTACTGGGCAGCAAGAGGGGCACACATCTGATTACCGCCGTGGACAGATTAGTGCCTCTGGCCGGCGAATTTCAGCGCATAGCCCTCTCCGCCACGGTGAATCCGCCGGAGAAAGTTGCCGCCTTTGTCGGCGGTTTTGCGGCCCGCCGCGAAGGCAAGACCTGGCGTTACCAGCCAAGAAAAGTGACAATCTGCCGGTCTCATGCCCAAAAGAAATATCACCTGCAGGTTGTAACAGTGCCGCCAAAAGACAATGGCCGGGAGACGGAAGATGCCCGGTGGCTGGCACTGGCTGCCGAACTGGCGGCAAGAATCCGCCGGAACAGGTCAACCCTCGTTTTTTGCAACAACCGCCGGCTGGTGGAAAAAATGACCCGCTTTATCAATGACTGTGCCGGCGAACCTCTAGTTTATTCCCACCACGGCTCCCTTGCCAAAGAGCTGCGCCTGGCGGTGGAAGAAAAGCTGAAACGGGGCGAACTGAAAGGAATTGTCGCTACCAACTCGCTGGAGCTGGGTATTGATATCGGTGCCTTGGATGAGGTTTTGCTGGTCCAGACACCGCCGTCGCTAACCTCCGCCGTGCAGCGAATAGGACGGGCCGGGCACGGCGTCGGCCAGGTCAGCCGGGGTACTCTTTATCCTGTTTCCGGCCGCGATTTTCTGGAGGCGGCCGTCACTTCCAGAAGCCTTACCGCTGCTGAAATTGAGCCTGTCGCCCCTGTTGATGCACCTTTGGATGTCCTTGCCCAGGTGCTTTTGTCCATGACGGCCGCGGAAGAGTGGGATGTGGATGAACTGTATGCCTTTTTAAAAACAAGCTACCCGTACCGCAATTTGTCGCGCAAAAGCTACGACCTGGTGCTTGAGATGCTGGCAGGCCGCTATGCGGAAACGCGCCTGCGCGAGCTGAAACCGCGGGTTATACTGGACAAACTGGACAATACCGTAAAAGCCAGGGACGGAGTCGCTTCGCTCATTTACCGGGAAGGAGGCACCATCCCCGACCGCGGCTATTATGACCTGCGCCTGGCCGACACAAAAGCCAAAATCGGTGAATTAGACGAAGAATTTGTCTGGGAGCGCAGCCTGGGCGATACTTTCCTCTTTGGCACGCAGGCGTGGCGTATTGTCCGGGTGACGCATAACGACGTGGAAGTGGTCCCGGCCGAGAGTATGATTAACATTATCCCCTTCTGGCGGGCTGAAGAACAGTATCGTGATTTCTTCTATGCCGAAAAAATCGGCCTGTTCCTGGAGGAAGCGGATAAAAACCTGGACAACGCTTCCTTTGTCCGTATGCTGGTTAAAGATTGTCACTGGTCGGAAGATGCCTGCCGGCAACTGCTGCATTTCCTCAGGCGGCAGAAAGAAGCAACCGGGAAGCCGCTGCCGCACCGTCACCACCTTTTGGTTGAACACCTGGCGGACCTGCAGGGCAGTCCGGACGGCAAGCGGGTTGTTTTCCATACGGTCTGGGGCGGGAAAATCAACCGTCCGTTCTCCCTGGCGCTGGCCGCCGCCCTGGAAGAAAGGCTTGACTTTTCGCCGGAGGTCTATGCAAACAATGACAGCATTATGCTTGTGGCGCCCTCTGACTTTGCGGCGCTGGAACTGTTCAATATGGTTACGCCTGAGAATGTGGAAAAACTCCTGCGGCAAAGGCTGGAAAGCTCCGGTTTCTTCGGTGCCAGGTTCCGGGAGAATGCAGGCCGGGCCATGCTTTTGCCCAAAGCCGGTTTTAAAAAACGCATGCCTTTGTGGCTGAACCGCCTGCGGGCTAAAAAACTGCTTTCAGCCATTGCCAAATATGAAGACTTTCCCATCGTACTGGAAACCTGGCGCAGCTGCCTGGCGGATGAATTTGACCTGGAAAGACTGAAACAGTTGCTGGAGGAAATACAGAGCGGCCGGATTGCGGTCAGCGAAACGCGAAGCCTTGAGCCGTCTCCCTTCTGTGCCGACCTGATCTGGCGCCAGGTCAACAGGTATATGTACGAGGATGATACGCCGCCTGCGGCAAGACGGTCAGCTTTAAGTGATGAGCTGATAAAAGAGCTGGTGTCCTCACCGCGGCTGCGGCCGGAAATACCGGGGAGCCTGGCGGCGGAACTGGACGGGAAGCTGAAGCGGACCGCCCCGGGCTATGCACCGGTTGATGCGGAAGAGCTTTTGCTTTGGCTCAAGGAGCGGCTTTTTATCCCCCGCAGTGAAGCGGAAGCGCTTTTTGCCGCCATGGAGCGGGATAGCGGCTTGCAGCGGGAAGAAATCCTGGCCGGCCTGGAAGGCAAAGCGGCCTGGATTCACCCGCCCCGGGCGGAAGAGGACGGTTTGTGCGCCCTGGAAGTCCTGCCCCGAATCTGCCTGGCACTGGGGACCGATTTGCCGTCGGTCAGCCCGGCTCCCCTGCAGCCTGAAGCGGCGCAAAAGCTGGCAGCCGGCTTGCAAAAAGTGCAGGGCATGCTGCGGCAGGAGGCTCCGGAAGCAGAACAGTGGCTTGGCGACACGGCGCTTTTTGTGAGCCAGTGGCTCTCCTACTACGGACCGGTGGCAGCCGGCTTTGTCCCGGCAAAACTTGGCCTGCCGGAAAAATTGTGGGCCGCTGTCTTTGCCACCCTGCTTGCCGAAGAAAGCATCGTTGCGGATGTTCAGTTGCAGGCGGAAAAAGCGGCTGCAATATGTGACCGGGAAAACCTGGAACGACTGCTGGCCATGGTCAGGCGGGCGCGCCGCCCGCAGCCGGCACCGCTGCCGGCGAGCAAGCTGCCCCTGTTTCTGGCATCTTACCAGGGGGTGACGGAAAAAGGCACCACGCTGGAAGACCTCCAGCAGCGGCTTGAACAGTTGTTCGGTTACGTAACATATGCAAACTTGTGGGAGGAAGTCATCCTGCCTGCCCGGATGGAAACATATTTCAGCGCCTGGCTGGACAGCCTGCTGCAGGCAAGCGACCTCATCTGGTTCGGCTGCGGCCAAAAGCGCATTGGCTTTTGTTTCCAGGACGATCTGGAACTGTTTCATGTTCCGGAAGACGCGGAAGGAGAAAAAAAAGCCGCGGCGGTCAAGGCACTGTTTCCCGACCCCCGGGGCAGGTATGATTTTCTGGCCTTAAGCCGCTTTTCCTCCCTGGCCACGGAAGAGCTGGCGCAGAAATTATGGCAGTATGTCTGGCAGGGGCTGATAGCAAATGACAGTTTTGCCGTACTGCGTTCGGGCTTGCTGAATAAATTCAAACCCGCTCCCCCTGAGACCGGCCGCCGCCGTTTTGGCAGGCGCGGCGGTTTCAACCGCTGGGCAGCTACACGGCCCCTGCAGGGAAGCTGGTTTCTCCTGCCGCAGAAAGTGGAGAAGGAGGAGCGGGATGCCGTGGAGCAGGAGGAGTTGATAAAAGACAGGATACGCCAGCTTTTGCTGCGCTACGGCGTACTTTTCCGGGAACTGCTGCAGCAGGAGCTGCCCCACATGCAGTGGCGCAGCATCTTCCGCACGCTGCGCCTCATGGAATTTTCGGGGGAAGTTTATGCCGGCCACTTTATCCAAGGGCTTTCCGGTTTGCAGTTTGCCGGTCCGGAAGCCTACAGGCAGCTGCAGGCCGCTTTGGACGAGGACAGTATTTTCTGGCTGAATGCGGCCGACCCCGCCTCTCCCTGCGGCCTGAAAGTGCCGGGTTTGGACGAGGACCTGCCCCCTAGGGCGCCAACCAGTTACCTTGTTTTTCATGGCTCCCGCCTGAAAGTGGTGGCCCGGCGCAATGGGAAGTCGCTCTTGATCAAAACCGAACCGGATGATCCTGCCTTGCCGGCTTACCTTGCCTTTTTCAAAACGCTTCTGACCCGGGATTTCAATCCCGTGCGCAGCATCAGGGTTGAGACAATCAACGGCAAGCCGGCACTGTCCAGCCCATATAAAAAAGCCCTGCAGGAGGCGGGCTTCACGGAACAGTACAGGTGCCTTGAACTGCGCAGGGCATACTGGTAGCAGAAAGCGCGGTGTGCCGGAAGCACTTTTAGGCTCTCCGCAAGGCGAAGGCAACAGGAAAGGGGAAGGAGTTGAAAGCAATTTCCCCTAAAAGCAAGCGGGAGGGAAAGGCGGGAAGGATGCCGCAACCGGCTGCTTGCAGCGCTGTTGCGCAGGCTAGTGTTTAAGAAGCCGGCTTATCCAAAAAAACGGGGGCAATGCGGTCAATGCGGTTTGTCCAGATCCCGCCCGTAAAATTCTCCGGCAATTCTTGCAGTGATTCCACGGTATCAAAACCTTCGGAATAAGCGCCGTCTCCCGCCACGATAATGACGCGGGTACCAACTTTTTCCATCCGCTGCAGGAAGCGGTGCGGCCAGCCCCACAGCAGGCGGGCATAGCGCAGGGGAAGATGCAGTTGCGTATGCCGCATGGCCTTGGGGACATAGCCGGTCCAGCCGACGGCCAGGTAACTCAGCAAAGCTTTTTTCATGGTTGCCTTGGACATGACACGCAGCCGGGGCAGCCTTTTTTGCAGCACGGCAATAGGTTCATCCCCGCCGTAAACAGCCAAGCTGTCCAGCCTTTCTTCCGGGTAGGCGCGCAGGAAGTCTGCCAGCATTTCGCCTTCGTTGGGATCGTTGCTTTTAATGTGAATCAGCAGCGACTCCTGCGGGAAACGCTCCAGCACTTCCGCCAGGGTTGGCATCAGGCCGACGCCCTTGCCCCGGAACGGGTAGGTTTTCCCGTTGTCCGCCGTGTAGCCGTAACCGATGTCAAGCTTTTTCAGCTCGGCCAGGCTGTGTTCCCGGACCGGGCCCGAGCCGTCGGTGCGGTAGTCAAGAATCCAGTCATGAAACACGACAAAATGCCCGTCATTGGTCGGCTGGATATCGAGCTCCACGATGTCGGCGCCGGCGGCAAAGGCTGCTTCCATGGAGGCAATTGTGTTTTCCAGGTAGGGGTGTTCCGGCTCATAGATGCGTGCCGCCGTGTTGGTTTCATCCGTAATTCCTTCCATGGGGAAAGTCTGCGCCAGACCGCGATGCGCCAAAAGGAGCGGCCTGCCCTCCGGCCTGAACCAGAGGGAAGTATTGTTCAGATAAACAAAAATAAACAAAAGTAAAATGATGATACCTGCTCGTTTGCGAAAATATTTCACACTTTTTCCCTGCCTCTTTGCTGCGCGTAATGCACCAAGCATTGCGCAATTGTTTACTGAAACCCAAAAGAGTGATTTGAAAGCAGCATGTGACATGCATGCTTTAATTTAACCAGGAGGTGCCGTCAATGGCCAAAACCAAATATGGTGACTGTATTGTCACCCTTCCCATCAGCAAAATCGGTGATAAGGAACGGATACTCGTCGATGCCGGTACGCTTAACGGTTTTGCTTGCTCCATCAGTTATGGCTTCGCCTTTCCTCCCGCCAGTATCGTAGGCATCAACGAGCCGCATGTTCATGATTATGACGAAGCCGTTTTCTTTATCGGCTCTGACCCGCACAATATGAGTGACCTGGGGGCTGAAGTCGAATTTACCATTGGTGCGGAAGGCGAAGAAGAAAAGCATGTGTTTGATAAACCCACTGCCGTTGTTATTCCCAAAGGTCTGCCTCACTGTCCCGTAGTCACCAGGCGGGTTGACAAGCCGTTTCTCTTCATGGCGGTCTCGCTTACAGCTGAGAGTTATACGGCAAAAAAATAGTGCGGTACACAAGCGGCCGTTACGAAAACATAACGGCCGCTTGTGGTTTTCCGGCAAGGTTTTTTGCAACGGATACTACCACGTTTTCTCCAGGGGGATGTCGAAGACGCCCAGCGGCTGGTCGCTGCCGGGTTTATATTTTCTGTAAACGCCGGCCAGTGAAATGTCATTGAAAAAGATCGGCTTTTGGGGATCATATACTTCCCGGAAAATAAGGGGGCAATGATAGTAACCCGCTTTAA
>JAAYMN010000062.1 GCA_012521345.1 Bacillota bacterium
GCAAAAGCAGCGCAGCCAGGCGGCTGCCTATCCCCTCTACGTTCAGGACGAGCAGGTAGGGGTGGTGGAAATCGCTTACCTGGGGCAGCAGGGACTCTGGTCGGCGGAAGCAATCCTTTTCCGCCGCATGGTGCTGATCAGTGCTGTCATCACCGGCTTGCTGGCCATTCTTGCCGCCGCCTATTTAGGCAGCAAGCTGGCCCGGCGCCTGACGGGGCGTCTGGCCGTGCTGGCGGCGGCGGCAGAAAAGTGGGGGCGGGGCCATTTTACTTCCCGTGTATGTGTCAGCGGGGACGACGAACTGGCTGTCCTGGGGGAAACTATGAACCGGATGGCTTCCCGCCTGGAAGCACAAAGCGACCTGCGGAAAAAACTGACCAGCGATATTTCCCACGAACTGCGCACGCCCCTGTCAACTATCCAAAGCTACCTGGAAGCCTTCCGGGACGGTGTCCTGCCTCCGGATGAAAAGCATCTTTCAGCTGTCCTGGAGGAATCCATCCGCCTGGGCAGCCTGATTACAGACTTGCAGCGGCTGGCGGAGGCGGAATACAGCCGGAAGGCGGCGCAGTTTGAGCAGCTTTCCCTGAATGCTTTTCTGGCTGCGGAAGCGGACCGCTACCGGCCGTTCATGCAGCAGAAAGAGATCAATCTTGTCCTGGAGCTGCCGGACGGGGAAGTGACGGTTCAGGCGGACAGGGGGCTCCTTAATCAGGTGCTGGCCAACTTGCTGATGAATGCGGCAAAATATACGCCTGCCGGCGGGCAGGTAAGACTTTCACTGACTGCGGCGGACGGTGAAGCGGTGATTGCGGTGGCCGATACGGGCAGCGGCATAGCCGCGGAGCACCTGCCCCATATCTTCGAGCGTTTTTACCGTGTGGACCCATCAAGAACACGGGCAACCGGCGGGTCGGGCATCGGCCTGGCCATCGTCAGGGAACTGACGGAAGCAATGCACGGACGGGTAACAGTGGAAAGCACACCCGGAAAAGGCAGCTGTTTCCGCCTGTACCTGCCGCTGGCAACTGATAATGCCAAGGGAACATTTTATGGCAATAATAATTAGCCCGGGAGTGATTGGTGGTGGGTGAATACACCATCGACCATACGTGCGCATGCTTCCCGCGGATGAGCGTGCGCCGCCCCTCTTATAGTAAATGCCCAAAGACACTTAACCCCTGTTCGCGCCGCGCGCAAACAGGGGTTTTTCGTCGAAGGCACCCTCTCCCCAAAGCGCTTTTGCATCACAGGAGAAAGACGTAGTAGACTGTCATGACAGCTGCATAGCCCACCAGCACGTAAAACCACTTGCCGCCGAACTTATACGTGCGGATGGGCGCCAGATTGAGCACAAGGAGCGCCATAAAGACGGCGTAGAGGATAACGGCAAACGTCCAGCGCGGGATAAGCCGCTCCAGCAGGAAAGTCAGCGAAAGCAGAAGGACGTTGTTATCCAGCGCCAGCCCCCTGTACGTATGCTTGTCTACCATTCCGAAGACGTTGAAATAGCCAAGTCGCAGCGCCGCGCTGCCCACGATGAGAAAAGCACCCGGGATGAAAGCGGGCCTGAAATCCCCAAAGCTGAGCAGAAAGACGGCCGGAAAGACGCCGAAACTGACGATATCAATCAGAGAGTCGAGCTGCATGCCCACAGCCTGGTGCGCATCGTCCCTGTTTTTCATTTTGTTGGCCTCCATCCCGTCCAGCCAGTCAAAGATGACGGCCCACAAGACGCCGACAAGGGCATAGTTAAACTGCCCGCAAATTGCAAAATAAATGCCGAGAAATGAGCAAAGCAGCCCCGCAAGGGAACAGAGATTAGGCGGATCTACCAGAAAGTGCAGCATCGTGTACTCTTTCTCTTTTCTCTCCATTGCAATAACCCCTTCCGCTCGTGACGAGATTATACTGCCTGATCCGTCCGGACTGTCCGAGTATCTTGCTTAAAGTGGCGGCAAGGCGGTTATTTTCTTCCCGCGTCCTGATGGCTACGCGGATATACTCGCCGCCGAGGCCTTTCTTGCCGCTTAAGTCTTTTATCAGGATGTTATGGTCGCAAAGCAGCGTCTCGGCAAGCCTTTCAGCCGAGCACCCTCCCAGGACTTCGCATAGGACGAAATTGGCCTGCGTGGGCAGCACCCTGAGATTTGGGACATGGCGCAGCATCTCTAAGAACTGTTTACGGACGAAACGAAACTTTTCAAGGGCTAAGGCGTAGTCCTTTTTGTATTTTTCAAAAATCTGCAGGAAGCACTCGGCAATGGAGTTGATGTTCCAAATCGCCACATCGCTTTTGAGGAAGCGGATGAGCTCCTCGTCCGCGCTGGCGGCAATCCCGAGGCGCAACCCGGGCACCCCGAAGGATTTTGAAATGCTTTTTACCACAATGAGGTTTTTGTTGTCCTGTAAAGTCTCCTCCGAGAGCAGGGTTTGCTTTTCCGGCGCGTCGGAAAAGTCTGCAAATGACTCGTCCACAACAAGCCAAATTCCTCTTTCCCCCGCCCACTTGGCAAGCTTCAGCACCTCGTCCCGGTCCAGCATAAAGCCCGTCGGGTTGTTCGGGTTGACTAAAATTATTGCCTCGACGACAAACCGCCCGTAATAATCGGCGAGGTCTTTGCATGTATATGCATAATCCTTGCTTTTCGGGTAGTATGGCACGATTTTGTTCCTGCCCGCGCGGTTCGGGTACTCCTCAAAAGTGGGGTATAAGATACCGACGTTGCCCCGTATGGCCCCCATCAGGGAGCGGATGAGTTCGGCTGCGCCGTTTCCCGGGCAGATGTGCTCTTTTTTAAGGCCGAAGTATTTCCCCGCAATCAGGCTGTTCACTTCGATTCCGGACGGGTAGCTGCAAACCAGCTTGTCAAAATTCGACTTAAGCTCCTCCATCATCCGGCGGGGCGGATAGTATGGATTGACAAGGTAGCAGAAATCCAAGAGCTTCGGGTACCGCCAATAACCCCCGAAGCGGCTTTTGATTTTGTCGAACTTCTTGCCCGAGAAGAGGGATTCGGCAATATCGAGGTCCTGTGCGTCGTCGATTTCATACCACACCTCGCCGTCGAGAACTTCCGCCTTCATCAGGGAGCCGTCGACGTAGCTGAGCACCTTCAAAACGTGCTCGTAATACGCGTTTTTGCATTGGGATTCTATGTGGGCGGTGAGGAAAGGCACGAAATACCGCTCGGAAAACTCGCGGCTGAACTTGTAGATGTTGACGGTTTTGAAATAGCTGGAG
Source organism: Bacillota bacterium (assembly GCA_012521345.1). Classification (GTDB taxonomy): domain Bacteria; phylum Bacillota; class Dethiobacteria; order Dethiobacterales; family Dethiobacteraceae; genus DUUE01. The sequence continues at coordinate 3,245 of JAAYMN010000062.1, forward strand.
ACTTCCTTAAAGTCAAACTCCTTCTTGTCAATAAACTGCGTAATATTCCCCTCACCGTCGAGGGTGACGACGGTGCCGTCCATCCAACTTTCATAAGGCGCAACGAGGGCCACGTTCGGGTGCGGGCTGTCCACGAGCCTGCTTAAGATGCCGTCACTTAAAATTAAGTCGGACTCAAGCAACAGCGTGTCGTCCTTGAGAAGCACCTCCCGCGCCATGTATAGCGAGTAGATGTTGTTCGTCGTTTCATACAGCTCGTTTTCAATGAACCGGACAGGAGTGCGGGTTTTCAGGGAACGGACAAAGGAAATGACGTCCCGCGCCATGTATCCGACAACAATGTTGATTTTATTGAGCCCCAGCTCGTCAAGCTGAAGGAGCGCCCGCTCAATTAGCGGTTTCCCGGCCACTTTGACCATACATTTTGCGGCATTTTTAGTCAGTTCATTCAGCCGTGTTCCCATTCCGGCTGCGAGTATTAAAGCTTGCATTTCATCACCTCGTTCCGCTTTGGATTTTTACCGGTGCTGACGCCAAAGGGAACAGAAAAAGGCGCCGTATTCCAGATACAGAGCCTTTTCTATAAATGTCATTAAACTTTGATGGCAAGATAATGTTATCCAACGGGATAACGCGAATTTCCCCCGATAAGAGGCACAAGCTTCTTTTGATAGACGGCACTGTTTGCTGTTTGTATTGCTATATAGTCTCACGGTTGGTTTACTTTTATCAGCACTCGATTGGATTGAGTGCTAATTTATAGATACCATATAATTTCCATCTTGTCAAGCCTTGTGACAATTTCGCGCGGGAACTCATTGCTCCACCGAGGCAAAGTAGAATCTTTCCATGTCGATGCGAAGCGCGAACTTCTCTTGAAAAAGGCCTGTTCTCCCCTTCCGCAGCTTCTGGATCTTTTTCCTAATCCCACCGTGATATGGAATATCCGATATAGCAGCAACATGGGTACAGGCTCTTTGGAACCTGTACCCATGTTCGTTTTCCCCGGGGGACTTCCAATGCGCTGCAGCTGAAATAAGCAGCCAAATCTGACCGACTAATGTCGGATGCCCCGTTTCCAAACTGTTTGATATTCAAGCATCTGAAACTGTGACCGAGTATAAGCCCTTGGAAAACAAAGCACCACCCCGCCGGCAGGAAGAATCCTGCGGGCGGAAGTTTTGCATTATAAACATTCCTTGAACCGATTGTTCAAATGTACTGTAATTACTGATCCTCGCCGAAATCAGCAATATAAGCCTCGACCAGCTTCTCTGGCCAGTTTCCTACAGGCTCCAGTTTGCCGGTGAAGAAGCGCAGAGTCTTAGGCTCATGCACAAAGCGCAGGCCGCCCACCAGATGACGGTGATCATACAGCCACTTTACGCGGTCGATGACATACTCCGTCTGAGAAAGGGTGAACACACGGCGCGGGAAGGCCAGGCGCACCAACTCTACGGAGGCAATATGTTCGCTTCCATCCGGATTGCGCTCTTCCGAAAGTGTGCCGCGCTCCATGCCGCGGATGCCGCCACATAAGTACAGAGCGGCTACAAGCGAAGCAGCAGGATATTGCTCAGAGGGAATGTGATCCACGAACTGACGAGCGTTGATGTGTGCACCAAGGCCGCCGCCGGGGGTAACCATAGGTACGCCCAGCTCGTCCAGCTGTCGTACACAGTAATCGATGAACTGAGGCCCCTGCGAGATAATATTGAAATCCATGGTCTCCTCAAAACCTACGATCATTGCTTCCATTTCCTTTACGGACATGCCGCCGTAAGTAAGGAAACCTTCGAACATGGTTATATAATCTTCCATTGCGTGGAAGAGCTCTTCGTCGCGCACAAGGATGCCGCCGCCGCGACCAAAGCCGAACTTACGGCCTGAAAAGTAAATGACATCAAAGAGATCGGCGATCATGCGGGTGATTTCACGGATGCTCTTATCCTTCATGGCTTCCTCGCGAACCTTGATGAAGTACAGGTTGTCCTGCAGAAGCGATGCATCAAGCACAGTGGGAATGCCATGCTCCTTGGCAAGATCGGTAACCGCCTTCATGTTCTCATAAGAGATAGGCTGACCGCCGATGAGGTTGGTTCCGGCCTCTATACGAATGTAGGAAATGTTGGCCGCGCCTTCCCTTTCAATACATGCCTTGACCTTGTTCAGATCGATGTTGCCCTTGAACGGCAGATCGCTCTTGGGGACCAGGCCTTCATCGCACACCAGTTCTTCAACACGACCGCCCAATCGGGTGATATGTGCCTTCGTCGTAGTGAAGTGATAGTTCATGATGACGCAATTGCCGGGCTTGATAAAATGCAGGTTGATGATATGCTCTGCGGCGCGTCCCTGATGAACGGGCAGGAAGTGCTTGATGCCAAAAATCTCTGTCAGCTTGGCGTTCATGCGATAGAAGGTTTCGCTGCCGGCATACGCGTCGTCAGCACGCAGCATAGCAGCCTGCATTTCATCGGACATGGCGTTAACGCCGGAATCTGTAAGCATATCCATGAAGATATCGCCATTATGTAGCAAAAAAGTATTGAAACCAGCCTCGTACATTTTTTCCAGACGCTGGCGGGCAGGAAGCAAGTTCAGCTTCTGGACGATCTTGACCTTGTGCATTTCCACCGGTACAGCAGGGCGGTTGTAGAACTTGATTGCGGGCATTAGTTTATCCTCCAAACACTATTGTAAATTTCTATGACGTAGTATATATTAAAAACTACAATCGATAAAGTAAATGTTTTAGATAAACTCAATCAATATATTCGATGGGGGTTCCGCCTTGGAAATTAGAAATTTATTGACTTTTGTTCAAGTAGCAGAACTAAACAGCTTTACGAAGGCTGCCAAGGTGTTGGATTATTCTCAGTCCACAGTTTCCTATCAAATCAAGCAATTGGAAACTGAATTGGGGTGCCTGCTGTTTGAGCGTATCAATCATACGCTCATTCTTACAGATAAAGGCCGTGAACTGCTGAGGTATGCGCAACAGGTGACCAGGTTGACTGAAGAGTTCAGACAAAATATGAGCGAAAACAAAAGAATTGAGGGCTATGTCCATATCCTGACACCTGATTCACTCTGCGAAGCAATGCTGCTTGAGAACTATGCCGATTTTTACAGGCGCTATCCGGGAATACGGCTAAAATTTTCCACCGCAGATACCGAAGACATGTTCCAAATTCTTGATAGAAATGAAGCAGACGTTATGCTGACATTGGATTCTCATGTTTACAAAAAAGACTACATTATTGCTAAAGAGAAGCGCATTTCTACGCACTTTGTTGTGGGGGCGAATTCTCCTCTGGCAAAAAGATCCGAGATACCGATGTGCGAATTGGTCTCTGAACCTTTTATACTTACTGAGCGTGGCATGGGATATCGCGGGGTACTGGAAAAGCAACTGGCCAAGATGTCGCTGGACATCCAGCCTGTGCTGGAGATCAGTCGGACGGACATCATCATGAAATTACTGGAAAGCGGCAATGCTGTGTCTTTCCTTCCGGATTTCATTACCCGTCGCAAGGTTGAGGAAGGCTCCCTGGTATATTTGAATGTGCCTGATATTGAGATAGATATTTGGCAGCAGCTGATCTACCATCGTAAGAAATGGATTTCCCAGGCGCTTGATGCATTTCTTCGCTACGTAAGCGAAAAAGAGTTTGGCAGATAAAAGCCCTTACTGAGCAAGAAAGCCCTAGTCAACACTGGCAGGGCTTTTTTACTGCCGTGTTGCCGCTTTGGCCCGGCGCAGTCAGCCGTTCCGGCTCCGGCCGGAGCCGGTTAATCATGCCATCCTGTCTGCCGAAGGTTAGTCATGCCGTACTTTCTGCTCTCTTGCGTTTGCCCGGCTGACGCTATATAATTAGTGACATGACAAGACAGGTGAAAATACTTCAGCAGGTGAAAAAATGGCTGATAACTGGAGACAGGAATATCTGCGCGCCTTGCCCGGCGTTGATGTAGTCCTGGCGGCTGTTCGGCAGGCGGAGGGGGGGCGCTTTCCCAGGCCGCTGCTTGTCAGAACGGTACAGGAAGTCATCGACGGGCTGCGGCGCCGGATTATGCAGGCAACAAGCCGGGAGGAACTGGCGGAATTTAACAGCCAACCGGAAGCGGTGGCAAAAGAAGCGCTGGCCCGGCTGCGGCAGCTGCAGCGGCCTTCCCTGCAGCGCGTCATCAACGCCACCGGGACTGTGCTGCATACCAACCTGGGACGCGCCAGGCTGGCAGAAGCGGCAATAGAGGCTATGCGGCGGGCGGCGGGCTACTGCAGCCTGGAAATGGACTTGCCCTCCGGCAGGCGCGGCTTGCGCCACGCCCATGTGGAGCGGCTGCTGACAGCCCTGACAGGAGCGGAGGCGGCCTGCGTCGTCAATAACAACGCGGCGGCTGTCCTGCTGGCGTTGAACACGCTGGCGGCCGGAAAGAAAGTAATTGTATCCCGCGGCGAACTGGTGGAGATCGGCGGCAGCTTCCGCATCCCGGAAGTAATGGCCGCGAGCGGCGCTCGGCTGGTGGAAGTGGGCACCACCAATAAAACCCATTATGGCGATTACGAGCAGGCCGTGGATGAGGAGACGGCCTTGCTGTTAAAGGTACATACCAGCAATTACAGGGTTGTTGGCTATACTGCGTCAGTGGAGGTGGCCGAGCTGGTCGAGCTAGGCAGGTCGGTGGGGCTGCCCGTGATGGAAGACCTGGGCAGCGGTTTGTTGGTTGACCTGTCCGCTTTCAGACTGGAGCGGGAACCGCTGGTGGCGGAACGCATTGCCGCCGGGGTGGACGTGCTGACTTTAAGCGGCGATAAACTTCTGGGCGGCCCGCAGGCCGGGATTATTCTCGGCAAGCGCGCCTTTCTGGAGCGCATCAAGAAGAACCAGCTTATGCGGGCGCTGCGGCCCGACAAAATTACCCTGGCGGCGCTGGAGGCGACCCTGCAGATTTATCTTTTCGGCGATCCGCTGCGTGAGATTCCCGTCCTGGCCATGCTCACCATTTCAAAAGACATGCTCAAGCGGCGGGCGGAGCGCCTGGCCGCCGCCTTGCGCGAGAGGGCGGAAGGCATTCTCACGGTTGACGTCCGGGAAGATTATTCGTTTGTGGGCGGCGGTGCCATGCCTTTGACCCGTCTCCCCACCTTTGTGGTTGCCCTGCGGCACAAAAAAATGTCCCAGGCGGAATGGGTGAAGAAACTGCGCACCGGTACTCCTTCTCTCGTAGGGCGCGTGCAGGATGACTGGCTGCTCCTTGATCCCCGGACCATTGAGGAGGCCGAGGAGGAAGAGGTGGTAGCGTGTCTCACGTGATTATCGGCACGGCCGGTCATGTGGACCACGGGAAAACGGCGTTGATCAAGGCCCTGACCGGGGTGGATACCGACCGGTTAAAAGAGGAAAAAAAGCGCGGCATCTCCATTGAACTTGGTTTTGCCCCCTTTCAGCTGCCCGGCGGCCGCCTGGCGGGTGTCATTGACGTCCCCGGCCATGAACGTTTTATCCATAATATGCTGGCGGGAATAGGCGGCATTGACCTGGTGCTGCTGGTGGTAGATGTGACGGAGGGCGTGATGCCGCAGACGCGTGAGCATGTAGAGATCATGGATTTGCTGCAGATTGCCCGCGGCGTGGTGGTTTTAACCAAGATTGACCTGGTGGAAGATGAGGAATGGCTTGACCTGGTGGAAGAAGAAGTGCGGCAGGCGCTGGCGGGAACCTTTCTGGCAGGGGCGCCTTTTTTCCGCGTCTCGGCCGCCACAGGCAGGGGACTGCCGGAGTTGGTGCAGGCCATTGATGAGATAACGGCGGAAATGCCTGCCAGGGACGCCCGGGCGCCGCTGCGGCTGCCGGTGGACAGGGTGTTTACCGTGGCCGGTTTTGGTACGGTTGTGACGGGCACCGTCCTGGCCGGGACCATCCGTAACGGCATGACGGTGGAAGTTTTGCCGGCGGGAAGATTTGCCCGTGTCAGGCAGCTGCAGGTTTACGGGCGGCAGACGGAGGAGGCTGTAGCGGGACAGCGGGCCGCCGTCAATCTTTCCGGCCTGGAAAAAGAAGCGCTGCCGCGCGGCAGTGTCTTGGCCGCTCCCGGCTCCCTGGAAGCCGCTTATCTTCTGGATGCAAAACTGAAACTCTTGCCTGGAGTGCCGCGGGCGCTGAAAAACCTGACGCGTGTCCATGTCTACCTGGGGACGGGTCGCGCCGTAGGTCGGGTGGTCCTTTTGGACCGGGACGAGCTGGAACCGGGCAAAGAGGCGCCTGTCCAGCTGCGCCTGGAAAAAAAGCTGGTGGCGCAACATAATGACCGTTTTGTGATCCGCAGCTTTTCACCCATGACTACCATCGGCGGCGGCATTGTCCTGGATGCCCGGCCGGTGAAGCATAAACGCTTCCGCCGGGATGTCCTGGAACGCCTGAAAGAACTGGAGCAGGGGGACCCAGCCGCACCGCTTGTGCAGCGCATCAGCCGGGAAGGCGCCACAGATGCAAACGTCCTGCGCAAAGAATCCGGCCTGGCACCGGAGATGCTGGAGCGTCTGCTGGAGCGGCTGGTGCAGGAAGGCAGGGTGCTGCGGGCGGGCGATTTCTATTTTCCCGCCCATACCGCTAAAGAATGGGAAGACCGGCTGGTGGACACACTTTCCCTCTTTCACCGCAAGAATCATCTGGCGGCAGGCATGTCGCGGGCGGAACTGAAAGGGGCGCTGCCGGGGGAGCTGCCGCTTAAGGTTTATGACTGGCTGCTGGAGCGGCTTGCCGCCGAGGGCAGCATCAAACTTGCCGGGGACTTGGTGACCCTGGCCGGTTTTACACCCAAACCGACGGCACAGGAAGAAAATCAGCTGGCGAAACTGGCGGAGCTTTACCTGGCGGGAGGATTCAAGCCGCCCAGCGTAAAAGAGGCGGCGGCGGCAATCAACGCCGGCGAAGCAAAAACTGAAGAATTGCTTGCGTATCTGGTGCATCAGGGTGTCCTGGTTCGCCTGGATGAACAGTTTGCCCTGCACAGCAGCCATTTCCGGCATGCCAAACAGGAACTGTGCCGGCATTTTTTATCCCATAAAACCCTGGCGGCCGGGGAATTCCGGGAAAAGCTGGGCTCCACACGGAAATTTGTCCTGCCTTTGCTGGAAACCTTCGACCGCCTGAAATGGACGCGGCGCCTGGGAGAGGAGCGCGTGCTCTGGCGCCTTGATCCAAAAAATTGTGAGGGTGGTGAAAACAATGACTGAAGAGGTCCGTCTGCTTTCCTTGACAACCAGTGGCGGGTGAGCGGCCAAAATGCCTGCCGGGGCATTGGCACAGGTGCTGTGCCATTTACCTCATGTTTCCGACCCTGACCTTTTGGTCGGCTGCGATGCTTTTGCCGATGCAGGTGTTTACCGCCTGCGCCCGGATTTGGCCCTGGTGCAGACGGTGGATTTTTTCACACCCGTCGTGGATGATCCTTTTACTTTCGGGCAAATTGCGGCCGCCAATGCCTTGTCAGATGTCTATACAATGGGCGCGGAACCGAAGCTGGTGATGAACATTGTTTGCTTCCCGTCCAAAAGCGTGGATATCAAGATTTTGGCGGAAATCATCAAGGGCGGCGCCGACAAAATTGCCGAAGCGGGCGCCATTATCGTGGGCGGCCACAGCGTGGAAGACAAAGAGCCCAAATACGGGCTTTCCGTTACCGGGCTGGTCCACCCGGACAGGCTTGTGACCAACAGCGGTGCGCAGCCCGGTGACGTGCTGGTGTTGACCAAGCCCATCGGTACCGGCCTGGTGATGACGGCGGTGAAAGCGGGCATGGACCGGGCGGGCGAACTGGACGCCGCCATAGCTTCCATGACCACCCTGAACAAGGC
>JAAYMN010000063.1 GCA_012521345.1 Bacillota bacterium
GCCTCCTAGGCAATTCCTCCACCGTTATCGCAAGGCTTAAATTCTGTATGACTGCTGGTTTTTCATGGCCAAAATTGCTGGTTTTTTTGTGACCAAAAATACTGTTTTTCAAATGACCATTGACACTGCCTGCTCATTTTCGATTTGAAAGCCAGGTTGGCTATCTTCTGTGGCAAGGGCAGGATCCCAGAGTCCTTTGCTTGCTTCTCGAGCTTCTTGCTGGAATTTAGTGAAGTAATTAACGTATTTAACATCTGGCGGATATGTCGCTACTTGGGCATACCCTTCCAGCAAGAGAATGGCTTGAACCTTTGCTTCTCTGTCTTCGAGTTTTACTTCGATAGTGTCGCCATCAATAACTCGGATTGCTATTGCTTTTATCAAATTAATCTAGATCAGTATAAAACCAATATTTTAATCCATTGGTTAGTATGCCGAATTTTGCCGTTGTTGCACTAAAGTACCTAAAGAGTTGTGAACTATGCCTAACTAATTCTTCGTTAACAGATTTTGCTTCGATCAAAATAATAGGTTTTTTATCTAGTAAAATTGCATAGTCAACTTTTTCACCTTTTTTGATGCCTACATCTGCAACATACTCAGGGGAAAATTTTAATAGTTTTTGCTCTTCCAGCAAAACTCTTTAACTGCTCTTCAAATGTCATTATAAAGTCTTCCCTTTTTGCTTTTATTTTCTCCGCACGAACCTTTAAATGACTCAAATCCTTTATATATGACAAATTATTTGCATCAATACATCGAAGTCAAATTTAAACCAGCTTGCCAAGGAACAAGAAAACTAACTTTTTTGCAAATCATACTTCCGCTGCCTTGGTAAGCATGTTCTCAGGTTATAAAACGAGTTATCTTGGCTACATGGGGCATCTATATCTTCATAGGGTATGGGCTTCACAATCTTCTTGAGAATTTACTTCGATCCCCCTGAGGCTATAAAGTCCTCAAGAAATCAAACTGGGTATATTTTCGTATGAACGATGTGGAAATAAGTCGGTTAAAAGCAAGAATGGGTCCCCGCCAAGTTTTTTATCTTCTCTTAGCAACTGCTTTTTTGAAACTCGTCAAACTGCATTGTTATGTAGTACACCCCCATCATGGAAAATATTGTCTTATTATAACCATCAATTTCGACATGAAGAGAGAAAGATCCTGCATTTTCCATTAAAAGGAGGCAAATACCATTATTGTCCTTGTCAGCGGCCTACATAAGGGATATACAGGGAAAGCATTTGGGACGTAATGTAATGTGTTCGGGCGGTATCAGGGCTAGCCGGCAATCGTGGTTTGGTAAGAAAGCCAGCGGTTTTGCTCATTTGTAAAGTGAAATAATTTGTAATTAAAAGGGAATGAAAGGTAAGTGCACCTTCTTGTCGAAATAATAAAATATTTTGCGGGCTCTTATGTTGAGCAGCCAGTTATTAATGTTTGAATGTCATTGCATTTTTTGTACCAGTTGTGAGCTTAAGGAGTGAAGGCGATGTATAATGATGCTAAACTGGAAGCTCTGCCGGTTTCAAAAGTTAAGTTTGTTGGCAGAGAGGGTTTGCCTGTTTGGGCGATAACTTATTTCCTCGAAAAGACATGTCTATATCATATGAAGCTTACTATACTGCAAAGAATATGTGATTTGGCAGCCAATGGTGTACCTGATGATTGCTTCTATGCAGTTGCGTCCTCTGCAGATATCTTTCCTGAAGAAGCTTTTGCCAACACTAAATTTAAAGACGTTATTGTTTATTCAGAAAAGAGCAGGGATACCAATAAGTTTTGGCATATTATCGGCAAATACAAAAGACCCATTGTACTTTTAAAGAATAAAGACAATAAATTTATCCCTTTGTGTGATTTTCAGAGCGACGAAGCTGCGAAAATATGGAGTTTTAAAGAGCAGTCGCCCCCCGAGGGAATAATAAAAGGTGCGGCCGGTGCACTGATTGATTTGTTTTTTGCCCATGAAAGGGAAAACAGGTTAAGGCTTGAACATATGCAAAAGCAGATTGGTCTGGCAACGAAAAACCTGCAGAGTATTGTCAGTGCCAGCAAGGTTATCCTCAGTGATGATACTCCTGCAGGTGTGAGGAGATATGCCGAAGCGCAGCTAAATGCCATTCTTGAAGCACAGGCAAAGCTTAACAGGGAAATTGGCATTATTGATAATATAGAATTTGATGTTTAAAATGGCCTTGAGCCTCACTACCACCAAAATAGTAGCAACAGTCAAGTCTTCTGACTTGGCTTTTTTTATCATTGCAAGCAGGTCTGTTCCCAGATTGCCCGCTGACCTTAGCTCAATGTATAATGTATTATCATGGCAAATGTTGGGAACTGGTTTTGATGCGGATGGCGGGAATAGAAGATTAGGCGGTCATTTTTCGTTAAATATTGTTTGGGATTCAGAAACCTATAGGCAGAAATGCTTAAATACCCGGGGGAAAAATGTTACAATGAGCATAGAGTGTGCAAGAAGGAAGTGCTTTAATGAAAGGGACAGGCAAAGTAAAAAAACTGTTCGATTACGTGGTTGCAATAGCAATAATTGCATTTTTATATTTGTTGTTTTTTCCTGTTTCTGTTCCCATAAATAAAACCATTCCCGCAGTAGAGATCAGCATTGGCGATAAATCATACTGTAAACCGCTCAATATTATCATTTCGGGCACATATCACTGGAGGCTGTTTTTTACAGATACATTCACCGGCAATATTCAATTTGACATTTATGAAATGACCATGGAGCAGACTCTTGAGCAGACTAGGAACATTCCCGCTTTAACCCTGCAGGATGGTGTCGATACGCTTGATTATGGCGAATGGATGTCGGCAAAACTGTTTGGCTATATAAGCTGCAAACCGTTTTTCCGTAAAATTGTAGTACAGGTATGTGAGCCTGACCCTTCCGGACGCGGCGGAAGTTGGAATACCGTTGATGGCCGCTGCATAGTCGCCAAGGCGACAAGCAGGGAAGAAGCACTTAAAATAATAAAATCATTTTCCAATTACAAACTACCGCCTTATGAATATTGGCTGCGCTAATGACTTAATTGCTGATTAAAACTTAATTGACATTGCATTAGCTGAACAGACTTGAACCAGGTGGATCAAGTCTTTTTTCAGTTCATCATAATATGCTTAAGGTAGCTTCCAGACGTGAAGTATGGCCCAGAGCAAGTGTCCAGGGTGAAAAAAGAGGCCCGGCGACGGATTGCCGAAGCGTAAAACAAGCAGCCCTAAAAAGGGAATTACAAGCCGGATGGCCAATTATTATTGCATAGCCGGGTGCATCATGGGAGCACAGAAAATCAGCTGGGCTAATCTTCAAAGGCAGAAAAAGCCGGAGACTGTAGGCAGCATAAAAAGGTGATAATAATGGAATGTAATCTGACTAAGAGGCATAACGATATCGCGGAAACGCTGCAGTCTTTCTTTGTCGATAAAGAGCTGCTTGCCAAAGTAATTGAGTATTTCCCCTACCCGATTCAGATTTACGCTCCGGACGGAACCTCGGTGCTGGTAAACAGGGCTATGCTGGCTGAATTTAATACTGTCAGCCCGGACATGGTTGTCGGAAAATACAATGTATTCAAAGATCCTGCCGTGATTGCAACAGGCCAGCTTCCTAGACTAAAACGGGCATTCCAGGGCGAAACCGTCTTCTTCCCGGATGTCAAGGTGCCTTTGGACTCCATTGCAGAGCGCTACGGCATACGGGATCTTGATTTGGAGGCCATATATCAGGATATTACGGTCTTTCCTCTTTTCGATGACGAAAAACGGGTGTCTTATGTGGTGGCACTTCTTGTCAACAAGAGGGTATACCGCGGCAAGGACGAGGTCACCAAAGCCAAGGAATACATAGAAAGCCATTGGCTGGAGCCTTTTGACTTGAACGCAACGGCAAAGGCGGCGTGCTTCAGCAAAACACACTTGACCAAGCTGTTTAAAAAGCATACCGGCGTCACGCCCCATGAGTATTATACCAATTACAAAATCAGCAAGTTAAAAGAGAAGCTGCTGGATACCAATCTTACCATTGCCCAGGCTTTTGACCGCCTGCAACATGGATTACAACGGCCATTCCGCCAAAGTATTTAAAGCTAAAACAGGCGTTTCTCCTTCCGCTTTTCGAAAACTTCAGGCGAAAAAGGAGGGAGGTCCGGTCAATGAAGGAGCAGATTGAAGATGCCCAGAGGAGCTTGACCAAATCATTCCAGTCGCTTTTTACGGAGCATGAACTGCTTGCCAAAGTCATTGAATGCTTTCCCTATCCGATTCAAATTTTTACTCCAGACGGGACGGTTCGAATGATTAATAAAGCGGCGCTGGAGACGATCGGCATCCGCAGCCTGGAATCCCATATCGGAAAGTATAATGTTTTTCAGGATCCTATCGTGCGCGCGCTGGGCGTCGAGGACCAGGTCAGGCAGGTATTGACCGGCAAAACCGTCCAACTGACGGATTTCAATGCACCCTATCAGGACATGATCCGCTACTTTAATGTGGTAGACAGGGACATACAAACTATAAGTTCGGACATTACATGCTTCCCTTTGCCTAACGCTGATGGTGAAGTGGAATATTTTGCCGCCGTTTTTATTATTAAAAAGATATATCGGGGAAAAGAAGAAATCAGCCGGGGCAAGCAATACATAAAGGACCATTGGCTGGAGCCTTTTGACTTGAGCGCCACGGCGAAAGCTGCTTGCCTCAGCAAGGCGCAATTCGCGAAGTTGTTTAAGAAGCACACCGGTGTAACACCTCATGAGTACTACATCAATTATAAAATCAGTAAACTAAAGGAGAAGCTGCTGGATACCAACCTTACCGTTGCCCAGGCTTTTGCCGCCTGCAACATGGATTACAACGGCCATTCTGCAAAACTATTCAAAAGGAAGGTTGGCGTTTCCCCTTCTGTATACCGGAAAATGTCACTGAAATAAAATAGGTTGTACCCTGTAAATCGCAATAGCGGGAGAAAGCCGGGCTCAGGTTGTCGCGAAAGCCCGGCTTCTTTTTTTCAAAATAACATTTTTCTTACTAATTATAATTATATCCGGCATATCCTTACTGCCGCCACAGCTATTAAAATATGGCCAGCAGAAAGAAAAATTTCGGCAGTTTGGCGGTGAGGAGCATTTTATGGGTGACAAAACGATAGAACAACTGCTTGGAGAACTTGCGGAAGTGCAAAAAATGCTGGAGGAAAGAACAGCAGTTCACGGTCAAATGCTTAGAAAGTTCCAGTTTCTTGTCGCCAATGCAGGACTGTTTTCGCAAATCATTGATTTCTTCCCTTATCCCATCGCCGTATTTACGCCACAGTATACATTGGCCATGGTAAACAAAGCTTTTGCGGCGGAAACAAAAACGCCGCTGCAAAATTTTAAAAAAGGGGCTATCCGTATTCTGCAATACAAAATCGACGATGCCCAGCTGGCTGCAGCATTCACAAAAGTCTTTTCCGGGGACACCTTCTATCTTGAGGAAGTGAAAAACCCGTTTTCCATGTTTTCAGGAATTTCGCAGCAAAGCGCTCCTCATGCCGGCCGATTCAGTAGGGCTGTTGTTTTCCCCGTTCCAGTCAATGATGTTGAAATCACACATGGAGTAATTGTGTTTATGCCGTAAACAAAATTGCTTCACAATCCAGCCAACAGGACGGGCAGTCACATTGTACTTTTGGCGGCATAACTTAAGGCTAGGGAAGAATGCAAGGGTCCATAAATCCTGTTATCAAGCTTGCGGTGCCCCCTTGCCGCAAGATAACAGAAAGCCGGTCACTTTGCTTATGCGACCGGCTTTCTGCCTGCATCAATCCATGATATAAATAATATAAAAGAAAAGGAACAAGCTTGTAATATTGTTGCATGGTCGGTACAGACTGCAGATTTAGGGCGGTGGAAAAATGCAGCTTGATGAAAAGATTGAAATTATACAATATAACAATGAGTGGCCTAAACTGTATATAAGAAGAAATCCAAAGGTACTCTGCTTTAAAAAGAACCATCGCAGCCGGTGGGATCAACACCTTGCTTGCATATTCGGCCGAAAAAGATAATTTCATCAGCAAACTTCTTGAAGAAGCAAAGAAGCTTCCATCATATAAGTAAGCGGATATTAAACATTTCATACTGACTGCAATCCGGGCATAATAAAATTCCCCTTTCATACTGAAAGAGGAATTTTTTTCTGGCAATTAAAACTTAATCACTTCCGGTTCTTCTGTGAAGGAGTAAATGGTTGCTGTTGCATCTTTGAGGTAAAGAACTTGGTTGTTGCCATCGCCTGCTGCATATCTTCCTTTTAAGGAGGGATATTCGTTCAGCATATGTTCCTCGGCTTCAATCCTGTTGTCCTCAACGGCAGTTGCCTCGACACGAATCCATTTGCCGTCTGCCATGCCACAGATTTCAATTTTCGGATTTGCTTTAATCTGTTTGGAAACGTTTTTTACCCTACCAGTTTGTATGTAGAGTTTGCCGTCGAAGATTGCCACCGTGCCAAAGGGGCGCACCCGGGGCTGGTCCCCATCAACAGTTGCGAGATAGTACGTACCGCACTTTTTAAGAAACTCATAAACCTTTTCCATTAACATCTCCTCCTTAAATTATTTAATTGCCATTTTTTATTATCAAATAGAACACCCTCCTGGGGGGTGTTTTTTATTGCTTCTAAAAACTTTTGCAGGTTATATAACGGCCGTCTGCTTTGGAAAACCGGAATCATTTGTACGCTTGCCCATGCTTATAGTTTAGCATAAAAAAGCGGAAAGGAAAAGTATCACAAAAGCTAAGATGCTGCGTTATAGAGCTATGAGTAACAAAGAAATCAGGCAATTCATATTGTAATGTAGTACGACGTGTCCGTTAGCAATACTGTTATGAAAGGGGCAGATAGCAGGTGGTTGAGGATAGATTTCCTGAAGGCTTCCCCGATATCCTTAAGCTGCATCCCGTTACGGGGGAAATAATACAGCCGCTCAGGACAATTCAATTGCCGGCTGATGCGGCAAAAAGAAATGTACAGGAGAGCTTTCCTGAATTTGTACAGGAAAAAAATGCACAACTGGGGATAACACAAACCGGTCAAGGTATACTCATTGAAGAGATGGGTTGGCGGCTAAATGTTTTTCCTTCCAGCAATTTCGGCTTAACGATAAACAACGTTTTTTACCAGGATGTTTTTTTCATCTTTAGCATGTATATTCCCTGGTTGGCTATTGGAACTCCCTGCAAGTTTGCTGAACAATATTTTCTAAACAGGAAAATTACCGGACCTTTTGTGTATGTATTTGCCGATGGTTTTGTGGTTTGGGCGAGATACGGTTTTGGCAAGTTCAGCACCCTGGACCAGGCCTATTACTTTTTAGGCAACGGTTTAATCTACCCTCTGATGCAGTTTACAACCCCGGCGGTGCTTGATTTTGTCCCGTTATATATTGACTTTGATGTCATCAACACGTCAAACACTGTTTTTAACTATTATCCATTCGGTTCAGAAGATAATTTTCATCTTGCTGTAACTGAATTTAACAGAACAGGCGGCGGGGCAACGCCTGCAGGTCAAAGTTTTAACATTAAAATCGAAAACAGTATGCCGGGAATAAAGGCAGCGGCTATTGTTCACTTTAATGCAGATGATAACCCTGTGCAGTATGTAGCCAGGTGGCTGGCCTATAATATTTATGTTCATCCGTTGCTTAACCTGCGGGGTTTGGAAATAGCAAACAGAGATATAGTATACGTTTACCTTATGCAAAACATTTCCACCGGCCTGTATGGTCCGAGAATTGATTTAAGCAAGACCTTTGTTGAATGATTTGCCGGTTTAAGCTCTGCAAGGCGTGTTGCCGGGCCGTTATGAATTATTTCAGGTGTAAACAAGAGCCTGCAAAGTAAATGAAGGTTTGCTTTGTAGGCTCTTTTCGCTGTAAATGGGCCGGCTGCCTTGTCCTAGCTTTTGGCAGCCGGCAGCACTGCTGTCTGCGGGCAACGCCAAGAACCCCATTTTGTCATAACTTTGCGGAATAATTTACTTTTTCGGAAGGATAAAAATGGTGATAAAAAGTATTATTTATCAGAGTTGCCGGACAAAAATGAGGCTGCGCAGGCTGCTAAGTTATAGGGAGGTGAGTGCTTGAGTTTTTTGGCGGCAGCTTGTTTGGTTGGCAGGAGGATTGGAAAGGAGGTAGGGTTATGAACTATTTTCGCGCCACATTTTACGATAAGTATACGCCGCTGACGGAGGAGGAGATTAGAAGAAAACTAACGCCGTTGCCGAAAGCTACCAGTGCTTCACCGGCGGCCGACATATTGGCAGGGGAAAAGCTGCACATCGTTTTGGATGATGGGCCGACGCTGGACTATGCCTTCAGCAGGGACACTCTTATTCTGCAAGAGGACGGCGGAGAGGCTGTCAGTGCTCCTTACACGGCCAAACAACTGGGTGAGATCATCCTATTTACGCACATGATTCCCGGCACTGTTCGCGGCTATAATGTGGTTCTGGACAAAAAAACAAACCTGGTTACTGTTTTTGAAGTATGGTTTTGCGGCTATGAACAGGAAAAGCGGGAAGTATGGCGTCATTATCTGTTTGGCTATGTCCAGACCGAGGGGCCTGCTCCCTTGGGGCGGCACGGTCTGACTAACCGCTTGGAGGGTCTAGGTACTTACTGGAAAAATGACAACGGGACGGAAATGCTTTACTTTTTCCCTTCTGTTATTTGGTCTTCCTATGTTGAACTGGACCATCCGCGCGGCGGCATTACCATCACCGGCCCCTCGGATTTTATTAAAATTAATGACAAGTGCTATATTTACTCGCGTGTTGACGTCGAATACTCCGGTGCATTTACACTGGAAGTTATAGACCTTTTCACCGTGGAGCATATCGGCGTGCGTCTTGGCTTTGACATAAATGACGATCTGGATTACCAGGTATATTACGGCAAGGGGGAAGTCACAGGAAGGGCGACCAATCTGGAACCGCTTACCGATTACGGGACAGTTCTGCCGGAAAGGGCAATGCCCCCGAAAGATGCGCCCAAGGGCTATCGTCCTGTCTATCGCCCCAGGTTTTTGTATCCGAGATTGACAAAGGAACAAGTGGATGAACTTATCAAACATAATAAATTAAAAATATTTGAGGGCCGTGCCATTATGGCCAGTAGGAATACTATGGAGATTACTGACTATATGGCAGGCATGAGTTTTGTTCTACGTTTTGACGATGGCCCTGTCTTTGAATATGAAATTATTGATTCGTCCCGCCTGAAATGGAGGATTCCGGGCGAGACAGACTGGCAGGAAGAACTCTACCAAGGCTTTGAGCCGGCCAAGGACATTGTCCTTTTCAGCCACATCTGTACCGGAACCAACCCGCTGCGCTGTCTGACACAGGCCATTGATTTCTCCAAAGCTTTGGTGACCTGTATTGATGCTCGCCTTGGCAATGGGCGCGAACCGTGGGAAGTAGGTCATAAAGCGATTTTCGGTGTCCTGGAAATGGATGGCGGACCCACGCCCCCCGCAGTGGAGCGCCACGGTTTTACCACAGAACTGGTTGGCAGGGCGCAGGCAAATGTTTATGGCGAGCATATGCAGTCCATTCACGTTTACAGTTCGCCCAACTCCTACTCATGGACCATCATAGCGGAGAACAATACCGGCGGATTTATGTGGAGCTCCCCCTGTCTGTATGTAAAGCTTCGCGATGATGCCTATTTGATGAGCTGGACGGAAGACGCTTGCAACGGCAACCAGGGGACATTTGTTCTCAACCCGCAGTTGTCGCAGGATTCCGGCTTTTTCTTTGGCATCGGCGGTCAGGGTGAAGATGTTGGTATTATGTTGACAACCCTGGGCGCATATATACGCCCCCTGGCCGGCTTCAACATTATGAAATATTATGAGTTAAAAAGAAAATAAACATGGTGGGCATTCTGCCCGCCGGCGCACCGGCAAAAGCCGGTGCGCTTGTATTATTGCTTTACCGGAAAACGGGTCAGGGGATATTCTCCGGTGACGCGGTCCCTCTGGCCGTATTCTGCAAAGACCAGGCAAGGTTCGCTGTACAGCAGGGCATAACCGCGCCGGCGCCCGGGCGCCGGCGGGAATGCTTCCTCCGCTTTGCGGACGGCCTTTTTCAGAGCGGCGTCCGGTATGCGCAGGACGGGCGGCAGTTTGCCGGAAGCGTTGGTAGCCAGGCGATCGCACACCATGGTGTCGCGCAGCACAATTCTGTCCACGCCCGGCCAGGCGGCAAAGTAATTAAAGGCAAGGGCAGTATAGTCATCCAGGGATATCCTGTCTGTTCCGGCGACGGCAGTTTCTTCGGCGAAACGGTGCAGGAGGGAAAATGGCGCCTCCCCTGTGGCCTGCAGGAGGTAATGCAGCGTGCGCCGGAAACGCCCGCTGTTGTAGAGGCGGTTCAGCGCCGCCTCCACCTTGTGCAGCAAGAGCAGTTCCTCTCCAGAAAGCCAGGGGGTAGCCAGCACTTCATAAGGCGGGTCCTTGGCATACAGGCAGGGAAATTGCTCGGGGTTGTTGCGCATTGGTGTCCCGGGCAGGATTTTAAGAAAGCCCAGCTGCAAAAGATGCGGCTGCAGCCTGTAGGCGGTGTTGAAGCTTTCCTGGAAGCTGTTCAAATCTTCATACGGCAGCCCGGCAATGAGGTCCAGGTGGACATGGATATTTCCTAAGGCCAGTATTTTCCGGATGTTGTCCTTGAGCACAGTTACATTTGTTGTCCGCGAGACGGCAGCCAGCGCTTTGGGGTTAAAACTTTGCAGGCCGATTTCGAACTGGATCGCTCCGCGCGGTGCTGTTGCCAGGAGGTCTATTGTTTCCGCATCCAAAAGATCGCCTGCCATTTCAAAATGAAAGCAGACGCCGGCCGGGATCTCTTTGCCGTAACGGTCAAGAATAAAACGAAAGATTTCCCGTGCCCTGGCACGGTTGGCATTAAAAGTGCGGTCCACCAGCTTCACTGTCTGTGCACCGCTTTTTGCCAGCTGCAGCAGGTTTTTTTCAACCCTCTTTTGTGAGAAAAAACGGATGCTCCCACAGCGGCCGGAGAGGCAGAAAGCACAGGAAAAAGGGCAGCCGCGGCTTGTCTCCAGGTAAGCAATGCGGCCTTCTAAGGCGGAAAAATATGCGTCTGTATAAGGATCGGGCGGCTCCTTCGCAGAGGTGTGCGGTGCAGCTTTGACAATTCGCTTGCCGCTGCGATAGCAGAGGCCCGGGATGCCTGATGGACTTTTGCCGTGCAGGAGTGCTTGTAAAAGCAGGACGAAAGGCTCCTCTCCTTCCCCGGCAATCAGGTAATCGGCGGCCGGAAGGGCGGAGAGCACTTCCTCCGCGTTGTAGCTGACTTCCGGCCCGCCCAGGACAATAGTAACTTCCGGGTTTGTCTGCTTCAGCAGGGGTATGAGTTTCCTGACCCTGGCAATATTCCAGATGTAGCAGGAAAAAGCTGCTACCTGCGGCTTGTGCCGGAGAATCCGCTCCAGCACTGCAGTCTTGTCTTCATTGACTGTGCCTTCTGCTACGATGGCGCGGACCTCTCCTCCGCAGCAGGCATTAACGCCTGCCAAAAGGTACCATGGTGCCAGGGAGGAATGGATATACTGTGAATTCAGGGAACAGATGACAACCTGCAGCATGTGTGCCGTTATGTTCCTCCGTTTTTTTATCCAGTATACACCTATTATATCAAATTGTTTTAAGAAAAGCAGGAGCCCGGTGGGGCTCCCGCAGTCATCCGTGCAGCGCCTGCCGCAGGGCTGCAATGTAGTCGGAGAGGGCTTTTTTGCTAATGCCGCAGTCGGGCAGCATATTTTCAAAGCCGTGGAAACAGCCGGGGTAGAGGTGGAATTCTACCGGCACTTTGGCCTGAGCCAGCCCGGCAACAAAGTTGATGGTTTCGTCACGGAACAAATCCAGCCCGCCTACAAAGGTAAAAGTCGCAGGCAGCCCGGACAGGTCCTCCGCCTTGGCCGGGACAGCATAAGGAGGAACGGGAGCTTTGTCCGCACCCAGATACAGCTGCCATGCTTTTTCGTTAAATTCCCGGTTCCAGAAGCGACGGTCCAGAATTTCATAACTGGATGGAGTAGTATTTGTATTGTCAAGCATGGGGCAGAGCGGCGCCATAAGCCTTAAAGCCGGACCTTTTCTGTCTCTTGCCAGCAGGGCTGTGGCCACAGTCAGCCCGCCGCCGGCACTGGCTCCGGTGACAGCCAGGCGCTTTGGATCGATGCCCAGGGCGGCGGCGTTTGCCGCCATCCACTCCAGGGCGGCATAGCAATCTTCCAAACCGGCCGGGTAAGGGTGTTCCGGCGCAAGCCGATAATCAACGGAAACAACGACGCAGTTTGCCTCCCGGGCTATCCTGCGGCAAAAAGGATCATCCATGGCGGCAAAACCCAACACATACCCGCCGCCATGGATATGCAGCACACCGGGCAGGGGGCCTGCCTGCTGTGGCGGTCGGCTAATGCGTACAGTCACTGCCGGGCGGCCTTCCCCGGCCGGCACAGTTTCTACAGTTGGCGGGGGCTCCTCATCCCGGGGCATTTTGGCAAACATTTTCCTTGTTATTTCCCTGGTCCGGTTAAGATCGGCAAAAATGTCCAATTCCGGCAGGGCAGAAACTGCTTCCCGCAAGTCGGGATGGAAACAGTCAGCGGGAATTCTGGCCACTCTTGTCATATGTATCCTTCCCTTCCCATATTTGGTTTAGCCCCATTATAGTGAAGGGGCGGGAAAAAAGTCAACCCGCGGGGAGATACACCCCTGGCGGCTGGCGCAAGCCGCCGCCCGATGCGCTGATTGCACCTTACACCATATCACGACTTTTCAAGAATAATATTCCCTGCCTCCAGGCAGGGGTTGTTGCATGATCCACAGCGTGATGTGGATAGGTAATATAAATAGACTTGTATAAACCTGAAAAGATTGGTCATAAAGATTTGGAAAGCCGGCAGGAATATGGTATATTATTTGCGAATAAAAAGCATGTCCAGGGAATGAGCAAAGGAGGTAAATGAAAATGATAATTATCGGTGAAAAAATTAACGGTTCCATCCCGTCAGTTGCCAAAGCTATTGCAGAAAGGGATGCGGATTTTATCAGGAATCTGGCTAAAGCACAGGCTGAAGCTAAAGTTGACTACATAGATGTCTGTGCCTCTGTTGAGGAAGATATTGAATTGGAAACTTTAAAATGGATGATTGAGCTTGTACAAGAAGTTACCGATATTCCTCTTGCAGTAGACAGCCCCAGTGCCCGGGTTTGTGCTGAAGCACTGCAATTCTGCAAAAAACCCGGCATTGTTAATTCCGTATCCATGGAAGGAGACAAAACGGACATTGTATTTCCTAAAATTGCAGACACAGACTGGGAGTGCATAGCCCTCTTGTGTGACGACAGCGGTATTCCCAGAACTGCTGAAAAACGGCTGCAGGTTTTTGACGATCTGATGAAGAAAGCCAAGGAATACAATATCGACCCGTCACGGCTGCATATTGACCCGCTGGTGGAAATGCTCTGTACTTCAGAAGACGGCATCAACATGATCGTCAGTGTCATGAAAGAAATTAAAGCCCAGTACCCCACGATCCATGTTACAGGCGCTATCAGCAATATTTCTTTCAACCTGCCCGCTCGCAGGCTTGTCAACCAGGCTTTTGCCGTCCTCGCCATCAATGCGGGCATGGACAGTTTAATCCTCGACCCGCTGAACAAGGACTTAATGGGAATGATTTATGCGACACAAGCCCTTTTGGGCAATGACGAATTCTGCATGGAGTATATAGGCGCGTACAGGGCAGGACTTTTTGGCTCCAAAAAAAGTAAATAAAAAAGGAGGTGTTTCTGTGTTAACCAAAAAGGAAAATTTGTTGGAAACCATCCGTGGCGGGAAACCCGACAGATTTGTCAACCAGTATGAAGCTCTGGGCATTCTTGTTGGTGACCCGCTAATGGCGCTGGCCGGGCCAATGCCGAATCCGGGGGAACGGGTTGTCAACGGTTGGGGTGTCACCATGATTTGGCCTGAACATGTACCGGGTCCTTTTCCTGTACATGATGAGGCGCACAAAGTATTGAAAGATATCACTAAATGGAAAGATGTCGTTAAAGCGCCGTCCACGGAAGCGTCTGAGGAAGCATGGGCGAATTATGTGGAGCAGGCAAGACAGATTGATAAAAATGAGCAATTCCTGACCGTTTTTGGTGCTCCGGGCATTTTTGAACAGCTGCATTACCTGATGGGGATGGATGATTGCCTTATTAATTTCTATGAAGAGCCGGAAGCAATGCATGAGCTGATTGACTACATTACCGACTACAAAATCAAATGCATAGATGAAATCATTAAAAGGATCAAGCCGGAGTGTCTCTTCCAGCATGACGACTGGGGCAGCCAGCTTTCCTCTTTCCTTTCTCCGGCCATGTTTGCCGAGTTTCTTTTGCCGGCCTACAAAAAGTATTACGGCTTCTGCAGGGAGAATGGAATTGAACTGATTGTACACCACAGCGATTCTTATGCAGCCAATCTGGTACCGTATATGATTGAAATGGGCATTGACATCTGGCAGGGCACAATGACAACCAACAATAACCCTGAGCTGATTAAAAAATACGGCGGCAAAATTAGTTTCATGGGTGATATAGACAACGGCCTTGTGGACAGGGCTGACTGGACCCAGGAAAACATCAGGAAAGAAGTGGAGCGGGCCTGCAGAAGCTGCGGCAAACTGTATTTTATCCCCTGCACAACAATGGGCTTGCCCATGAGCGTCTATCCGGGGGTCTATGAAGCTGTCAGCCAGGAAATTGACCGTATGAGCAAGGAAATGTTTTAATTCATTATGGGAAAAATATTCTTTAATAAAGGAGGAAAAAGCATGTCAAAGATCCAAGAAGTAAAAAATGCAGTAGAAACAGGAAAAACGAAAGTGATCGCCGGTTTGGTCCAGGAAGCTCTGGATGCAGGTGAGAAAGCAAACGACATACTTGCGGCCATGATCGACGCCATGGGTGTCGTCGGCGACAAGTTTTCCAGCGGCGAGATCTTTGTTCCGGAAATGCTGATTGCCGGTAAAGCCATGCAAAAGGGTGTTGATGTTTTAAAACCGTACCTGGCCGGTGAAGCAAGCGTTTCTCTTGGTAAATGCATTATCGGTACGGTTGCCGGTGACCTGCATGATATCGGCAAAAACCTGGTTGCACTGATGATTGAAAGCGCCGGCTTTGATGTGATTGACCTGGGTGTTGATGTTCCTGCCGCCAAATTTGTTGAAGCGATCAAAGAAAATCCCGATGTGAAAGTGGTTGCCCTTTCCGCCTTGCTGACCACCACTATGCCTGCCATGAAAGATACAGTCGCTGCCATCAGGGAAAGCGGCTTGACCGGGTTTAAGATTATTGTCGGCGGCGCTCCCATCACCCAGGAGTTTGCCGATTCCATTGGCGCCGATGCTTATGCCCCGGATGCCGGCAGTGCTGCTGTCAAGGTCAAAACGTTGGTTTAAAAAAATAGTGCTTATAGCCCAGCCGGATGACTAATAGCATGAAAAAAGACTCAGGAGCCAGACTCCTGGGTCTTTTTTGTCCAGAACAGTTTTTTTGTATGATCCGTACTTGCATGAAGTTGCAAGAAGATAATTGTGTGGCGGGAAGGTGGCGGCAAGTTAAATGTCGAACTCTCCAAGGGGGCAAACAGTGCAGCCGGTGAAGCCCGGAAGGAGGTGAGGCAGGATGTTTGCCTTGGCTCGCCCTGTGCAGCAGCGGAGGGTGCTGACCGGTGCTTTTCTCAGTTATTTTTTTGACGCGATGGGCATGTCATTCTTGGCCCTTTCCCTGCCGGAAATACTGACAGAGCTTGGTATTTCCAAAGCACAGGGGGGGCTTCTAAATTCAGCCATGCTTTTGGGAATGGGGGTCAGCAGTATACTGGTAGGCCGCGTTTCCGACAAGTATGGCAGAAAAAAAGCCTTGCTTTTCAGCCTTTTGCTTTTTATTATTTTTGCCGGTTCCATCTTTTTTGTCCGGTCGTGGGCGGTATTTTTCTGTTTTAATTTCTGTTCCGGGCTTGGTTTGGGCGGAATCTGGGCTTGCAGTGCTGCCTTGGTCAATGAAACATGGCCGGCCGGTGAGAGAGGAAAAGCCAGTTCCATTGTCATGAGCGCGGGACAGCTGGGGATGATGTTTAGTACGATTCTTGCACACTTTTTCCTGCGCGCGGCAGGCTGGCGCTGCCTTTACCTGGCCGCCTTCGCCGCCCTTCTTGCTGTGTTCTACCTGGTTTTCTATGTGGAAGAGTCGCCTGTCTGGCTAAAGTCCCGGCAACAGGGAAGCGTAAAAAGCGCAGGCATTGCCTCCTTCGGAGCATTATTCCGTACCGGTTTGCGTAATTTTACACTGGCGGCCACAGCCATGTCGGCTTTTGCCTTTATTGCTACCTGGGGCATAAATACATGGCTGCCCACCTATCTGGTCATGGAAAGGGGGTTGGATGATTACCGCAAAACCTTTTTCCTGCTCGTTTGCTACGGCTGTCAGTTTACAGGCCAACAGGTCTTTGGCCGCGTTTCCGACCGCATAGGCCGCAAGCGTACCATCGGCCTGCTGCTGACTGCCGCCGCCTTGATTCTGGTCTGTTTCGCCCTGACAAAAAACTATTATCTTTCCCTTGTGCTGGGCGGGCTGGTTTACTTTGCCAATGCTTTTGCCGGTCTGGCTGGAGCTTATTTCCCGGAGCTTTTCCCGACAGAGGTGCGCGCCACGGGAGCAGGTTTTTGCTTTAATGTTGGCAGGGGTATCTCAGCCGTCTCCCCCTATGTGATGGGCGGACTGGCTGCCAGGTTTAACCTGCAGGTTTCCCTGCTTGTTTGTGCCGCCTTTTTCTTGCTGGCGCCACAGTTTTTGCGGGTCCTGCCGGCAGGCAGCCCGGCACATGAGAAAAATCCTGTGTAATGCAAACAAAAGCCTTATTCTTTTGTGGAAGAAGCAGCCTGTTTTCTTTGCAGGTAGATTTTTCTCCGCTCTTCGTAGCGGCGTTTTTCCACCTCTGTTTCCGGAATCAGCCCGGGGACGGGCTTGGGCCTGCCGTCGGGGCCGATGGCGACCATGGTGAAATAGCCTGTCAGGGCCGCGGTGGGCGGTGCTTCTTCCTGCAGGTTTTCCACTTCCACGGTTACCAGCACTTCCATGGATGTACGGCCGACAAAGGTTAGTTCCGCCGTACAGATAATCAAATCGCCTACATGGACGGGGGTCATGAATTCCAGTTCATCGACGCGTGCCGTCACCACCGGGCAGCGTGCATGCCTTTTGGCTGCCGCCCCGGCGGCAGAGTCCATAATTTTCATGATTTCGCCGCCGTGAATGTTGCCGGCGGAATTTGCCATGCTAATCTGCATGATCTGGGACAGGATTGTCCTGGAATAGGAAACGGTCCGCTGCATACTTGATCCCTCCAAATCAGAGATGTCATACATTTCGTCTTCCCTTAAATTTTTCCCTTTCTGCAGGGAAGGGGCATGTCTTTCACATCTGGCAGCTTGCAAAAAAAGTAAGGAGAAGATATACTTTTTTTAACGATTTCTATCCATCTTCACGGGGGAAGGGGTGTTGATGTTGGACGTCAGGTCTTTACAGGAGTTCCGCACAAAAATGTATACAGACCTGTATACAGGCATTGTGCCTGAGCGGTTTCCCGTCCAGGACGGCCTGCAGATTGAGTGGTATATACAGTATGCGGGTAAAGACTTAATGACTACCCAGTACAGCCTGACAGCGGATGTTCTGATTGAAATACTGGAAAAGGGCAGGGAAGTTGCCAGGGGCGATATGGCTCCTGCCATGTTCCCCAGAAACCCCATCGGCATGATGTTTCAGCAGTCGCTTGTGAATGAAATGAGTAAAACGGGTATGATTCAGCATCCGGAAAGGACCTTTATGGAAGAGGATGAATATGATGAACTGATTAAAAACCCGCATGAATTTCTCATGGAAAAATGCCTGCCCAGGATGAACAAAGGATATGCCAAAGGCGAGGTTCACAGGGCTTTAAATTTTGCCAAATATCTTCTGTCGGCAATGGATCAGTCCAGGGCGTTGGCGGTGGCAACGGCTACTATCCGGGAGCGTTACGGCCTTTTTGCTTACCCGGAAGGTTCCACAGCCCTGCAGGCAGTTCCTTTTGATTTTATTGCCGATTTTCTGCGGGGTTTTTCCAAAATTCCCCTGGATATGCGTCGTCGCCCGGAAAAACTGCTGGAGGCCATGGAGGCTTTAATGCCGTACCTTATATACATGGGCAGGAACAAAGTACAAAGCCCGCTGGGCTGCAACATGATCATGACCCATATGGCTGCTTTTTTGAATACGAAGGATTTTGAGAAATTCTACTGGCCCACCTTTTATAAAATCTGCCATATCTGCGCGGAACGCGGCCAGGCGATGTCTATCTTCCTGGAAGGGGACTGGACACGTTTTCTTGACTACCTGCAGGAACTGCCGCAAGGAACCCGTCTTTATATGGAATATGGCGACCCGGTAAAGTTTAAGGAAAAACTGGGCAAAAAAATGATTTTAAGCGGTTTTTATCCCCTGACATTGCTGAAGCATGCATCGAAAGAAAAATGCCTGGATAAGGCAAAAGAATTGATTGACATCCTGGCGCCCGGCGGCAACTATTATTTTTCTTTTGACAAAGGCGCCCTGAATCTGAACGACATCAATCCGGAGAACTATATTGCCGTGATGGAGTATGTGCTGGAAAACAGCAAATATGACAATGCGGGCGAACCGGTAACGACTGCCAGGAGAGAAGACTCAATTGTAAAATTTTCCCATCTCTATCCGGAATTTAAATCCAAGTATCTTGTGAGTTTTGATGAATTCAAAGCGGAATATCCGCCGGTTGATGAGCGTGTTGAGCCGCTGATGCGGGCGGCGTATGATAAATATACCAGTCTGGTAAATGTGTTTGGTTTTTGATGTGGCATGCAACCACTCCACAGGGGGGTGGTTGTTTTGCCGCAGAAAAAATAACGGGAAGGTGAAGATAATGCAAATATTTGCCAAGGATCTGACCCAGAAAGATGCACATTTATTATTGGACAGTATTGTCTGCCCGCGCCCAATCTTTTTTGTTTCAACCGTCAACAAAGACGGTGTGATCAACCTGGCTCCCTTCAGCATGTCTACCATTGCCAGCACCAGGCCGCCCATGGTCTGCTTCAGTGCCGGCCTGCGCCCCAACGGCAAAGAAAAAGACACGGTTGCCAACATCAGGGAGACAAAAGAGTTTGTTGTGAACATGGTTACGGAAGAGATTCTGGACAGTGTACTCCGGGCCGCTGCCGATTACGCGCCGGGGATCAGCGAGCTGCCCTATACCGGACTGAACACACTGGCATCCCTGAAGGTGGCCCCGCCCCGTGTCAGCGAATCGCCTGTGCATATGGAGTGCCGCCTGCGGCAGATTGTGGAGCTCGGCCTGCATCAACTGGTCATCGGGGAAGTCCTTGTTTTTCATCTTGACAACGAGGTTTATTCCGGGCATGACGTGGATTCTTCCCGCCTGAAAATTGTCGGCCGCATGCGGGGCAGCTCTTTTGTCAGAACGGCTGACGTTTTCAGCAACGAAGAGTTGTGGCGTTTATGGGATGAGGAAGAGAAAGCTTGATTTTCTGACCGGGACCGGGCTTTACGGGCGCCGCCGGGTTTTTGCAGCGTACAGTCTGCAGCACTGTCAGGATACGGCTTTGACTGCCTGCCTGACGACGCTGCAGGCAAAAGAAAAGACAGGCCGAACCTGTCAGCAGAAGCTGTTACTTGTTTTTCTTTAAATCACTGACCCAGTTTTGCGTAAATTTGATAAAGATATTCAGGGCCGGGTCCTGATGGGCGTCTTTTAAAGTTACCAGGGAGATGCGCCGCGGGATTTCCGGGACAATCTTGGTCATGGATAGACCATGCTGGGGATAGCGGGCGGCAACCTGGGAAGAGAGGATGGTAACGCCCAGGTTTTCACGCACAAATTCCAGCTGGGTTTCAACCTGGCTGCAGTGAAAAAGGATATCAGGCTCGAAGCCGGCTTCGGCACAGGCTTTGACAAAATTCCTGTAAAGCCCTGAATGGGGATGGGCAAGAATCAGTTTTTCGCCGGCCAGGTCGCTTATCTCCACGGTAGGTTTGGAAGCAAGGGGATGGAGCGCGTTGGACACCAGGACAACATGATCTTTAATCAAGCGGTAAGTTTCAATGTGCGGGTTTTCCTCGGTTTCGCTGATGAAGGCGGCGTTAATCCTGGCACCCATCAGCATTTGCAGCAGCTGCTGGCATTCGCCTTCCCTGAATTCCATTTTTACGCCCGGGAAGCTTTTCTGGAAATTTGCCAAAAGTGAGGTGATGCGAAAATGCCCGATGACGGGCAGAACGCCCAGTTTAATCTGCCCGCGGGCTACAGACAGGTGTTCCTGAATGGTGCTCTTTGACTGCTTGATTTCCAGCAGGACTTTCTGGGCGTGATGCAAAAATGCGCTGCCGGCATTGGTCAATTTTACGGTTCTTGTTGTCCGGTCAAAGAGTTTGACCCCCAGCTCGTTTTCCAGTTTTTTTATCTGCTGAGAAAGGGAAGACTGGGAAATATTAATTTCAGCAGCGGCACGGGAAAAACTCTGGAATTTTGCGACAGCGACCACATATTCCAATTGGTGCAGTTCCATTGCATTACCTCTTTTGTGCGATTTATTAGAAATTAAAAAAAGCTGTAAACTTATTTATGCCATATTATAATAAATTATATTAGAAAAATCAATTTGATAAATGAATAATTAAAGTATATGATAAAGTTAGCTTCGATTTATTAATATCGTAACAATAATTGCCGTTATTTGCAAGAGAAGATCTCCTCACTTTTTAACTACAGTTCTTTAAGGGTTGGGTGAAGCGGGAATTTTCCCGCAGCGATCCCGGCCACAAAAGTAAAAAATGAGAAGGAGGTAATGATATTGAAGTACAAGTATTCTGAAGGGTCCATGGACAAAGCTGACGGCATTTATTTCCAGAATATGACGGGCCACGACATTGAAGAACGCCTCAAGAAAAATGACATTATCATTATTCCTGTCGGTTCTACTGAGTATCATGGCAAGGGACAAGTCTACGGCGAAGATACTTTCCTTGTAACCAGAATGGCGGAAATCGTTGCCAGGGAAACGGGCTGCACTGTTTCGCAGCCGATTTGGTTCGGCTCCCACCCGGCCAACCAGCTGGGAATGCCCGGAACTATCGTTATCCCCGAAGAAACGTTTGTCGCATATTTGCGGGCTATTATTGCCGGTTACTGGAATGTCGGCTTCCGCAAACAGATCCTGATCAACGGACACGGCCAGGAGTATGTCATACCCAATGCCATCCAACAGTTCGGTAAAATCTGCCAGGTGCCGGCAGTGCTGGCATTTGTCAACTGGCCCACGGTCATTGCTCCTTTCTTAAAAGACAAGAAGCGCGGCGGCAAGTATTTCGATACGCCGTTCAGGCATGCGGACGAGGTTGAGGCATCCTATTCCCTGGCTCTCTTCCCCGAACTGAATAAGAAAGAGTATATGGAAGACTGCAAAA
>JAAYMN010000064.1 GCA_012521345.1 Bacillota bacterium
CCCGCCGGTAGAAAGATTGGCATTTTCCCGCACATATATTTTTGCCCCTGCCGGCACCACCGTTTCCAGCGTGAGCCCCTGACGCCGCAGCGCTTCGGCCGTTAAATGATCCAGAGGGATTTTTGTCAGCGGCTTTTCGTGTCCTTCCCCCCGCAACGGATTTTTGTTTTCCTCTTCGATCAACTGCCTGATGCTGCGCTTGCCGTCACCGACAACATGTGCCGGCAGCCTTTCCGCAACAGCGGCAACTTCACCGTGGACCACCAGAAAACGGTAATGTTTTCCGGCAAGATACGACTCCACCAGCACGGATGAACTGAAAGCAGACGCAAGGGCAAAGGCCCTTTCCACATCTGCGGGAGACTGCAGGTTGAGCGACACGCCCCTGCCCTGGTTGCCGTCAACAGGTTTTACTGTAACAGGAAAGCCCACTTCCCCGGCTGCTTCAATTGCCTCTTCAGCCGTCCGCACCACCCTGCCGCCGGGTACGGGCAGGCCGTGCCGGGCCAGGATTTTTTTCGTCAGATGCTTATTGCTGGCAATATCTACTGCTATGCAGCCAGTATCTTCGCTGATGCTGGCCTGGATGCGCTTTTGATACTTGCCGGTACCCAAGCGGTAAAGGCTGGTTCCCTCATCCAGCAACTGGTAGGGAATGCCGCGTTCGCGGGCCGCCTGCAGGAGCGCCTGGGTACTGGGGCCGGGCAGGTAAAAAGCTGCCATTTTTTTTGCCTCC
This sequence comes from Bacillota bacterium, assembly GCA_012521345.1. GTDB lineage: Bacteria > Bacillota > Dethiobacteria > Dethiobacterales > Dethiobacteraceae > DUUE01. The sequence continues at coordinate 737 of JAAYMN010000064.1, forward strand.
GCCAGTACTGGCTGCAAGTTGTACTGTTTTTTTTGCAGCACGGCGCTGACCAGTTCCACTGCCGCCGTCGCCAGGATTTCCGCAGCCTGCCGGCAGCAGTATTCGGCAATTATTTCCACCAGGGTGCCGGGGCCGGTGTATGTTTTGCCGTACTCCATGCCCACACCGGCCAAACTCTGCAATTCCAGGAAGACATGTTCCGTAACATGCCCCAGGTAGGTGCCTTCCCTGACCCGTTCCAGGAAACCTCCCCGGCGCCGGCGGGAGCACTTATGTTCCTCCAGCCCGGGAAGTACGGCAAGCAGGCGATCGACAAAATCAGGATCGGCATCTGTCCGGTAAAAGGCATCCGCCTCCAAGTCCAAAAGCATTTTTAAAACCGGGCGGTGGCTGTAAATATTGCGCCCGGAAAAAAAATGCAGTTCCACTATTTTCATTGTTTTGCGTTGTCCTCCTTGGTTTGTGGCATCTTGACAACACGATGCTTTAAGTTAAAACCGTAGTTTTTGCTGAGAATATGCAGTTTAACGTCGCACAGCGCCAGCGGCTGTCCGGGCCGTGACTCGGAAACATTGGAATGGGTCACATTAAGACCGTCAATGATGGTCACCGTGCCTTCTCCGGCCACTTCGCACTCATCCAGTTCATTGACTATAATGGCCGTATTTTCATCAATTCCCACACCCAGAATATACGGGTTATGGGCTACCGCCGACAACAGCCTGCCTATGCGCCCGCGCTGGGCAAAATGCTGGTCAACCACCACGTCCCGGAGCAGTCCCAGCCCCGGCGCCATGCGAATAATTTCTTTGCTGGGCGTGGCATCGTCAAGCCCTCCTACCAGCATGGTTGCACTCATGGCTGAAGCGCCGGCGCTGGTGCCGGCAATGACTGCACCGTCCTGATAACATTTCTGCAGTGCCTTGCCCAGCACACTGCCGCCAAGAATTCCCGTGATGCGCAGTTGATCGCCTCCCGTAAAAAAGACGCCCGTTTGTTCGGCAAACTGTTCGTAATAGTGTGCCTGGTTTGCCTCCGCCCTGTTTTGCACAGCCAGCACCTGGACGGCGGCCGCGCCCATGTCGGTGAAAATAGCCTTGTACTGTTCACCGGCTCCCGGGTCGGTGCTGGCTGTGGACAGGACGACAATCCTGGCATTTCTTCCTCCGGCCAGGGCGAAAAAACGTTTGAGAATTTCACATTCATCATCCTTGTCTTCCGCCCCGCCGATAATTACCAAGTGACCTTTTTTATGCTGTGTCAAAACCACACCCCCGCATTACTGACAACACTTGATAGAATTCCCTTCATTTTGTCCCGGTATGCAGCGTCCTGCCGCCGGCTGCCGCTGCACGGAGCCAAAAAAAAAACAGGCACATAGACAACGTGCCGTTCCGGAAGGGAATAATCCTATTTTGCCGGCTGTTCAGATACTGCGGGCAGTTCAATGGTAAAAGTTGTGCCAACATTGGGGGTGCTTTCTACGGTTATCCTGCCGCCGTGATTTTCAATTATTCTGTATGAAATGGTCAGTCCCAAGCCGGTTCCGTGCTCCTTGGTGGTGTAAAACGGGTCAAAGATTTTTACCAGTTGTGCCTCGTCCATGCCGCAGCCCGTATCTGAAAAAGTGATTACCACCTTGTCCTCTTTTGCCTGGCTGGTGATGGTCAGCCTGCCGCCGTCAGGCATGGCTTGAATAGCGTTAGTGGCAATATTCAGGAAAACCTGTTTGATTTGCGCCGGATCCGCTTTTACCGGCGGCAAATTATCGGCAAATTGTTTCTGCAGCTCTACATTTTCCAGCAGAGATTTGCTTTCAATTAAGAGCGATATTTCTTCCAGAATGACGTGGATATCAGTTTCTTCCAGGTTGGGGGCAGCCGGTTTCGTCAGCAGCAGGAATTCTTTAATAATGGAATTGGTCCTGTCGATTTCGTCAATCATCAGTTCGCAGTATTCATGGCCCTTGGTGCCGGGGCGGAACTCCCGGCATAAAACCTGTAAAAAACCCCGCAGTGTGGTCATGGGATTGCGGATTTCATGAGCTGTCCCGGCGGCCAGTTCCGCCACCAAGGAAAATTTCTCCATTTGCAGCAGTTCACTTTCCAGTAATTTCCTTTCGGTCACATCCTGAAACACGCACACTGCTCCGCTTACCGTTCCTTTTTCATCATAAAGCGGTGAAGTGTTGACGGAATAAAAACGCTGCCCCTCAATGCGCGGAACCTGGAGCAGGTATTGATTAAAACGTTTCCCTGTCGTCAGCGTCTGCCCCAAAAGATCCAGAAAAAGTTCGCATTGCAGAGGCTCCCCCGATTCCCCCAAAAGCAGTTCCTGGGCAGCTTTATTCAGGTATGTAATATGATTGGTATGATTAACAATCACCACGCCCATTTTTAGATCGGAAAAAATTTCATCCCGCAGCTGGTTATATTCCATTTTCATTTCACGGTAGATAGATTTCAAATCTTCAAACCCCTGCAGGGCGGCAGAATCGAAAACCTGGCTGTGCAGGAAAAGGTCCGCCTTCACAGACTGCATTTCCTTCCTGGTTATGAAATATGATGTCCTGTTGTCGGTAAATTCTTCGCCGGGGCTTTGCAGCGCCTCCTCCGTCCGCGTCAAAAATACAATAAAATGGCAGTATGGTTTTTCCTGGGACTGGGAGCATCGTTCCTCGATTTTGCAATAAGGAAATTTCCGTGCCACAACGCTGCCGATTATACCCTGAATAATTTTGCACAGGGCCGGGCTTTTTAGAATCATATGCCGAAAGGGGCACTCATAGCTGACAAATTCCAGTTTAGTCTCCGTCTGACTCTTGCAGAAATACGCACCCCCCAGCTTGTGCAGCAAATGCAAGATGAAAGTGACAAGCTCGTCAACAGTAAATTTTTTATCACCGGCAGCCGTCTGTTCCCTGTAGCTGTCTTCCAGGCTCTGGCCGTATTTAATGCCCAGTTTTTGCAGGATGACATCTGCATACCGGCCTATGAGCATTTCATTGACCAGTACGTAATCAACAAAAAGATGCAAAAAAAAATCTTCCCGCGAGTCAAAATGCATTATTTTACCCCCGGTTTACAGTATTTTCTTTAAGCGTTTATTCCCAGTGATGCCGGGAATACGGCCGCGCTTGGCGATTGGCCTTCCTTCCACTTCTTTGATGTCCATAGTCATATCAATTGACGGTGCCCGCGAGATATAAGAACCTACACCGAAGGCATCCACACCCGCTTCGGCAAGAAGGGGCAGCCGCTCTGCATCAAGACCGCCTGAGGCAAAAATCTGCACATGACGGAATCCCGCTTGGTCAAGACGCGCCCTGATTTCACGCACCAAGCCGGGAGTCACACCGCCCCGCTCCGAGGGAGTATCCAGGCGAATGCCATGCAAGCTGTCGCCCAAAGCTGCCGCCAGACGCAAAGCCTCCTCCGCCTCATCCTTAAAGGTATCAACCAGGATGATGCGCGGGTCGCCCGCAGGCATGATCTGGTGATAAATATTGGCAACCTCCAGTGTATCTCCCATTATTAGCATAACCGCATGAGGTACGGTACCTTTCGGCTCCTGGCCGGCCAATTTGGCTCCCAAAATACAGCTGCAACCGTCAACCCCGCCGACAATGGCTGCCCGTTCCATGACAGGAGCCACCGCAGGATGAACATGACGCGCGCCAAAGCACAGCACTGCCCGTCCATTTGCCAGTTTTTTGCATTCACGGGCGGCGGTTGCCCAGCCGCTGGCACTGGCCAGCATACCCAGAATTGCCGTTTCATAAATGCCAAACTCGCTGTAGCGCCCCCTGATGCGCATAATTGTCTCTTTCTGGGCAAACTCCTGGCCTTCCGGAAGAGCCCAAACTTCAACAGCCAAAGTCCGGAGCAGATTTATTGCTTCTTCTATTCCGCACATAACCCCCGGCCTGCTGGCAAATATTTCTGCCGTAACTACAGTATCTTCCTTGCCGGCAGCCCGCAAAATCTCCAGTGTGCGGATAAAATAAACATCAGTCGTTGCCCCGGCCAGAATTTCCTCATGGCTGGCAGAATGGAAAATACGGCCAGAATCAGTTCCCAACATTTTTACATCTTCCAGGCTGCGTAGTTTTTTCACCCTTGTCCCTCCATTTTCTGCCGCGAATTTCTTAGCGTTTTCTAAAAAATAACCATCATAAATTTTAAATTTTATGCTTAACTATTCCACGCCAGGTGTAAAATTCCTTTTTTTCGTCAACTCCCACCGGGATGAGAACGCCTGCCCTTAGCAAAAACGTACCGGGAATCCGGTACGTTCACCCCTACTTTTCGTTCGCCAGAGCTCTTTCGGCACGTTCAATCGCCAGCTTAACCAGATTCCCGCAGTTCCTGGAAGAAACGCCGCCCCATCCTTCTCTGCGGACAATCTCGGCCACGCCCAATTCTTCGGCTAATTCCTCCTTTAATGCATCCGACATAATTCTGTCTCGCCGCGGACTCATTAGCCTCACTCCTTGAGAACATTTTCGGGGTCATTATCTATTCTGTACAGCAAAAATGCAGCTTACACAGGCAAAATAATGGGCTGCCTGCGGGAAAGATGGCAAATCAACAAAATACTTCATAAAATAAAAATAACTCCGGCAAAGGGGTGCAGACAGTGACACGCATAGAGGTTAGGGCTATCTTCACCCGGGAAAGATGCTTTTTATACCCAAATATTAACAGGGCCGGCAACTGCCGGCCCTTTCCTTTAACTTTTCCTTTTAACGCCCTATAAACATCTGGGTGCACATCATCCCGTACGGACCACCACTCACGATGCCAATTCCCACATGAGTGAAAGCAGGATGCAGAATATTGGCCCGATGGCCGGGTGAATTCATCAGGCCGCTGTGTGCCCGCTCCACCGTGGGCGCTCCGGCCAGGTTCTCCCCGGCAATGCGGTATGTAATTCCGGCCGCTTTCATCATATCAAAAGGTGACCCGTAAGTCGGCGAATAGTGGGCAAAATAGCCATTTTTAATCATATCCTCGCTTTTTAGGCGTGCCAGCCTTACCAGCTCCATATCCACTTTCAGGGGAGCAAGTCCTGCTTTGATTCTTTCCGTATTGACCAGGTCCAGCATGTGATGTTCCGCCGGTGTCAGTCCGCTGACCCCCGGTGTTGGCGCCGGCTCTTCCGGTTCGGGCTGCGGAGCAGGTTCCTCGGGTTCGGGCTCCGGCTGCGCTACCGGCTCTTCCGGCTCTGGCTGCGGGGAAGGTTTCGCCGGTTCAGGTTCCGGTTGTGGTGCAGGAACCGGCTCTTCGGGTCTTGGCTCCGGCTGCGGCAACGGGGTCAGTTTGCCGCCACAGATCAGGTTCCACAGCAGGCGCCAGGGAATAGTGCCGGCCTGTTTCTTGACGACGGCGGCATTGCCGGCCGCAGCCTGCAGGCGACTAAGCAGCCCGCAGAGAACATCACCCGTACGCATCCGGCAAGAAACATCCGTTAAGGCCTGTGCACAGCGCTCCTCCTGTGAAGCGGCTACAGAATGACGGCTGTTTGCGCAGGCTTTGCCGTATGCGGGACGGGTTGGGTGCGCTGCCGCCACAGACTGGACAGCAAATAAACCGACAAGCAGGCAGACCAGGAAAAGGTAACGGGTTCTTCTGTGCAGCAAGGGCATCATCTCCTTATGAGAATTTAATATTGTTAAGAAATTTTCACAATTAATTATAGCCTGCCTGTCCGCACCAGGCAAAGTTCCTTCCGCCCGCTGGCCGGAGACTAGATTGTTTTAGGGGGGAATAAAGCCGCCCCTGCGGCAGCTTCCGGCCCATAACGCGGCACTGGGTAAGGTTGGCAGGCACAATACCTGCCTCCTGCAGCGACAAAAAAAAGTAGCATCGGCGATGCTACTATCCTTTGGGGGAGCGCGGTATAATTACTTTTTGCCCCGGGAAAATCAGATCGGGATTGGTGATCTGGGGATTGGCGGCAATGACTGCATCGAGAGGCACGCCGAAACGCTGGGCAATTTTGAACAGTGAATCTCCCGGCTGTACAATATAGACTGTTACCGACGGTTTCGGGCCTGTTTCACAGCCTGTCACTACTTCCAACTGTACATGTTCCGTTACTTTGACAAAAATTTCGATGATGGTAGTCTGGCGGAGACGGTGCCGGTCATAGTGGTCAATTTCGAAATCAGTGAATTCTACCCGCGGGTAGACTTGCGCAACATGGCCGGGGCGGGCGCCTGGGATATCCACAAACACGGTAAAATGTTCACGGGCATCAAATTCCATTACCTCGGGCTGTTCCCCGTCACGGACGAAGAAAATATTTTTGACCAGATCGCCTTCAATAATAACCTTGTCGTCAATTACCCTGGTCTCCAGGTTCTCGAAGCGCGTCTCAGGCGGGCCGGCAATCCGGCGGACTTTGGCCGGTGCAGTCAGATTGGCAACCAGGGAGTGCTGCCGGGAGCCTTCGCCGACGACCTGGGCAACTTTCAGCAATTCTTTTGTGGTGTGGACACCTTTAATATCGGTCACAACGTCAACCTGTACCGTTTCTGTCACTTTGACAAATATGTCAATAATCGCAGTCTGGACACCGCGTGTCGGGTCATATGCATCAATGTCGACATCCACATATTCCACCCGCGGATGAACCTGCACATTGGCACCGGGGAAAGCACCGGGAACATCAACAAAATGGGTAAACTTTTCCTCCACGGATGTTTCAAACACGATATCGTCCTCTGCGCCGACAAAATAAATTTGCTTGTGCAGGATACCCTCGACAATTACTTTGTTTTCAATAACCCGCGACTCGACATTTTTTACCTGGGCATCAATGTTTTTTATACTCCGGGCAGGACGGTCAAAATCCACATCTGCGCGGACAGTGACCGGAGAAGCATTTTCACCGATCACGCTTTCTACTTTCAGCAGCTCGGTAACTACCTTCTTGCGGTCAATGCCGTGTACATCCACCACAACATCCAACTGGATGGATTCCGTTACTTTGGCAAATATCTCCAGAATTACTGTCTGCCGGAAGAGGGAATTGAATTTCTTTTTCTTGAACAGTTGCGGATCAATTTCGTCTTCCGCCGCTACCACCTCTTCGTCTTCCCGGTATGCTTTTATTTCCTTAATAAAATCGTGACCAACAAATTCCACCCGAGCGTGGATCTGGACATTCATTCCGGGCATGGCACCGGGCACATCGACAAAATGCACAAAGCGCTCGTCATCCACGGTAAATTCTTTTAACTGGCCAGTGTCTTCATCCACAAAGAAAATCCTTTTTTGGATTATTCCTTCCACAACAACCTTGTTTTCAATAACCCGTCCCTTGACTTCACGCAGCTTTGTATCCACTTCCGTAATTTTCCGGACCCTGCCGGGCAGAATGACTTCCCGGATGACGGATGTTTGCGATGCGTTTTCACCGACAACTTGTTCAACTTTCAACAGGTCAGTAATGCATTTCAGTGCCGGAAATTCGTCTTTACCCATCCATTAGCCTCCTTTCTTCTGTTTTACTACACAATATGCTGACTACGGCAAAAATGTATCCCCGCTCCCTTGCCCGCGGCGTCGCTTAATTATATGCCGGCGCTGTGAAAAATGTGCGCAAGCTGCAAAACTTGGGTCATATTCTGCCGCATAATCATAACTATGCCGGCTTGACCCCGATCATGCACGGAAGGCGCTCGCAGCAGAAAAATTTCCGCCGTAAAAAAGCATAAAAAAAACAGCCTTGCGGCTGCACATCTTATGCCAGATTTTTGTTATCTTCCTTCACATCTCTTTGTACCAACGTTAATTCAACCGTTTCCGTCAAGACATCCGCGTAGGAGAAAGATAAACGCTGCTTATAATTGGCTTCATCAATGCGCACAACAAAAATAGACGGATACGTATTTTCCAAGATGCCGACCTTCTCCAGGGTTTTCCGGCGCCCCCGATGAGCACGCAGACGTATTTTCTGCCCGACATGCGACTCAAGGCTGCGCCTGATTTGTGCAAGTGCGTTTGTTGCTGCCAAAGGCTATCACTCCAGACAAGATTTCCTTGTATATTTTAACACAGCAAATGCATGGTGTCAATTTAAACTAATAATTATACCAAGGCTGCAAGAATAGTGTCAAGATTAAATTTTGCGAATTTTTATGTCTTTTCTGTGATTTTCTCTGCTGTCAGGCAATTATTAATAAGGAGATTTGGGCAGACCCAGGCGAAACTTGCCGCGGGTTTCCAGGCCGCCTATACCTTCGAGGCCGGTGATGGTATGCTTGATGACCTCAAAAATGTTTACCGACTCGTTAATGGATGTAAAGGCCACCTTTTCCACCAGAAAAACAGGATCCAGAGCATGAATCAAAACCCTTTGCGGCGAACTGGCAAAATTGGCCCCGGCAGCGAGAATAGCTTCATAATGAGACTGGCAGGCGCCCGCAAAGATAACCAAGTCATCTTTCCCCGGCTCATATTGACGGGCTTTGCGGACAGCTTCCACAAAATAGCGGGAATGGCGGTAGTATTTCAGATCCTGAAAATTACGCTCCGGGTTCTTCAGGTAGGCGTCGTGACCTGTCATAATGAGAATGTCGGGTCTGTGTTGATGTAACAAGTTCCAGACTTGTGCGGGCTGTTCTTTCTCCGGCACATACTCTCCGATGGCATCCAGCTGCAATGCCCTGTATGCATTCATGCATTCTTCCAGATAATCACGGTCACCGTCCAGGTGCAAAATCTTACCCGGCATTTCAAAAAATTCTTCCGGCGCCCTGCCGCTGAGACCGCGCAGCTGCTCCCTCTCCATGCTGCGGCGGCGGAAAATCTTACGGATGCATTCTTTTTGCACTTCATCATAACGGTCGCGATATTTTTGCAGTTCCTGCGGGTCCGGGTAATCCAGGTCGTCCAGGCTGGCATCGGCAATAAGCCTCATATCAAGTCCCTTCAGCACGGCTGTTTGTTTTTCTTCATTTATTTCCACGATTTTAAAAAGAATATCCATGCCGTATGATTTGCGCCCAACCGTATCACCGACATGAAACAAATCCTTCACACCTGCCTTCCTTATGGGCATCGCTTTCAACAATACATGATATGAACCTGCTGCTGAAAGGGTGTCATGCCGCAACAGAATCATACCTGCCCTCATATAATAAACAAGGAGGGAAAAGTATGATTGCTGCCGTTGTTCCCGTGCACATGGAGGAATATCGTGTGGGGCGCGTCCTGACATCCTTGCTGTCCGCAAACACTGTTTCCCGGATCTTTGTCATTCTCAACGGCGCCAACGAAGTAACGGCAAAACAAGTTCAACAGTCTTACGCACGGCATGAAGAAAAACTTGTTCTCGTTTCTTTTGCCTTGCCCCTTGGCATAGATATACCGCGGGCTGTGGGCGCCAGGCTCGCCTACGCGGCCGGCGCCGACTACACGGTCTTTATTGACGGTGATATGGCGGGAGAATTTGCCGCCGAATTGGAGAGCTTCATAAACACGACAGTCCGCCTGGAACTGGACTTGGCCCTCCTGGACTGCTACCCCGACAAAGCCGTACTGACCGATCAGGCGCAACCGCTCCTTTACTGGCGTGCACTGCTAAACAAAGAACTGGGGTTGTATGACAAAATAAATATTGCCACACCTTCACACGGCTTCCATGCCGTCTCGCGCCGCATGCTGCGCGACATTCCCTGGGCTGATTTTGCCGTGCCTCCCACCTTGTTAACCCATGCCGTCCGTCTGCATTACCGTACAGGCATCGCCGGTACAGTCCCCCATGCACAGCTCGGTTCATCCATAAAAAATATGACACATAACCTGCTCATTGTTGACACCATCATCGGGGACTGCATTGAAGCCCTTTGCATATGGCACCACCGGCCCAGGACGCGCAGCTGGGGCAACAAAACTTATATCGGCTATCACGACAGGCGCCGCTTCGACCTGCTACAGCAGTTTTTGGCGGGGCTTTCCATGTAGGGCAAAAAAAGCACGCCCTCTTTTTTGGCGTGCTTTTATTTTGTGTATTTGTCGGCAACCTTGGTTGCCCCGTAAGAATCCGGCTTAATCATAGCCTGAAACCCGCTGCCAATAACCATGCCCACCACTTCCCTGATCAGTTCCTTTGTTTCTCCGTTTACTCCCACATCCAAGTGGATTTCAACGTTTACCGCCGAATCCTGGCGTTCCGCCAGCCTGGCGGTAATCAGGGTGGCTACTTCCAGGCTTAAGTAAGTCTCGTAGTAAATGCGCTGACGCAGATTAGGCATATGCCGCTGGTAAGTACGCCGGAAAAAGTAGCGCGCCCCCTTGCCCACACGGTGGATGATGATTGCCGTGACAAAGCAGATGTCTTTCTGCCCGCGAGGCTGGGAATCCGTGCCGATAATCAGCTTATGTTTTTCCTCCGGGTATTCGTCAAAAAAGCTTGCTATCTGTCTGTATGTTTCTTCAAAAGTTAATTCTCCCAGGGTGGGGCTGGTAAATTTCATGCTAAAACACCTTTCGCTTTGGCATCAACAACTGCCGGTCAAATGCGGGACAAGCAGCCTGGTCAGCCGGACAAACTCTTCCACAGTGAAAGTTTCACCGCGCCGTGACCGGTCCAGGGAAGCTGTCCTGCCTAAAAAAGACAGTTTATCCTTGTCAAGGCCCAAAGCCGCATGCAGAGCGTTAAGAGCCGTTTTGCGCCTTTTGGCAAAAACTGCTTCCACCACTTTGTAAAAAAGCAACTCCTCGTTTGCGGCAAGGGCTGTTTCTCCGCATGGCACCATTTTTACCACGGCGGAAGCCACCTCGGGCCTGGGGAAAAAAACTGTCTGCGGCACGGTAAAGGCGATTTCCGCCTGTGACGCATAGCGGCAGACTACCGACAACACACCGTATGCCTTGCTCCCCGGCAGCGCCACAAGCCGCTCCGCAACCTCTTTCTGCACCATGCAAACCAGCCGGGAAAAACAGCTGCGGTATTTTTTCAGCCAAAGATAAAGAAGGGGTGTGGCAATATTGTAAGGCAGGTTGGCCACCAGCTTCACAGGGCTGCCTGAGGCACAAAAACTGCCGTAGTCGGCCGCCAGGGCGTCCTGCAGAACAATCTCCACATTTTTATGGGGCGCCAGAGTTTTTTCCAGTACAGGCAACAGGCGGGAGTCAACCTCAAAAGCTGTCACCCGGCCGGCTTTCTCCGCCAGCTTCTGGGTCAGTGTCCCAATACCGGGGCCAATCTCCAGGACATGGTCATGGGAGCTCACTTCAGCTATTTGCACAATCTTGCGCAGGATATTCTCGTCAACCAGAAAATTCTGCCCCCATTTTTGTTTCAGCTTGATGCCGTGTTCTGCAAGCAAAGCGGCCACTACCGCCGGGCTTGACAGTTTTGACACATATTTTCCTCCTTGCCGCAGCAGCCTGGGCCGGCAGTGCAATAAAGCAAGCCGGCAGGCTGTTTTTCAGCTGTCCAGCACATATACGCGCAGTTTCCTGCGTCCAAATTGCAAAGCAGCTTCATGGCTGCCAAGCAGCAGGTCAATGCGGTTGCCCTTGATGGCGCTGCCTGTGTCTGCAGCCACACCAAAGCCGTAACCGTCAAGATATAAGCGACTCCCCAGGGGAATTAACCTGGGATCCACGCTGACAATGTGAGGATTGGCCTCACTGCCGTCTCCCGCAACAGCTTTTCTCCCCGTGGCCGTAATCCCGACGCCGCGTTTCCCCGTGCAGACACTGCGGCCATCACCGTCTCGCGGACAGCCGCTTGCTTCCGTCCCGTCACAATAAGCGGTGGCAATTACCGTGTATATCTGCCGAAAATGCAAGACCCTGCCGCCGCGTGACAGTATTGTATTTTCACCATATTCAACAATCCTGTCCTCTTTAGGCTGCAGGATTTCCGAGTGCAAAACGGTGGCAGACACTTCTTCACCGTCCTCCAGGATTATTTCCACCGTATCCAGCCGCAGACCGTTTCTGCCGCGGGAAACAACCCGGGAGGTGCCGCGGTCCATTTTATTGTTGCCGCGCCTGATTTCCCCGTAGGGGATTTCTTTTTGCTGCACCACCAGCCGCCGCTCCACCCGCACCACCCGTACTTCATCCCCGGGCGCAAGTATGTAATCCAAAGCAGGTTCAACCCGGTCCAGAGCATGCAGGCGGATTCCCGCCTTCTTTAGGACGGTGGCAACATTTGCCTGTGCCACCAGCACAGCAACCGAGCGGCCGTCCGCGTGGACATGCACAGGAAACGCCCGCTTGACCCCGATTTCCATACCGTTTGTAACAGTTGTAACAGGCTTGTCCGGGGCGGGTCTGACAAGGTCTTCAGGGCCCAGGTCAACCCCGGCATCTTCCAGCACGGCAGCAACTGACGGACGGAAGGTAATCATTTTCCGGACGCTGCCGTCCGCAGTCAGGGTGATCTGTTTTTGCGCCAGTGAAAAGGCGGCAAAGAGCAAGAGCGTACTTGCCAACAAAAAGCGGGAGGTCTGCACGTATGGATCCTGCTTCTGCCGGGCAGCAAAAAGGCCCGGCGCTTCATCTTTAAACATAGGCTACCTCCTAGACCTTACTATTGTAAACAAGCAGCGTCTTTTTGTCAAATTCCCCGCTCTTGCTTACTCTTGCCGGCCAGGAAGCAGCGCTGTCAAATTTTGCTATTCTTTTGCCGGCGTCGTCGCAACAGCCAACCGACCACGCCCGCAAGTCCCGACAGCACGGCGGCAGTCAGCAAAATCCTTTTGCTGATAGCCACAAAAAAAGGCTGCGGCACCATGTTGATTAAAATACTTTCCTGTGGGTCCAGCAGCCAGAGATCATTGTCAAAGAAAACCTCGTGAAAAAGCACGAACACCTCGTCAAACCTCACTGCCAAAAGCAGTCCGGTCACCGCCCCCAGGGCAAAAAAAAGCAGGCAGCCGCCCAGGAGAGCCTGTGCCAGCAAAGCTTTATTTTCCCGGAAAAGATAAATGCCAAGCACAAGCAGGAGGACAAACGCGCCGTTGCGTAAAAGCTGCCCCGCGGCAAAAAGCTTTCTCACATCGGCCATATGCAGGATCTCCCTCTCCGTAAAAAGAAGGCGGTACTCGCCGCCCACAGTACCGTAAATATTAAAATCCTCCCGCCTGCCGAATAGATATGCCTGTATTTCATCAGTGACACGCATCAACTCGGGCAGCTCTATCCGGGTATTCTGCATCACGTTGTTTGCCGCATACTGGCGGCGGAAAAAACCGTCATCCTGCACCGCAAGCTGCACGGAACATAAAACAATGAGTAGCGTCAGCAAAAAGGCTGCACAGAAAGTTGCAATCTTTTTCATTGCCTGCTCCTTACACAATTTGATCCAGTGAAAAGACCGCCCTTGCATTTCTGCTGGTCAGCTCCGCCACCTCTTCCGGCTCCATTCCGCGGAGAGCGGCAATTTTTTCCGCCACCAGGCGGACATAAGCCGGCTCGTTGCGCCTGCCGCGGTAGGGAACGGGAGCCAGGTAGGGAGCATCCGTTTCAATCAGCAGGCGTTCGGGAGGCACCATCTTAGCCACCTCAAGCAGTTCCCCCGCATTTTTAAAAGTAACGGGACCGGCCAGGGACAGGTAAAAGCCCAGTTGCAGGCATTGTGCGGCAAAAGCGGCGCCACCCGAGAAGCAGTGCAGAACTCCCCCTGCCTCACGCGCGTTTTCCTCGCATAAAATCCGGTAGACATCATCATGGGCATCCCTGTCATGGATGATCACAGGCAGGGAGAGCTCCCGCGCCAGGCGCAGCTGCCTGCGAAAAACCTCCTGCTGCACATCCCGCGGGGAATAGTTGTAATAGTAATCCAGGCCTATTTCCCCCAGGGCAACCACTTTCGGATGCGCCGCCAGCTTGCGCAGCATACAGGCCGTCTCTTCCGTATAGCTTGCAGCATCATGGGGATGGATGCCAACGGCGGCATACAGACCTTCCGTTTTTTCCGCCAAGTCACAGGCGGCCGCCGACGATGCCAGGTCATAGCCGACATTAATGATGGTTGTGACACCGGCTGCCCGGGCCCGTGCCAGCACCTGCGCATAATCTTGCCGAAAGCGCTCGTCATTCAGGTGGGCGTGAGAATCGGTCAACTTCATCTTATTTTACCTTTGCACCGCTATTTACAGGTTTTTCCGTTGTAACCAGCACCACGTTGCCTGCATCGTCAGTAGCGGCAAGCAGCATCCCCTCGGAAAGGACGCCGCGCAGCTTGGCCGGTTTCAGATTGGCCACCAGCAGAACTCTTTTGCCCGGCAGTTCCTCCGGACTGTAATATTTGGCAATCCCGGCCACGACCTGCCGCCGCTCGCCGCCCACATCCACCTGTAATTTCAGCAATTTGTCCGCACCCGCCACCGGTTCGGCAGCCAAGATCTCCGCCACGCGCAGGTCCATCCGGGCAAATTCCTCAATGGAAAGTAGGCCTGTTTCTTCCGTTTTCACCTTTTTTTCCGCCGCGGCGGGCTTTTCCGCCTGTGCCTGCACTTTTTCTTTTTTCGTTGCCTGGCGCACCGGGGCGCCGCCTTCACCCGTCAGTTCCAACCGCGGGAACAGGACTTCTCCGGGCACCGTCTGGACACCGGCAGGCAGCCTGCCGAAGGACAGGATGCTGTCCCAGGACTGCAACTCCACTTTGTCGGCAATGCCCAGCTGCTGCCAGATCCGCGGGGGTGTCTTCGGCATAAAGGGCAATAGCAGCACGGAAACTATTCTGATACTCTCCACCAGGTTGTACATGACTGTCTGCAGGCGTTCCGTTCTGCCGGCCTTGGCCAATGCCCAGGGAGACATCTCGTCAATATATTTATTGGCGCGAGCGATAAATTTCCAGATTTCCGCCAGGGCGCTGGAAAACTGCAGCTCGTCCATCAGGCTTTCCAGTGTCCCGGGCAAAGCCTCCGCCAGCCGCCGCAGCTCCTCATCAGCCGAATCCTTTTCCGCCGGTGCGGGAACACGCCCGGCAAAATATTTCTTCAGCATGGCCAGTGTTCTGTGCAGCAAATTGCCCAGGTCATTGGCCAAATCATAATTAATCCGCTGCACCAGTGCTTCCTCACTGAAATGGCCATCCGCGCCAAAGGGTATTTCACGCAACAGGAAATAACGAATGGCATCGGAGCCATAACGCTCAACCAGAACTGTCGGGTCCACCACATTCCCTTTTGATTTGGACATTTTGCCGTCGTCAAGCAACAGCCAGCCGTGGCCGAATACCTTTTTGGGCAGTTCCAGCCCCAGGGCCATGAGGAAAATGGGCCAGTAAATGGTATGGAAGCGGACGATCTCTTTGCCGATCAGGTGGACATCCGCAGGCCAGAAGGTTTGCAGCAGGCTGTCGTCTTCCGACAAGTAACCCAACGCTGTAATATAATTGCTTAAAGCGTCAAGCCAGACATAAATGACATGGTCCGAATCAAAGGGGACAGGAATACCCCACTTAAAAGTAGTGCGGGAAACGCACAAGTCAGCCAGGCCCGGCTTCAGGAAATTATTAATCATTTCATGCTTGCGGGATGCAGGCTGGATAAAATCCGGGTTTGCCTCAATATGAGCAAGCAGCCTGTCTACATATTTGGACATCCTGAAAAAATAGCTTTCTTCTGAAACCAGTTCCACCGGGCGGCCGCAGTCCGGGCAGTTGCCGTCCACCACCTGGCGCTCTGTCCAGAAAGCCTCGCAGGGTGTGCAGTAAAGCCCTTCATATTTCGCCTTGTAAATATCACCCTGGTCATAAAACCGCTGGAAAATTTTCTGGACGGTCCGCTTATGCCTTTCCTCCGTCGTGCGGATAAAATCATCATAAGAGATATCCATAATCTGCCACAACTTCTTGATCCAGTCCACAATTTCATCCACAAACACTTGTGGATCCTTGCCGGCTGCCTGAGCCCGCCGCTCGATTTTCTGCCCGTGCTCGTCGGTTCCGGTTAGGAAACGGACTTCATATCCTGTCAGGCGCTTAAAACGAGCCATGGCATCGGCAGCCACAGTCGTGTAGGAATGGCCGATATGCAGTTTATCGCTGGGGTAGTAAATTGGTGTGGTAATATAAAATGTTTTCTTTTCCATTGCCATTCTCCTTATGTAAAAAATAATCCTCAGCTGCTTACGATAGTTTTTATTATAACAATCTTGCCTGTTGCTTGGCAAGGCAGATACGATTATATACTAAAAATGCGAATAACATTAAAATCTTGAAAAAAATACTTGTATTGTCTGGCAATTGCTGGTATACTTTTATTTGTCGAACTCTGCTGAACGGGGGGAATTATGTTGAAATCAACGGGTATCGTACGTAAAGTAGACGAACTAGGGCGCGTAGTAATTCCAATTGAACTGCGGCGCACACTAGGCATTGACGTAAAAGACTCGCTGGAGATTTATGTCGACAATGAACGCATTATCCTGAAAAAATATGAACCGGCCTGTCTCTTCTGCGGCAATGCCGATAATGTCAAACATTATAAAGGCCGAATCGTCTGCGAAGACTGCATTAAAGAAATGGCCGCACAATAAATTTTCGGGGCATTACTGCCCTTCTTTTTTTTGCGCTAAAATCAGGCGGTAAATATCATTGCGGGACAGTCCCGTAAGGCGGGCCACTTCCTGCGCCGCCTGCCCTGCAGGCATGCCAAGGCTCAGATAATGGGCAAGGAGGGCGTCCGCACTGGGCTGCTCTTTAGCCCAAATGCCGGGAGCCAGTATGACCGTGCACTCACCCTGCGGCTCGACCCGGGCGAAATAGCCGCTTACTTCCGCCAGTGTACCACGATGGTATGTTTCATGCAGTTTTGTCAGCTCCCGCGCCACAACCACCTGCCTGCCGCCGTCAGCCTCCGCCAGTGCAGCCAGCGTACGACGCAGGCGGTGCGGTGCTTCATAAAAAACAACCGTTTTATCCTCCGCCAGAATTTTGGCGAGAATTGTCTTTTTTTGCACACCGCGCGGCGGCAGAAAACCGTAAAAAACAAAAGGGACGGCAGGCAGGCCTGATGCCGACAGGGCGGTTATCGCCGCTACCGGGCCGGGCAGGGCGATTACAGTGAGCTGCTCCGCCACAGCTTTTTTGACCAGTTCCTCCCCCGGATCGGCAATGGCCGGTGTCCCTGCATCGCTGACAAGGGCAACGGTTTCGCCGTTATGCAGCCACTCTAAAAGCTGCGGAATCCTCTGCTTCCTGTTATGTTCATGGTAACTGACAAGCGGGGTATGGATGCCGTAATGGCTTAAAAGCTTGCGCGTCTGCCTGGTATCTTCCGCCGCTATCTTATCCGCCTCCCGCAGGATGCGCAGGACGCGCAGGGTAATATCCTCCAGGTTGCCCAAAGGGGTGGGGCAGAGATATAATGTTCCTTTCTTCATTGTGCACCTCACCGGCAGCAATACATAGAAACAGCACGGGACACAAACACTAAAAACCACAGAACGGAGAAAAGGAGCGGTTTATGATTCGGCAAACAACACAACAACCGATGTTTGGTTTTACCGGCACCAACGGCAAAACAACCGCCGTTCTGCTGACCGGCTTCATTCTTTCCCGCTGCAAGCTCTCTCCTGCCGTACTTGACACCTGGAAGGGCAATATTTCTTTTTCCCGTTTTCTGCAGCAGGCGGCAACGGCCGGAAGTGATTGCCTGCTTGTAGAAGTGCCGGTTGACGCCCTGCGGCTAAAACACCTTACCGGGGATAGTTTTGCCGGGGCAGCTCTGACCAATCTTTCCCTGGACCATTTAAAGTCCTGCCGGACACAAAAACATTATACGGCTATTAAAGCTGCTTTCTTTGCTCAGTTGCCGGCAGGAGCAAAAGTCTTCATCAATGCTGACGACCCGCAGGCTCTGTCCTTGGCGGAAGAAGGACATGTGGAATATTTGACATATGCAGTCCGCTATCCCAAGGCCATGATTGTGGCCGATAACCTGCAGCGCAAAAACATGTCCTACACTTTCGACCTTACAGTCAAGGCGGATTTTTCCGGCTTTGGCGGCACAACTGTTGTCCCCGGTTCCGCCCAGGTCCGGCTGCGGATGACCGGGCTCCACAATGTTGCCAACGCCTTGCTGGCGGCAGCCGTTGCGCTCCTCTTTGTACCCGATGTGGCGGAAGTAGCCCGTGCCTTGTCGGCTTTCCCCGGCATGCGGAGAAATATGGAAATTATCAAGGTTGGTGGCTTTACCCTCGTGGACGATGCCGCCACCAACCCCGCTGCGCTTGCGGCGGCCCTCAAAGCCGCCGATACGCTGCCCGCCGCCAGGATCCTGCTGTTGCACGGGCTGTACGGCGGCGGAGGACAGGTACTGAATCGCTGCAATGCCCTGGAACTGGCGGCCTGGAGCAAAAAACATCCCGGCAGCCGCCTTTTTGTCACACGCAGTCTGTATCACTGCAGGAAAAAACACCAGGTTCAGTTGCACGAAGAAAAAGCATTTTTTCAGGCACTGCAGGAGACGGGGACAGAATTTGCCTACTTTCCCGACCTCCCCGATGCGGCAAGCAGTCTCCTGTCCCATGCCGCTCCGGGTGACCTGCTGTTTTTGCTTGGCGGCCCGGTGTTGAACCGTGCACAGGAAATACTTTTGCGCGCCGCAGGCAGCGGGGCTGCAAACCTCCTACACCATTATGCAGACAGGCCGGCAGAAAGTAATGCCCAGGCGCTTTTCCCCAATCCTACATGATCAGGTCAGGTCGTCCTCCAGAATAATGTCGTCATTATCAAGTTCTTCTTTCTCAAGCTCTTCTTTTTCACCGCGCACAAGCTCATAAGCGTCCGACTCAAACCGGAGGCAGCACATCAGGCGCCCGCAGACGCCTGAAATTTTCGTCGGATTAAGGGAAAGGTTCTGGTCTTTTGCCATTCTGATGGACACAGGTTCAAATTCACCAAGAAAAGTATGGCAGCACAGGACACGACCGCACGGACCCAAGCCGCCGATCATTTTCGCCTCGTCACGAACCCCGATCTGCCTTAATTCGATCCGGGTGCGGAAAACTGCAGCCAGATCCTTAACCAGTTCGCGAAAATCGACCCTGCCTTCCGAGGTAAAATAAAAAATAACCTTGGAACGGTCAAAGGTATATTCAACATCCACCAGTTTCATATCCAGACCATGTTCGCGAATTTTCTGCAGGCAGATTTCAAAAGCTTCTTCTTCCTTCTGCCTGTTTTCCAATACCTGTTGGCAATCTTCCTCAGAGGCAACCCGGATAACTTTTTTCAGCGGCTGGACCACTTCTTCATCCGGCACCATGCGCGGTGCAACCACCACTTCTCCGAATTCCAGCCCGCGGGAAGTTTCAACTATGGCAAAGCTGCCGGCAGGCAGCTCCAACTCTTCCGGATCAAAGTAGTAAATTTTGCCCGCTTTTTTAAAACGGATCCCCACAACTTTCTGCATGGGCACCAACCTCCTTCAGGTCTCTCAGCGCTTTTTCCAGCAGCAGGCGCGTATTGACCGGCCGTGTCAGGTCTGCCTGCAGCGCAAGCAACAACTGCAGTGCG
>JAAYMN010000065.1 GCA_012521345.1 Bacillota bacterium
GTGCCAGGCCAGCCGCCGACAGGCAGGTGGTAATTGCTGCGGTCAGTGTGGTTTTGCCATGGTCAACGTGGCCGATGGTGCCGATATTTACGTGGGGTTTAGTCCTTTCAAACTTTTGCTTTGCCATGCTAAAACCTCCTAAACAAGTATAATTTGCCAGTCGAATATAAAAAAATATACTTGGTCAAGGCAACGCTTGTCCAAGAAATATGTATAGTTGGTGGCGGCGAAGGGACTCGAACCCCTGACGCGGCGGGTATGAACCGCCTGCTCTACCAACTGAGCTACGCCGCCAAAAATTGGAGCTCACGACCGGGATTGAACCGGTGACCTCATCCTTACCAAGGATGCGCTCTACCTACTGAGCTACGTGAGCAAAAATCTATCGCAATATCTATGATTATGACGTTTATGCTGGTTTGTAATGTTTATGTTGGTTGCGGGGGCAGGATTTGAACCTGCGACCTCCGGGTTATGAGCCCGACGAGCTACCTGCTGCTCCACCCCGCGACGTTATCTGGAGCGGGTGATGGGAATCGAACCCACGTAGCCAGCTTGGGAAGCTGGAGCTCTGCCATTGAGCTACACCCGCACTTGCTCCGGTTCAGCCCCTTGATTATACAACACCATTTTTCCCGTGTCAACAAGCCTGCACAGGTCATTTTCAGGGTCTTGCGCCAGGCAGCTGCCAGATTTGACGCAAACGGCAAAAAGTGGTCGCCCTTACCAAAAAACGAAGAGCTGCGCTCCCCGTTTTCAGTGCATGCACGCAGGACTAGCTCTCCCGGACTTCCAGGTAACGTTCCAGCTTGCGTTTAACACGCTGCAGCGCGTTATCTATAGACTTGACATGACGGTTCAGTTCCACGGCAATTTCCTGGTAAGACTTGCCTTCCAGGTAATACATGAGAACTTTCCATTCCAGGTCGCTTAAAATCTCCCCCATCTTCAGTTCAATGTTGTCATATTCTTCCCTGTTAATCATTAATTCTTCCGGGTCGGTGATTTTCGCCCCGGAAAGAATGTCCAGCAAGGTACGATCCGAATCTTCATCATAGATGGGCTTGTTCAGGGACACATAGGAATTAAGCGGAATATGCTTCTGCCTGGTGGCAGTCTTGATGGCTGTGATAATTTGTCTGGTAATACACAACTCGGCAAAAGCACGAAATGAAGAAAGTTTGTCCTCCTTAAAATCGCGGATTGCCTTGTACAGCCCAATCATTCCCTCTTGAATTATGTCTTCCCTGTCAGCGCCGATGAGGAAATATGACCTGGCCTTTGCTTTGACAAAATTACGGTATTTATTGATCAAATATTCCAAAGCAACCTCGCAGCCGTTCTTGGCTTCGATGGCTACTTCTTCATCTGTCTGCACAGCGTAATTTTTATGAGAATCAGCCAGACCACGGACTTCCTGGGCCGTCACATTCACCTGCATCGCCTCCACGATTAATCATCGCTGCTCCGCAACCTGGAAAGTAACCGATAGTACAAGGTTATTATATCGTAACGTTACATAAAGCGTCAAGGACTTTTAGACAAGCCGCAGGACAGGCATCGTCAGGATGTGAGCATTTTTTATGTTAAGCCGGCACGCTGGCGGTATACTTCATACATTAGTAGCCCTGCCGCCACGGAAGCATTGAGGGATTTGATCCGTCCCTGCATGGGCAGGCGCACCAGGTAATCGCATTTTTCTTTTACCAGGCGGCCAAGCCCTTCCCCCTCGCTGCCAATTACCAGGACCAGGGGTCCCTTATAGTCGCCTTCCGTGTAGAGCAGCTCGCCGTCCATATCTGCTCCGTAAATCCACATGCCCACTTCCCGGCACTGCTCCAGGCAGCGGGCCACATTGACCACGCGGGCTACAGGCAGGTATTCGGCCGCCCCGGCCGACGTCCGAACCGCCGCCGGTGTCATCCCGGCCGCCCGGCGTTCCGGCAGGATGAGGCCGTGGCAGCCTGCAGCATAAGCGGTACGCACAATCGCCCCCACATTGTGCGGGTCCTGCAGGTGGTCCAGGACCACGAGGAAGGGCGGTTCATCCCGCCTGGCGGCAAGCAGCTCCTCAAAAGGCGTATAACGGAAAGGCGGCACTTCGGCGATAACTCCCTGATGGTTGCCGGCATCCCGTTTATCCATGGCATTTTTCGGCCAGTATTCCACGGCAATCTGCCTTGCCTTGGCCGCAGTGACAATTTCCGTGACAGCCCGGGAACGCAGACCCTGCTGGACAATAATGCGGCTGACAGCCGTTCCGGCCTGCAGCGCCTCCCAGACAGGCCGGCGCCCGGCAATCAATCTTTTCTCTTCCATACTATACCCCGCCTGTTTCCTTTCACCTGTTATTATTAAAGACAAGGCCGCCTGTCATGCGCTCTTTTTCGTCAAACCCGGCAAGCAGCGTCCGCCTTCAGGGCAGGGCGCTACATGTTTTCATACTTTTCCCGGACTGCCTGCATCTGCCCGCAGGAAAGCGCCCCCTCGGGACATGACCCTGTGGCAACACAGGCGGGACCGGCCGTGGCAAACAAAGTGGGGGCCACTTTTTTCACTTCCCGGCAAACCGCTTCCGCCAGCGCGCGTATTTCCCACTGGGCACGGTTGCAGCAGCGCAGGCGGAAAAAGTTGTACAGGCTGCGTGCATTCATGGTAAAAACAAACTTTGTTTCACAGGCATTGGGCAGCACATACCGGGCGTCCTCATGGTGCACCAGCTGCCGCAGCGCCCGGTAGGCCTCCCGGATTTTCTGCATCTGTTCTTCAAAGATGGCCAGCGCTTCCGGGTTCTCCTGCACGGAAGGCGGCACAATGTACTGAAAATTGTCCTCGCGGACATAACGCTGGGATTTTTGCGAGTAGGAGGCAATGCGATGCCTGACCATCTGGTGGGACAGAGCCCGGCTCACCCCTTCCACGGCAAAGGTAAAGGAAACATGCTCGATGGGTGACTGGTGCCCCATTGCCAGTAGTTTGTACAGAAACGCCCTTATTTCCTCCGGCGACAGGCGCGCCAGAAGCTCTTCCGTCCCGGCCGCGGAATAGCACAGCCGGGCGGCGGCTGCCACAATTTTTTCCGGCTCCGGTGTATAAGCGAGCAGTGTTACTTTCATTTTTCGCCCTCCTCCCCGATGGCAAGCTGCGCCAGCAGTTCTTCCAAGCGTGCCTTTTGTCCTGTGAGAAAGAGCCAGCCTAAAAGCGCTTCAAAACCGGTGGCGCGCCTGTAAGCAGCCAGGCCCGCATTCTTTGGCACACGGCTTTTTGTATTGCGGCCGCGGCGGACGATTTCAGCCTCCGTTTCCGTCAGCTGCGACTGCAGGCGCTGCAGGGCCGCATCCTGGCCCGCAGCCCGCACATAGTGCGTTGCTTTTTTGTGAAGTTCCTGCATCGGCAGCTGCAGGG
The DNA here is from genome assembly GCA_012521345.1 of Bacillota bacterium. Classification (GTDB taxonomy): domain Bacteria; phylum Bacillota; class Dethiobacteria; order Dethiobacterales; family Dethiobacteraceae; genus DUUE01. The sequence continues at coordinate 3,406 of JAAYMN010000065.1, forward strand.
TCCTGACAAGTTTGGCCCGCACATAAAGATCGAAAACGGCATCTCCCACATACGCCAGTAGCAAAGGACTGATTTGCCTGTAATCCATTATTTCCTCCGCCAGCGGGGACCCTGCGGAGTGTCCTCCACAATTACGCCCATGGCGGCAAGCTCGTCACGTATGGCATCGGCCGCGGCCCAGTCTTTGGCCTTGCGCGCCGCCTGGCGCCGCTCAAGCAGGGCATTCACCCTGTTTGCAAACTCCGCATCCTGTCGCTCTTTTTCCTGGAAAAGCCCCAGGACGGCGCCTGTCTCCGTAAAGAAGCCAAGGGTTGCCGCCACCACGCTCCGTGCCGGGGCAGGATTTTTCAGGTAGGTGTTTGTTTCGCGGGCCAGGTCAAAGAGGACTGCCAGGGCGTCCGCCGTGTTAAAGTCATCATCCATGGCCGCCACAAAACGTTCCTTGTACTTTTTCAGCTCCGCCAGCCTGGCCGACGCCTCCGCCTCAGGCTGCTCATACGCCTGGGGCAGCCTGACGAGCAAGTCGCGCAAGTTGTAAACCACATTGTTCAGCCGCTCCAGGCCGCTTTGCGCCTGCTGCAGCAGTTCAGCCGAATAATTGAGCGGGCTGCGGTAATGGGCAGAAAGCATGAAAAAGCGGACGGCCATGGGATCCACTGTTTTTCTGATATCTCTTACCGTGAGAAAATTGCCCAGTGATTTGGACATTTTCTGCTGGTCGATATTCAGGTAGCCGACATGCATCCAGTACTTGACGAAAGGCTTCCCCGTAGCACCTTCGCTCTGCGCTTTTTCATTCTCATGGTGGGGAAAAACCAAGTCCGGGCCGCCGCCGTGAATATCAAATGTTTCGCCCAGGTATTTCATGGACATGGCGGAGCACTCAATATGCCAGCCCGGCCTCCCCGGCCCCCACGGGCTGTCCCAGGCAGGCTCCCCGGGTTTTTGCTTCTTCCAGAGGGCAAAATCCAGCGGGTGTTTCTTGCGCTCATCCACTTCCACCCGGGCGCCGGCCGCCAGCTCCTCCAAGGGCTGGCGGGAAAGGGTGCCGTAATTGGCGGCAGCTGGCGTGTGGAAATAAACGTCGCCGTCGGCATTGTACGCAAGGCCCCTGTCCACCAGCTCTTTAATGAGGGCAATAATTTCCGGGATATGTTCCGTTGCCCTGGGATGCACATCGGCCGGCTCCACCCCGAGAGCCCCCACATCCTCAAAATATGCCTGAATGTATTTTTCTGCCACTTCCGCCACAGTTACACCCGTCTGCTGTGCCTTTGCTATCATTTTATCATCAATGTCGGTAAAATTCTGCACAAAAGTAACGTCATAGCCCCGCCAGCGCAGGTAGCGGCGTATTACATCAAAAACAATAAAGACACGGGCATTGCCGATGTGAAAATAGTCGTAAACGGTAGGGCCGCAGGCATAAATGCCCACTTTTTTGCCATTGACAGGTATAAAAGGCTCTTTTCTGCGCGTCATGGTGTTATATACACGGATACTCACTTGGCTTTTCCCTCCTTCAGGCATTTTTCCTGCTGATAACGCAGTTCATCAATTTGATTTTGCAGGCAGTGCAGCATTTCCGCCACAGGGTCCGGCAGGTCAATATGGTTTAAATCAACGGAAGGCACCCGTGTTCCCCGGTGGATGACGACCCGGCCCGGAACACCGACCACCGTGGTATAAGCCGGCACATTTTTCAGCACCACGGAGCCGGCGCCAATCTTGGCATGGTCGCCGATAACAATGGGACCCAGGATTTGGGCGCCTGCACCCACAACTACATTATTGCCGATAGTGGGATGGCGTTTGCCCTTTTCTTTTCCTGTCCCGCCCAGAGTTACTCCCTGATACAGTGTAACATTGTCCCCGATTTCCGCCGTTTCTCCGATCACCACCCCCATGCCGTGGTCAATAAAGAAACCTCTGCCTATTTTGGCGCCGGGGTGGATTTCTATGCCGGTAAAAAAGCGGCTGATCTGGGAAATAAGCCTGGCCAGGAGGAAAAGGCGACGCCTGTAGAGGGCATGGGCCAGGCGGTGCGCCCACAGGGCATGCAGCCCAGGGTAGCACAAAATGACTTCCAGCACACTCTTGGCAGCCGGATCGCGCTCAAAAATTGCTTGCAGATCCTCTTTCAGTCTTTTTAGCATGCTCTCTCCCTCGCTTAAAAAAATAACCGTCTCTTTGGCAGAGACGGTTTTACCGCGGTTCCACTCTGTTTGGGCCCAAAGCCCCTCCTCATTCCGTTAACGGCAGTGCCGCACCCGCTTACTGATTTTTCGGCAGGCATACTCCGGGGCGCACTTCGGGCAGGGCCGATCCGAAAACTTCTTGCAGCCATGGAAGTTTCTCTCTGGCGGCAGCCCAGACCTTACTCTTCCCCTTCATCGCGTTTACATATGGAATTACTATATATTATAGAAAGCACGCGAAAGTGTGTCAACATTCCTTTAATAACAGAAGCTCTAAACTGCAGGCACCGGGAGACTGCTGCCGGGCATGCATTTCGGGAGGCGCCAACACTGTTTATGGCAGTACCCGGCGCCGCTGCATAACAACCGCCCGCAAGTCCAAGCCCCGAAGGTGTTTCTTCTCATTGCTGCAGCTGCCGCAGGACGGACAGGGCGCGAGAGCGCACCACGCCTGGCCCCAAAAGCGTCAGCAGCACATTCAGGTCAGGCCCGTGCGAGCGGCCGCTGACAGCAATGCGCGCCGCCATAAACAAAGCCTTCCCTTTTACACCCAGCTCCTTGCCAATCTCCTTCAGTACACGGCGCACAATCTCACTGTCCCAGTCGGTGTAGGCGGCCGCTTTTTGGGCAAGCGCGCTGATAACCGCGGGCGACGTATCCAGGGCAAGAACTTCCCCCGCCGCATCATCCGCCGGGTCCAGCTCCACCGTCTCACCGAAATACACCCGCAACAGTTCCGGAGCCTGGGCCGCATATTCCATTTTTTCCTGGACAGAAGCCACCGCCTGCTCAAGCCACGCCAGCTTTTCCCCAACCGGTTCCGCCTCCAGCAAGCCGGCAGCAACAAGATGCGGGATGCAAAGCTGCGTCAGCTCAGCCAAGGGCGTCTGTTTAATATAGTAGGCATTCATCCAGTTCAGTTTCTCCAGGTTAAAAACAGCCGGGCTCTTGGATACGCGTTCCAGGGAAAACAATTCCGTCAGTTCCGCCAGGGAGTATATTTCCCGTTCCCCTTCCGGAGACCAGCCCAGCAGTGCAAGAAAATTGACCAGCGCCTGCGGCAGATAGCCCTGCTCCCGGTACTGCAAAACGGAAGTGGCGCCGTGGCGCTTGCTCATTTTGGTGCGATCCTCCCCCAGAATGAGGGACACATGGGCAAACTGCGGCGTCGGAAAACCAAGGGCTTCATAGATCAGCAGCTGGCGGGGCGTATTGGATAAGTGTTCCTCGCCGCGAATGACGTGTGTAATGCCCATCAGCGCATCATCGAGAACAACGGCAAAATTGTAGGTGGGCAACCCGTCTGATTTGACAATAATAAAATCACCAATACCGTTGCTGTCAAATTCAACGCGGCCGCGCACCAAGTCGTCCACCGCCAGCAGCCTGTTCTCCGGTACACGGAAGCGGATGACGGGCTTGCGCCCGGCGGCGCAGTAGGCTTCCCGCTCTTTTCGTGACAAATTGCGGCACCTGCCAAGGTAGCGGGGCAGCTCCCCCCGTGCCAGCAGCTCCTGGCGTTCGGCTTCCAGTTCCTTTTCGCTGCAGTAGCATTCGTATGCCTGCCCGCTTTGCAATAGCTGCTCAACATAAGGGCGATAAAGATGCAGCCGCTCCTGCTGCCGGTAGGGGCCGTTGGGGCCGCCTACTTCAATGCCTTCATCCCAGTCAAGTCCAAGCCAGCGCAGGGAAGCAAGAATCATTTCTTCAGATTCACGGCTGGAACGTTCCAGGTCCGTGTCTTCAATGCGGACAAGCATGGTCCCCCCCATTTTTCTGGCAAAAAGCCAGTTGAAAAGGGCGGAACGGGCGCCGCCAATATGTAAAGGCCCTGTGGGGCTTGGAGCATAACGGACTTTTACTTTGGCCATTTTTTCACCTTCCGTTTCATGACTTTCCCTATTATACCATCTCACCGGCCGCGAGACAACAAACACCATAGTTTCCTTTTTTCCGCCATGTTATAATTAAGGAAAAAACTGCTTCAGCTTGCAGGAGGGCAGCACATGCACAACTTCTTCAATTTTTACCGGCACGGCTTTATCAGGGTGGCGGCGGCTGTCCCGGAAGTCCGGGTGGCGGATCCGGCCTACAACGCGGCGGAAACTGTCAGGCTGGCCCGTCAGGCCGCGGCAGAACATGCCATTTTAGCCGTTTTTCCCGGTTTGCACCTTTCCGCCGGCAGCAACGAAGATTTATTCCACCAGCAGGCGCTGCTGGAAGCTACAGCTGCCGCCATTACAGAAATAATGCAAAAGACAGCCGGACTGGACCCTGTTTTTATTCTGGGCGCCCCGTTTGTGGTTGATTCTTTCCTGTTTAACTGTGCCTTAATCCTCCAACACGGGCAGTTGCTTGGCATTGTACCCCAAACTTACCTGCCAACGGGCCGGGCAAGGCAGTTCCGACCGGCGGCGGCAACAAGCAGGACTTCCGTAGACTTCTGCGGCCGGCGCAATATCCCCTTCGGCACAGATTTGCTTTTCACGGCAAAAAACATTCCCCACTTTGTCTTCGCCGTCGAGCTGGGGGAAGACATGTTCGTGCCCGTTCCCCCGTCAGCTTCCGCCGCCCTGGCCGGGGCAACCGTGCTCATCAACCCGGCCGCTTCCCCTGCCGCTGCGGGCAGCGCAGGCTGCAGGCGCACACTCATCGCCGCCCATGCGGCACGCTGCCTGGCCGCTTATCTTTATGTTTCCGCAGGTTGCGGCGAATCAACAACCGATTTTACCTGGGACGGGCATGCCCTGGTCGCTGAAAGCGGCGAATTGTTGGCGGAGACGGAACGTTTCCGGCCGCATTCAGAACTGCTTTATACCGAAATAGACTTGGAGAGACTGGTACAGGAAAGGCTGCGTTGCCATACCTTTGCGGAAAATGCCCGCCTGCAGGCGGCAGCGGGACATTTCCGGCAGGTGGAATTTACTGTCACGACGCCTGAGGCACAGCTGCTGTTGTCGCGCCCCTGCCCGCGCTTCCCCTATATTCCCGCCGACCCGGAAAAACGTCAAAAGCATTTCCGAGATACATACAAGATGCAAATCCAGGGCTTGACGCAGCGCCTCCGTGCTGCGGGCCGCAAAAAAATCGTGCTCGGCGTCTCGGGCGGCCTTGATTCCGCCCAGGCGCTTGTGATTGCCGCCAAAGCCATGGATCAGCTGGAACTGCCCCGGGAGCATGTGCGTGCCTATACCATGCCCGGTTTTGCCACCTCGGACAAGACCAGAAAAAATGCCTGGAAATTAATCAAAGCTCTGGGCGTTTACGGCGAAGAAATTGACATCCGCTCTGCCAGCAGGCAGTTGCTTGCCGACATCGGCCACCCGGCCGGGCGTGGCGAAGCGGTCTACGATGTAACTTTTGAAAATGTGCAGGCAGGCCAGCGCACGGCTACGCTTTTCCGGCTGGCCAACCTGCACGGCGGGCTTGTCCTGGGCACGGGAGACATGAGCGAACTGGCCCTGGGCTGGACGACATACGGCGTGGGCGACCACATGTCCCACTATAATGTAAATGCCGGTATCCCCAAGACGCTGCTCCAGCAGCTACTGCGCTGGGAAGCGGAGGCAGGAGTGGCAGGCGAAGCCGCCTCGCAAGTGCTCCTGGACATCCTGGCTACCGACATCAGCCCGGAACTAGTCCCCGGCCGGTCGGACAGTGATGAGCCGGCCCAGTTGACGGAGGAAATCATCGGGCCGTATGAACTGCACGATTTTTTCCTTTATTATTCCAGTCTCTTCGGCTTTAGGCCGAGCAAAGTGGCTTACCTTGCCTATAACGCCTGGCATGACAAAAGCAGCGGCAGCCGGCACGGCCTGCCGGAGGAGAAGCAACGCCAGTATACGCTTGCCCAGATTAAGCACTGGTTGCAGGTCTTCCTCAGACGCTTCTATGCCGTCAGCCAGTTCAAACGCTCCGCCTCTCCCGACGGCCCCATGATCGGCCCGGGCAGTCTTTCCCCGCGCAGCGGCTGGCGCGCCCCCAGCGACGCCTCCGCTGCCCCCTGGCTGGATGAAGCGGAGTGCATCCCCGACAGCCAGTAAACAGGCCGGAACTCCCGCTTTCTGCCGCCACCGTGGCAGGCTGCATCTGCCTGCAGGCAGGTTTGCTTTATCTTGCCAGCCTGATGCATAAAACGCCCGCAGCATAATTTGCAGACGGAAAAGGGCTGCAACGAATTTGCATTTCGTTACAGCCCTTATTCTTGTTCCTTCAGGCTTGCTTTTATGTGTTCCGGCCCGACCCGGCCAGGAAAACGGTGGCCAAAGCGGCGATGCCTTCACCACGGCCGGCAAAGCCCAGGCCTTCGGTGGTGGTTGCCTTGATGCTGATTGCACTTGCCGGCGCGTCAAGGGCGCGCGCAATGTTTTGGCGCATCGCCTCTATATAGGGAGCAAGCTTGGGCTGCTGTGCAACAATAACGGCATCAAGGTTGCCCAGCCGGAAGCCTTCCTTCGCACAAAGGGCGGCCACATGCCGCAAAAGCTTCAGGCTGGAGATGTCCTTGTAGCGGGGATCGGTATCCGGAAAATGCCTGCCGATATCGCCCATGGCCAGTGCCCCCAGCATGGCATCCATAATGGCATGGACCAGCACATCGGCATCGGAATGGCCGAGCAGCCCCAAAGCATGCGGGATGTCGACCCCTCCCAGAATCAGCTTCCTGCCCAGCACCAGCCGGTGAACATCATACCCGTTGCCAACGCGCAATGTCTGCTTCCTCCCCAAGAGCGCTTCCGCCAATGCCAGGTCTTCCGGCGTGGTGATTTTCAGATTGCTATATTCCGCCGGCACAACAGTTACCGGATAGCCGCACAATTCAAGCAGGGCGGCATCATCCGTCACCTGCAAATGTTGCTTTTTCCCGTACCGGTAAGCCTCTTCCAGCCAGTCTCTGCGGAAGGCCTGCGGGGTTTGCACCACCCACAGACGCGACCGGTCGGGCGTGGCCACAATCTTGCCATCAGTATCTACCGTTTTAATAGTGTCTTTTACCGGAACCGCCGCCACGGCGGCGCCGCTCACACGCGCCTCTGCCATGCATCTTTGCAGCAGCGACGGCGGGGCCAGCGGCCGCGCGCCGTCATGGATGCACACATAATCAATTTCCCTCTGCAGGCTGTTCAGGCCGTTGGCGACCGAATCCTGGCGCTCCCTGCCTCCCGTGACAATAGTGATCTGCTCCCCCGGGAACCAGGACAAAAGAACATCCCGGCGAAACATCTCCTCTTCGCCGGGAGCAACAACGACAATGACCTGGTCAAAAACGGCGGCAGCAAGACAGGCTTGGATGGTATGGACAACAACAGGCCTGCCCACAAGCGGCAGGAACTGTTTGTTTATTTTTGCCCGCATTCTGCTGCCCCGTCCGGCTGCAGGAATTATAACGGCATTACTCATGAACGGACTCCCGATAATTTTTCCACATTTTTCGGTTTAGCAAAAATCATGCGTCCGGCGGCTGTCTGCAGCACACTGGTAACAACAACGTCAATTGTTTCACCAATATAACGCCTGCCGCCTTCAACGACAACCATCGTCCCGTCATCCAGATAGGCCACGCCTTGGCCGATTTCCTTGCCGTCTTTAATAATCTGGGCCGGCATCTCTTCGCCCGGCAAGACAACTGGCTTAATGGCATTGGCCAGTTCATTAATGTTCAGGACAGGTACGCCTTGCAGTTCACAAACTTTATTCAGGTTGTAATCGTTGGTAACAATCTTCCCTTTCAGCATTTTGGCCAGTTTAATCAGCTTGCTGTCCACCTCAGGAATATCATCAAAATCATGCTCCACAATCTGGACAGGTATATGTGATTCTTTTTGAATTCTGTTCAGGATATCCAGCCCGCGCCTGCCGCGGTTCCTTTTCAGCGTATCCGACGAATCGGCAATATGGCGCAGTTCTTCCAAAACAAAGCCGGGGACAATAATCACGCCTTCAAGGAAGCCGGTAGCGGCAATGTCAACAATCCGCCCGTCAATAATAACGCTGGTGTCGAGTATCTTGGCCGACCGGGCCCCGCTCTTGTCCGCTCTGGCCTGACGTGTGAATAAATTGGTTAAAAAAGTCATTTCTTCCTTTCTATTAAGCATTAGGCTGGTGCCCAAATATCCCGTAAACAGTGTTACCAGGGCAGTCAGGTAGTTGCCTATCAGCGGTATGCGATGCAGCGCCAGCCCCAAAAGAGCTCCAACAAGCAGGCCGATTACCAGGCCTGTTACACCGACGGCAATATCCTGGGTCGGGACGGATTTTAGGGCTGTTTCAATCCAGTTGTTTATACGGCGTGCCGACTTAATCAGCATCGGGCTAATAAGATAAGAAATAAGGCCGCAAACAGATCCGCCAAAAATAGAAACACCAATGGTGGTTGCCACCGTTTCTTCCATCCCGGCGAAAGCAGTGATGGCTCCGATGCTGGTACTTACCAGCTGGTAGCCGAGAGCGAAGCCGCAAATAAGTAAAAACATCCGGAAAATCCGTTTTGCCAAACTATGCACCTCCTTTCTGTCCTGATAAGTAAATTATAACTATTATTTTTTACCATCTGCAAGGAAATCGATACATCCACCAACTTGCAGCTGCAACCCCGCTGCGGCCGGAATACCGCTTTCATTTCATCCTGCTTTATTCTATATTTATAGCAAGAAAGGCATCATTTTATTATGATGCCACAAGTAAAAAAGATTACCCTCTAAAAAAACGGTCAATGATATTGTCCACATCTTCCGCCGTGGTTTCCTGTGCAAGCACCAGTTCGGAAACCAAAATCTGCCGCGCACTTTCCAGCATTTTGCGTTCACCGGTGGAAAGACCTTTTTCTTTGTCCCTGTACATAAGGTTACGTACAACCTCGGCTACCTGAAAAATGTCACCGCTTTTGATTTTATCGAGATTTGCCCTGTAACGGCGGTTCCAGTTGGAAGACATTTTACTGTGGTTTGCCTTCAGGATGGCGAAAACCCGTTGCACGCCGTCACGGTCAATAACCTCACGCAACCCTATCTGTTCCACATTGTCCAGGGGAATCATCACTTTCATGTCCCCGATCGGGATATTCATAATATAATATTTCTTACGCTCGCCCAGGATTTCTTTTTCTTCAATTGCTTCGATGACACCGGCTCCGTGCATGGGATAAACAACTTTATCGCCCACATTAAATTCCATCGACAACCCCCCTAGGTCACGTATATAATTCTACCATAGCCCCGCTAATTTGTCAAATAGCGTATTTTATCACAGTTATTAGCTTCTGTCAACATCAGGGCACAAACTTTTTCCAGTTTTTTGTAGGACTACAATACATCTTGGACACTAGGCTTTAAAAAAAGAATGCAAGATGAGGACAATTCGGTTATTGTTAAGTTA
>JAAYMN010000066.1 GCA_012521345.1 Bacillota bacterium
GGCCGCCGATGGCGGGAATGCGGCGCAACAGCTCCTCCACATCTTCCTTCAGGCGGGTATACTTCGGGTCGGTGCGCAGGCGCCCCAGATAAGCAGCCAGCCCGCCCACATTGTTGGAAATGGACATTTCATTGTCATTCAGTACGACAATGAGGTCCGTTTTCATTTCCCCCGCATGATTGAGAGCTTCAAAGGCCATGCCACCACCCATGGAACCGTCGCCAATGACGGCTATCACATAGTTGTTCTCGCCAAGCAGGTCGCGCGCTTTGGCCAGCCCCAGCGCAGCGGAAATGGAGGTGGAGCTGTGCCCCGTTTGGAAAACATCATGTTCGCTTTCCTTGAGTTTGGGGAAGCCGCTCAGACCGCCAAATTGCCGCAGGGTATCGAAGCTGTCCCTGCGGCCTGTCAGCAGTTTATGGACATAGCTCTGATGGCCCACATCCCAGACAATCTGGTCGTGCGGGCTGTCAAAAACAACATGCAGGGCAATTGTCAGTTCCACAACGCCCAGGTTGGGTGCCAAATGGCCGCCGGTCTTCGCCACTTTTTCCAGCAAAAAAGCACGAATTTCGCTGGCCAGTTCATTCAACTGCTGCAAGTTCAACTTTTTTAAATCGGCCGGCTGCTGGATTGCCGACAGCCATTTCCCCATATTGCAACCTCACTTTCGCTTGCGCGGCAGGGCATTCCCGAAAATACTCTTCCCGGGCAGGATGGCATCTATTTTGGTCAAAAGAGAGGCGACTCCCAGGATGATCTCCGTGGAACGCTCAATGGCAAAGGTTTTGCCCAAGGCTTTGCCGCCCACGGTTAATGCGGAAATTATGCCGGTCAGAAAAATGCTGAGCAGGGGGCTTTCCTGAAAATATCCCCCCGCCACCAGGCGCAGGACAAGCAAGGCACCCAGGCCGCCGCTGATGATACCGGCAATATCGCCCACCACATCGTTACAGAAATTGGAAACACGGTCGGCATGGCGAACCAGATACAGCGCTTCCCTCGCCCCGGGCGTTTTTTTCGCCGCCTTGGCCAAAATGGGCACTTCATCGGCGGCAGTGGCCGCTATGCCTATCATATCAAATAGTATACCGATAAAAATAATTATTACAAGATTGACTGCAGCAAGCAGTATGGACTGAATGCCCGCCAGCAAGTACTGCGTGACCATCCCTAAAAAGACGGCCAGCACAAATGTCCAGGCGGTAATTATCACCGCCCACCTTAGCTGTGACTTGTTTCGCCGCTCCGACCCCATCCCGCCACCTCTTGTTTGTGCCGTGATACAAGAAAAGAGTTTGCAGGCAAACTCTTTGCTGAATAATATTATGTAATCTCTTTTAATTATAACATAAAACCGTAGGTGAGCAACCCTTTAAGTAAACGTTACGGCTTAAGGTCCAGCAGGTTTTCCCAATCAGTCACCCGGACGTCGCCGCTCCGGGCAGTTTCCTATTAAGACCGATTTCATTGTGTCGCCAACAATGAGACTGGATTGCCACTTAGTCCGTACTTTAATCCTTAAAGGGCTTCCCCGCAGGAACAGTCTAGGAGTTTTCCTCGATAATACCATCCGCTTCCTAGCCTCTTTTGCAAAAACGGTTTCAACCCAAAAGAATCTCCACCGTTTTCACTCAAGGCAGGCTACACTGTACACAGCGCGAACCGCATACAGGTTCTATCCCAAGCCGTAGTCATTTACCCACTACGGTAATCCACCACGCACTTGGGTCTCCACGGGGCTAGGGTCAACGCCTGCATGCCTTTGCAGATCGCCCCAACCCCTTAACTCTCAGCACCAGCCCCCAACTGGGCGTCGGCAGCCAGCACCAAGAACTTCATCGATATGCCCTTAACGGATTTTTAGGCCCGTCTTCGGAAACGGCGGTATTAACTAGAATACTGCGCCACCTACGAGTTTGCTTTTATTCTAACATATTAATCCCCGGGACTCAAATGCTGCTAAATCATGCCATCCCCTGTGGCAGAGGCTTTCTTGACAAGAATGTGCACCGTCATGCCGCCCCTTCGCCAATCCCCGGCAAGCGCCTGTATGCTCGCCCGCACCAGTCCTTTATTTTATGCGGTTAATCAGCTTGCCGGCCAGCTCTTTCAGGCCTGCGGCGGCTTCACCGAAGGGAGCAAGGTCCGCCAGGGCTGACCTGTAGAGAGTTTCCGCCTCCGTCCGGGCTTTTTCCAAGCCAAAAATCGCCGGGTAAGTCACCTTTTTTTTACCGGCATCCGCGCCTGTTTTCTTGCCCAAGACAGCCTCATCGCCCACTACATCCAGGATATCATCCACTATCTGAAAAGCAAGACCGACTTTTTCCCCGTAAGCGGTCAGCGCCTGCAGCTGCTCCGGTGCAGCCTGCCCCATGCGGGCCCCGCAGCGCACACAGCAGGTAATGAGGGCGCCTGTTTTATGCCTGTGAATGTAAGCCAGCACATCCGGGTGGACAGACCGGCCTTCGGAGAGGATGTCAACCACCTGCCCGCCGATCATGCCCGTGATGCCGGCGGCGCAGGAGATTTCCTGGATCAGCGACACCACGATGTCGGGCGGGAAAAAGTGCGGTGCCTCAATGGACAAGGTTTCGAAAGCAGCCGTCAGCAGCGCGTCCCCGGCCAGAATGGCCATGGCCTCGCCGAAAACTTTGTGGTTGGCGGCAAGGCCCCGGCGGTAATCATCGTTGTCCAGGGCGGGCAAATCGTCGTGGATTAAGGAATAGGTATGAATCATTTCTATGGCACAGGCTGCCGGCAGTGCATGCTCCAGAGGCACGCCAAAAATGCCGGCCGTTGTTATGACCAAAAGCGGCCGCAGGCGCTTCCCGCCGGCAAAAACGCTGTAGCGGACGGCACGGCAAATATCCGGGGGAAAAGAGTCCGCCGGGGGCAGATACTTGTCCAGCCCGTTGTCCACAGCTGCAATTATTTCCTGCCAGTTTGTACTCACGCCAGGTCCTCCTCACTGTTAAAAGGAACAGCTTCGCCTGCTTCTTTCAGCAGCAGGGACACCTTCTTTTCCGCGTCCTGCAGCTTTTTGCGGCCAAACTGCACCAGCTCCATCCCTTCCTGAAAAAGGGCCATGGCCTCGTCCAGCGGACAGTCGTTGCGCTCCAGCTTTTGCAGCACTGCCTCCAACTTTTCCAGGGCCTGTTCAAAAGTCATTTTTTCCTTACCGTTCTCTTTGCTCATTGTTTTTCCTCCAGGTAAGACTGTAGAATGGCGGCATCAGCGCGTCCCCTGCGGAAACGCAAAAGCACCCTGTCTCCTGCCGCAAGGCTGTTACTGTCGGTCACCACATTTCCGCTCTGGTCGTAGCAAATCGCAAAGCCCCTATCCAGCACCGACGACGGGTTTAAAGCTGCCAGCTTGGCGGCCAGCAGGTCCAGCCGGGCGGTCTTGCCCTGCAGGAGGATTGCCGCCTGCCCTTCCAGGCGGGTGAAAAGACTGTCCAGCGCCTGCCCCGCCTGCTCCACCCGCTCCAGCGGACGCGTCAGCACGCGTGCGGAAGCCAGGCGCATCAGGTAGCGTTTTTCCTGCTCCAGGATGCTTTTCAGCCTGACAACCAGGCGGCGCGCCGCCTGAAGGAAATACTGCTCCAGTTCCCGCATGTCCGGCACTGCCAGCTCCGCCGCCGCCGTTGGTGTTGCTGCCCTGACATCAGCGACAAAATCGGCGATGGTAAAGTCGGTCTCATGCCCCACGGCGGAGATGACGGGAATGTGCGAGCGGTAAATGGCACGCGCCACCACCTCTTCGTTAAAAGCCCACAACTCCTCGATGGAACCGCCTCCACGGCCGGCAATAATTACATCGATGTCCGGCACACTGTTCAGGAAGTCCAAGGCCTCGGCGATTTGCTGCGGCGCCTCCGGTCCCTGGACAAGAACCGGCACAATCAGCACCTCCGCCTGGGGATAGCGGCGTCCGAGAGTAGTCAAAATATCGCGCACTGCTGCCCCTGTAGGCGAAGTAACGACGCCAATGCGCCGGGGAAAGCGCGGCAGCGGCTTTTTTCTTTCCGGGCTGAACAGCCCTTCCGCTTCCAGCCTGGCCTTCAGCTCCGCAAAGGCAGCATAGAGACTGCCCACGCCTTCAGGCAGCAAGTCCTCAACATACAGCTGGTACAGACCATCCCTTTCATAAACAGAGATCCTGCCTGCGGCAATGACTTTCATGCCGTCGGCAGGGCGAAAGGCAAGGCGCTGATTGGCACTGCGGAACATGACGCAGCGCAGTGCGGCGCTGCTGTCTTTCAGGGTAAAATACATGTGACCGGAACTGTGGTGTTTAAAGTTGGATATTTCACCGCTAACCTGCAGCCGACTCAAGAGGGGATCGGCGGCAAAAAGCTGCTTGAGATAAGTGGTTACTTCTCCCACGCTTAGGGTGCGGGTAAAATCAAGATTCATGCAGGCAACACTCCAGTAAATATTCTGCGGCAGGCTTTTGTCGACCGTGCCGGGACCGCCCGGTACGCTGGAAACAATTCCTGCCTCAGTGATGCGCGTGCTTTTTAGATTCGCGCTTTCAGGATCATTTCCTTTCCAGGCGGCGAAATCTTTACTTTTCGTTAACTTTCTGCCAGGCATAATAAGCGGCTCCCACGGCATTGTCGCCGGCATAGGCGGTGTCTGCAAAAACGCACTGCCCGGGCAAGTGTTCCGCCAGGTATGAGCGGATATACCGGTTGGCCATTACGCCGCCCACAAAGAGAACTGGCCTCTTGCCTTGCTTTTTGCTGGCATGGCAGATAATGCGCCGGAGTGATTCGGCAATACAGTGCTCCACCCCCCGGGCCACGGCCGCCCCGTCTGCTTTTCCTCCGGCAAGCAGGCGCTGCACGTAGCTTTCCGGTCCGGAAAAAGACAACATGCTCCCCTTGACGGAAACAGGAATCTGTACCGCCTGTACCGCCGTTTTGGCAAGCGCCTCCAGGTGGGGACCGGCCGGAAAGGGCAGTCCCAGTGCCACTCCGGTGCGGTCGATAAACTGGCCGGCATGCAAATCCTGTGTCCCCCCCACAAGCGTGATTTGCAGCGTGTCCCTGGTTTGTACCGAGAGCAGTTCAGTTGTCCCCCCGGAAACGTGCAAGGCATAAAAATCATCCGCGGCAAAGCCGGCGGACCATGTCCCCGCCAGCAGGTGTCCTTCCTGGTGTGAAAGCTGAAAGCAGGGGATGCCGCAGGCGGCGGCCAGCATACGGGCAAAGGAGGTGCCGGTGGTAAACACGGGCATATAGGACCCTTCCACCGGCCGCGGACGGGAGGAGACGCCCACGGCAGAAAGAGAAAGCTCCCCCAGCCGGGCCGCCACGGCTTCCATCAGCTGCGGCAGGTGCTGCAGGTGCAGAAAAACGCCTTCAGACTGGCGCAAGCCGCGTCGGCCAGCCGCCACCGGCAAAGGCTTCCTTGCATCTGCAAGCAAACGTCCCTGGTTGTCCAACACAGCCAGGGACGTAGTGTAGCATGATGTATCAATACCGACAAACATTAGCTAACCACCCCGTCGCCCGAACGCTCCCGGGCAATTTTGTCCAGCACGCCGTTTAAAAACTTGGCCGATTCTTCACTGTCGTAGCGCTTGCATAATTCCAGCGCTTCATTAATGGCAACAGCGGCGGGAATATCGGGACAAAAAAGCAGTTCATAGGCAGCCAGGCGCAGAATGGCGCGGTCTACCGCTGCCAGACGGCTTAATTCCCAGCGCTGCAGGTAACGGCGGATCGCCTGATCAATAGTTTCTTGTTCCCTGACCGCCCCCTCCACCAGCGCGCGGGCAAAGTTCACATATTCACCGCTCAACCCGCTTTCTTCCACCAGTGATGACAGGGCCGGCTCCGTTTCATTTTTTCCCAGGTCCCGCTGGAACAAAGTCTGAAAAGCTATCTCCCTTGCCAGTCGCCGGCTCATACTTTCACTCCCGTCACTCTCCGTCCGGCCAGAAACGCTGCAGAAATTGCTGCAGGCCCTCATGGTTGTCGTAAATCCGGCCGATATACACGCCAAGCCCGATGCAGATAAAAAGCAACAGGCTGCGCCAGCCAAACAGCAAGATGGCAAGCCCGATAATCAACCCCACAAGGCCGCCGATTACTTTTCCCCAGTGTTCAGCCAGAAGCTGCCGCCAGGTTTTTGCCGACATGTCCACACCTTCCTTCGGTTCGTTAACGAGCCGTCTTGACAACATCGCCGGCCACATTTTCAATTAAAACTTTGATTTCCGCCACTGTCGTGCCGGTGGAATCCTCGACGTAACTTTTTACCAGCTGCTGCAGTTCGGCGGTAACCTGCGGGATATTCTGGTCGGGGAGGGAAATGGCACGGAGAAAAATCACCAGACCCCGCTCCGTGTTAAGAATGCGTGTTTTTACTTCCCGCACGCTTTTGCTGCCGCGTGCCGCTTTCAGGACCAGCGTTTCCACCGCTTTAAAACTGGTTCTTACCTCACCCAGCGGCCCCATTTGGACAATGGTCTGCTCGTTGTCCCCGCCCGGCCGCAAACTGCTTAGGAGGAAAAAGACGGCAAAGGCCAGAAGCAGGACGGAAAGGATGGCATACTCCACGCTGCCGGCAACAGCTTCAATGCTTGTCCGCAAAAGGGAAAGCGGGATCCATCCCATGGCAGCCCCTCCCATGATAACGGCCACTGCGCCCACTATGACGGCCAGCAGAATCAACAATAGTCTTTCTCGGGCTTTCACTTGCTATTCCAACTCCTTTATGCCGTAGGATAGGGAAATGGCTGAAAGCCCCTGGAAGCACAGGGGCTTTTTCCGTTAACGTACACGCAGTTCCTCTTCGCCGTCATCCACCTTGCCTGTATCGAAGCTGACACCCTGGACATGGACGTTGATTCTTTTCACTTCCAGACCGGTCATGGATTCAACAGCCTGTTTGCAGCGTTCCTGAATTTTCCAGGCCACATCCGGAATGCGAGTGCCGTAGCGGACTAAGACATAAATATCAATTGCGGCCTGCTTTTCTCCCACTTCAACCTTAATCCCCTTGGAAAGGTTGCGTTTTCCCAGCATATCGGCAATACCACCGGCAATACCGCCGCTCATTCCGGCCACGCCTTCCACCTCGGAGGCGGCAATGCCGGCAATAATAGCTACTACTTCATCGGCAATTCTGATACTCCCCAGCGCTGTCGGGGTAACATCCTCCTGTATGGACAACGATTACACCTCCCAAATTACAACTCTTGCTATATCATTCTATATTATACCAAAGAAACGCAGGCAAAACAATCTTTCGCCCGTGCCGGACAGGTTATTCTTTGCCCGGCATTTCGCCGTGCTCCAGGACGGCGATATTCTCCATCCTCACACCCATGGCATTGCTGACTGTTTCTGCAATCTGCAAAAACTGCTCCTCATTCAGTTTAGCCGCCTGCACCACCACACTGGCCTGGCCGTCCTTTCTGAAAACAATGGCCTCCCTGTAGCCTTGTGCTTTCAGCATGTTCTCCACCAGCAGCTCTTCTTCCATGGCGGCGGTTAGGGCCAAAAGCTGTGCTTCCGCTTTTTTCTTCCCCTCCGGTGAAATGTTGGGGTTTTCAAGCATCTGTTCCAGCATTTCAATCTCATTTGCCCGTACACGTTCCCGCTGCAGGCGGTATTCAACAAAAAAGTCCCGGCTGTTTTCCAAATCCCACTCTTTTAGATCCAGCCCTGGGCCGGCAGACGCTTCTTCCGCTCCTTCACCGGCCGTCTCTTCCCCTGCCGCAGCCAAGTTTTGTGTCTCACCGCCGTCCCAGACTTCCGTCTCCTCCTGGTCCGCTTCCTGCGCCGGTGCCACCGGTTTGCCGATGGTAATCCGCCCTTCCCGGTTTTGTTTTACATACCAGAGGGCGGCTGCAGCGACGAGCAAAATAAGGACGAGAAGCAGTTTTCTCTGGTTTTCAGGACGCATTTTTTCCCTCCTTTTTCATTCAATCCATTGGCAGGACTTTCACCCGGTGCGCCGGCAGGTTGAGGGCCGAGCTGACCGCCTGGGTCACATCGAACAAAAGCTGTGCCCCGCCGCTGCCTTTCACCGTTACCATGACGCCGGCAATTCGCGGCGTCCATTCCCGGATAACCACCGCTTCCTGCCCGCTGCCGTTTTGGGACATTACAGCCTCCACCCTGGCGGTGTTCTCACCGACCAGCCGGGTTCCGCCGCTGCCGTCTTCTTCTTCCGTGGTGCGCTTTGTGTTTTCCTCGTTCTGCAGGTAATCGTAGACCGGTCCGCTGTCCAGGGTAACCATCACTTTGACTTCTTTCACCCCGGCCACACTTTCCAGCCCCTGCTGCAATTCCCGCTCCAACTGTGCCTTGTAAGCCAAAAGAAAACCGGCCCCGCCTCCCCCGCCCGCATCCTGCGGCACTGCCGCTCCCTCTTTGCTCGCGGGTGACGCGATAAAATACATGCAGTAAACCCCCAGGGCAAGAAGAGCAATAATAACCCAGGCGGGTATATTTCCCTTGCCCTTATTATTTCCCTTTCCGCCGGTGATTTCCGCAAGCCGCTGCCAGATACTGTCTGTCATTTCCTGTTTCACCTCTTCTTTCGGCATTTTCTCCACTTACCCGGCCCGGCCGGGACGTTTTAGCTTTTAATCCGCAAGCATCCACACCTCCACAACATGCCGTGAAACTCCCAAGGCTTGTATAATGCTTTCTTCAAGGTCAGGTGCGCGTCTGCCCGCAGGCGCCTCGCTCTTTTCCGCCCTCTTGCCGATTTCCACCTTCTCGACCGGCTGCACAATCCCCACCGGCTGCTGCTTTGCCTCCCGGGCAAGGACATAAATCTTGCGAGGTGTACCAAATTGCGGGTGGTTAACATCCTCCTCCAGGGCAAATTCCAGGGCAACGGGCTCCCTGCCGCTTGCCTGAAGCAGCCCCGTAATTTTCTCCTCGATCAGTTCCCGGTAGCGGTCAAGCGTCATTTCCCAGTTAACCTGCTCCAGCTCGGCCAGCCGTGCCGCCACATCATCATTGCTGACAGCTTCCCGGATTTTCAGCACGGGTTCTTTCAGCCACGGCAGCAACGGCAGCGAGCGCAGCGGCATAAGCAGCATCAGTATCAGCACCAGACCCACCACCATGTTGACAAAAGGGCGGAAATCCTTGCGCGGCAAAAGCAGTTCCAGGACGGCCACCATGATGACAAGAATGACGAGATTGCGAACCATATCAGAAAGGACGGCAAGCATTTTACCACCTACCTTAACATGAAAGAGGCGTTGCCGGCGCCGGCAATAATGGTAATACCCAGGTAGAAAATGATGCTCACCACAGCCACAGCCGCAAAGACCAGGGCCAGGCAGTTGCCCATGGTATTCAGCGAATCGCAGAGGCTTGTATCCCCCAGGGGCTGGATCAGGGCGGCCGCCAGCTTATAAATGAAAACCAGGGCCAAAATTTTAATCAGTGGAAAAATCACCAGGGCAAAAAGGATAAAAACGCCGGCTACATGCACCGCATTCTTTAAAATCAGGGTTGCCCCCGCCACCGTTTCCACCGCATCGGAAAGCAGGCCGCCCACCACCGGCAGAAAAGCGCCGGCGGCAAATTTAGCCGTGCGAATGGTGACCGCATCCCCCACGGAAGAAGCAACCCCGTGGACAGTCATGAGGCCGACAAAGATGGTCATAGACAGTCCCATGCCCCAGACGGCCACATTTTTCAACAGCTCGGCCAGTTTGCTCACAGTAACACGCGGTGAAAAATGATTCACAAGGGAGAGGATGGTGGTCAGGTAAATCAGGGGAAACACCGCATCCCGGGTGAGAGAGGCAAAAAAATTCACGGCAAAAACAATAAGCGGGCGGAAAATTGCCGCCGAAGCCAGGCTGCCCAGGGCTGCCAGCAATGCCAGAAGCAGCGGGATGACAGCCAGGATCAAATCCGCCATTTTGTTGACGGTTTCCCGCCCCAGGGCAACCGCCGCACTGAAACTTTGCATGGCGATTACAATCAGGGCAAGATAGATAATAGCCTGTGTCAGGCCGGCAATGTTTTCGTTGGCAAAAGCTTTCTCCAGGTTTTTCAGCAGCGCCGCCACTACCGCCAAAAAAAGCAGTTTCCCGAGCAGGTTCAGGTTAAGATAAAGTTCCCGCCAGAGGAAACGCCACAAACCGGTAAAGACCTCTCCCAGGGAGACTTCTTGTCCCCCGCGGAACCATTCCAGGATAGTGGCAAAATTTATCTCAGGCAGGTATTCCTCAGTCTCCTCTTGCAGTTCATGCCAAAAAGCTTCAATTTCCGCAAGATCTATCTGCTCCAGCTGCTGTCTGGCAAGCTCCTGCGGACTTGTCGCCCAAACCGGGGAGCTGCCGGTAAAAGCAAGCAGCACGACAGATAAAACCACAAAAAATTTTTTCATGACACACCTACGGTACAAATTTGAGAATTGTTTCCAGCACGGCCGTCAGCAACGGCATGGCCAGCACCAGGATTAACAGTTTGCCGGCAAACTCAACCTTGCCGGCAATAACGCTTTCACCCGCATCGCGGCAGATTTGGGAGGCGAATTCGGCAATGTAAGCAATGCCGATAATCCTCAGCAGTGTATTCAGGTAAACCAGGGAGATGCTGGTCTGCAAGGTCATCTCCGTAAGGTAGGAAATTAGCGACGACAAGTAGGTGACAACACGCAGAAAAATCAACACTCCTGCCACCACGGCAACCATGGCGGCATAGAAAGGCTTGTATTCCCGCAACACCATTGACATAAAGGCGGCAATCAGTGCAAAAGCCACAATCCGGATGATTTCCACTAAACTCTTCCTTTCTCGTGCTGCCTCTCTTGCGGCTGCTACAAATTAAAAATAGTTTTAATGCTGGAGAAAAGTTCGCTAATCAGCTGGATAACCATCAACAACACTACGATCACGCCGCCCAGGGTCAGCATTTGTGCCTGCTCCTCTTTCCCGGCCTGTTTCAGGACAATGTTCAGTACGGAAATAAAAATCCCGATGCCGGCAATACGAAAAATGAGATCAACATTAAATCCGCTCATGCTTTCGCTCCCTTCTCGAATCAGACTAGAGCAGCAGGATCACTACAGCCATCCCTGTCAACACTCCCAAGTAGCGCCACATCTTTTCCCCGCTTGCCGCCTGCGCGGCAGCCGCCGCGGCATGGTCGGCCAGCTGGGCTTCCGCCGCGCTCAATTGTTTCAGCTGGTCTTCCCTGCCCAGACCGCCCAGCCCGGCAGCCGCCCGGGAAAGCACAGCCCAGTCTTTTGCTGTCAGTTGCAGCCTGTTTTGCAGGCACCGGGCTGTCTCCAGCCAGGCCGTACCCGCATCGGCGGCCGCGGCTCCCTGCAGCCTGCGGGTGACAGAAAGAAAAAAAGATTGCACTGCTTCCGTCTCCATACGGCAGGCGACCTGCTCCAGAGCCCGTGGCAGCGGCGTAGCCGTATACCCGACTTCCGCCGCCAGCAAGCGCAGTGCCAGGCGAAACTCCTCCAACTGCCGGAGGCGGCCGCGCAGTTTGGCAATCTCCATATTGCCCCACAGAATTGTGGCGGACAAAATCAGCATGGCACCGAAAGCTTTAGCCCACATTGCTCCTGTCCTCCGTGCGCCACCACTTTCGGACAGCTTCCCCTGCATATACTGCTTCAATGGTACCGGGGCCGTGGCGCCTGGATAAAACGACAACCCGCTCAAAAAAAGCATTTTCCAATAAATATGCCAGGCCGGGGCGTTTTATGAGCTCCGCCGGATTTTCCCCGTGGGCGGTGGTGATCACGCTGGCTCCCGTCGTGACCGCTTCCTCCACCGCGCGGACATCCTCGGGCCGTCCCAGTTCATCCGCTACCAGCACCTGCGGCGACATGGAGCGTATCAGCATCATCATGCCTTCCGCCTTGGGGCAGCCGTCCAGCACGTCGGTGCGCATCCCTACATCAAGCTGCGGTTCGCCACGAAAGCACCCTGCAATTTCCGACCGCTCATCCACTATCCCAACCTTCAGCCCGGGGCGCCCTTCCCTGGCATCACCGTCGGAAAGCAGTCTGGCCAGGTCCCGGAGCATGGTGGTTTTTCCTGCCTGCGGCGGTGAGACAAGCAACGTGTGGTAGACCCTTTTTTTTTGGCGACAGTAAACATGGGGCAAAAGCTGCAGCGCCGCACCCTTGATTTGCCGGGCAATGCGGATATTAACCGCGTTTATGTCGCGCAGCAGCTTTACCCTGCCGTCTTCCAGCACTGTCCGCCCGGCGAAGCCCGCCCTGTGCCCCCCCGGCAAGGCAAGGTAGCCGCGTTTTAGCTCCTCATCCCGCGCATAGAGGGAAAACTCCGTCATGGCTAAAAGCACCTGCTGCAGTTCCGCCGCCGTCAGGCGCAGCGCCTCCGCCGCCGACCCCGCCACCCCGCGCTCCCCGCTAAAAAATTCCCCTCGCCCGGTCTGCAAAAGCAGGGGTTGTCCCGCCCGCAGCCGGATTTCTTCCAGTTCCCGGGCCACTTCCGGCGGCAGGGCAGCCAGTGCCGTCCTGATCCTGGGCGGCAGAAGCGGCACGATATGTTTTTGCCAGCCGCGCTCTCCCATCTTGATCACCACTATATCTATATGGGGACATGCCACCCTTTATGCCACAAACATGCCCGGTAAAACGGCCCTTCCCGGTCTCACCCAACTTCGCAGGCAGCCTTGCCTGTGGAACCGCCGCCGGCAGATGCTGCTTCAGATGCGTTTTCGCAACACGCTCTTCAGCATGCCGCCCAGGCAGATACTGCCGCCTGCATATACTGCAAATAAAAAAACGGCCCCGGTGGAGGCCGGCCTGTAACATGGCAAAAAAAAAAGCTCAACTGGTGCAATTGAGCTTTTTACCGGTTTGCCGTAAAACTGTGGGACTTTTCATTCCGCTTTTTCTTTGTCTTCTGCTTTGTATTCACCGAAATCCTCGTAATCTTCTTTATCATTGACAAAAACTACCCGCTCGCAATTGGGGCACAGTATTTCCACCACATCATCATCTTCCAGCATATCGTCATCTATGTAGACTATTTCATGACACTCGGGGCATTCAACGGAAAACACTTCGTCATCGTCGTCAAAATCAGTTTCTTCCTCTTCCTCAGCCTCATCTTTATCCTCATCTTCATCATCAAAGTCGTCATAGAAGTCGTCTTCCAGGTCATTTAAGTCTTCATCAATCGCTTCCGTGTAATCGGCAAGCTCGGCATAATCCTCCTGCAGTTTTGTCACCGCATCGGCCAGAACATCAAACAAGTCAATCATGTGGCGAAAAAGCTTCCCCTCGCGGCTGCTCTCATCCAGGCCAAGTCCTTCGGCCAGTCCTTTAACATACGCAACACGGGCTTTCAAGCCATCCATCGGGCAGATTCCTCCTTAAGAATATTTAGGCTTCCGGGGCGTTATATCCGCTCCAGGTATTCGCCGGTCCGGGTATCAATGCGCAGGGTATCACCAACATTGACAAAGAAAGGAACCTGCACTACCAGGCCGGTTTCCAGCTTGGCAGGCTTGGAGCCGCCGGAAGCCGTGTCCCCTTTGATACCCGGTTCTGTGTCCACAACAACCAGTTCCACAAAATTGGGCAATTCCACGCCAAACACTTTATCCTGGTAGAAAAGGACGGTAACATTCATATTTTCTTTCAGATACTTAACCCCGTCGCCGATCTGGTCCCTGGTCAGGACGTACTGCTCATACGTCTCATTGTCCATAACGTAATATTCGTCGCCGGAATTGTAAAGATACTGCATTTCCCGGCGGTCCATCATGGCACGCTCCATTTTTTCCCCGGCCCGGAAAGTACGTTCGGTAACGGCACCGGTACGGGCGTTTTTCAACTTGGTGCGGACAAAGGCGGAACCTTTACCCGGTTTGACATGCTGGAACTCCACAATGGTGTATACCTCTCCGTCCACCTCAATTGTCAGGCCTGTCCGAAAATCGCTTGTTGAAATCATCTTGACTCCTCCACTAAATACAGAATAATTCCTTGGGACTTTTTGTCAGATTGCGGTTACCGTCATTCGTAATAACCACCATATCTTCAATGCGGATGCCGAATTCCCCTTTAAAGTAAACTCCGGGCTCCACAGTAACCACCATGCCGGGCTCCAAAACAACATCACCGGCGGCAGGCGACAGCCTGGGCGCTTCGTGTATTTCCAGCCCCACACCGTGTCCCAGCCCGTGGCCGAAATACTCCGCCCACCCCAGCCCCTGCAGCACATCCCGGGCAAGCGCATCGCCTTCCCGGCCGCTTAACCCGGCCCGCAGCCGTTCCAGGGCATTCTTTTGCGCCGCAAGCACCGCATTGTAGACCTGCCGCTGCCTGTCGGAAACGTCACCGATAAAAACTGTCCTGGTCATGTCCGAGCAATAACCGTCGACCACACAGCCAAAGTCAAGCACCACCGCATCACCGGGTGCCAGTTTTTTCTGCGAGGCAACGCCGTGGGGCAGGGCTGACCTTGCCCCCGAGGCGACAATCATGGCAAAAGACATTCCGCCGGCGCCGCGCCTGCGCAGGAAAAATTCCGCCTCCAGGGCTATTTCCGCTTCTGTCATACCTGCTTTCATCTGCCTGAGCAAGTGGGCGAACGCCTCGTCTGTCAGTGCCTGGGCTCTCGCAATGGCATCAATTTCCGCTTTGCTTTTAATGCGGCGCACTACTTTTACCGGAGAGTCGGTCTCCTGCAGTCTTAGGTCCGCACAGGCGGCAGCGAGAGCGGCAAATTCTTTCACTGTAAGGTGATCGGCTTCCACCGCCAGGGCAGAAACACCTGTCCCGCCAAGGAGTTCTGCAATCCGTTTCCAGCCGTCGCCGGCAGTGTCTGTCACAGTAAAAGCAGGAGCCTGTGCCTCCGCCTGCTCCAGGTACCGGAAGTCAGTCAGCAACCAGGCATCCTGTTCAGTAATGAGCAGCATCCCGGCAGTACCGGTAAACCCGCTGAGATAGACTACATTAACCGGATTAGTTACAAGCAAAGCTTCAATCTTTTCTTTTTGCAAAAGCTGTCTTAGTCTCGTTAAATGTTCCATTGCTTTCTCCCATCTCTTTAACGGATAGTATTTCGCTCTTCCGGAAAAAAAATCCTTCTCTTTGCTGAAAACATAGAGATTAAGCCACGTCCTGCCACAGGAGCGCCAGTATCTCCTCGCTGACGGCAATTGGCGTTTTGCCGGTTGTATCAACGCGCACATGGGCGGCGTTGCGGTAAAGCTCTTCCCTCCTGTGGTATATCTCCCTGAAATCCACACCGCCTTTAAGCAATGGGCGCGTGTTGTCCCCGGCAAGTCGCCTGGCCAGTTCTTCCATTTCGGCATCCAGCCAGATTACATAGCCGGTTTCCCGAAGCAGCAAGACATTCTGCGGATTCAGGATAATGCCCCCGCCGGTAGCCAGCACAAGACCTTTCTGCCTGCAAAGCACGGCAAGGGCCTCGGCTTCCTTTTGTCGGAAAGCGGCTTCCCCCAGCGTGGCGAAAATTTCTTGCACAGTCATCCTGCTTTCTTTTTCAATCCACGCGTCAGTATCGACAAAGCGGCGGCTCAAAGCCGCAGCCAGCAGCCTGCCCACCTCCGTTTTGCCTGTCCCCATAAAGCCGATCAGGACCACATGTTTCCCGGCAATGCTTTTCACTGACCCGGTGCCTCCCGCCCTACATTTTTACTCGCTTTCCAGTATACATGAATGTGCTGCCGTAAGACAAGCCCGTTTGTATCACCGGTTGGGTATATTGAACATGTCTGTCCAGGCAATGACAGGAGCAAAGCCCGGCTAGGGCGGGTTGTCGTCAACCCGCACGCGGCCTGTAACAGGCGTCACAATAATATATTTTTTTCTTCCCTTTGCATCGGACAGTGCCAGGTGGCCTCCCCTGTTCGGTGCGCCGGTGAAACGAAAAGCCAGGGTGGGGCGCCTGTCCACCTCGAGAAAATTGACAGCCGCAAAAGACACTCCCTGCGGCAGCTCCCGCCAAACCGTCCCGCCTAGCAGGTTTAAGCGGTAGCGGCCTCCCGCTTCATAAAACACCAGCGAGCAGGTTAGGCCGTGGGTAATGGCAGTCTCACGCACCTCCCGCATATCACTCGCCATTTCCCTGACGGCTGTCTGCAGCCGCCAGGAAGCAAGCGCCGACACTGCCGGCACAGCCAGTGCCGCCACTATTGCCAAGAGAAGTAGCACCACAAGTATTTCCAGCAAGGTAAATCCTTTTTTGCCCATATGTCATCTCCGCGGTTCCGGATCGGCCCACTCCAGGTCAAAAGTTGCGCCCAGCCGGAACAACTCTTTTGGCAGGATCTCCAGGTAAGCCCAAACAGCTTCGTCACAATAGCGCACATGCAGCTTGTTTATCTCCATCTCGCCCGCCACCAGGCAGCCGGCAAAGTAAAGCATTTCCTCGCCGCTGCGCAGCATGTCCCCTGCGGCATAGAGAAAGAGAGACCCCTCCCAGACGGAGACAGGCGGCAAGATGACATCTCCCGCCGCCAGGGCAGCCACGCGGCTGCCGGGAGCCACTCCGGCCACAGTAATGTCACCGTCAGCCACAAGAAAGCAGTCTGCCGTCTCCTGCAGGTCAATGACAGCATCATCCGGGGCAAAAAGAGGCCCTGCCGCGGGGCCTGTCATGATGTATTCCCCGCCGGCGGAAAGCGGCGGTTCTTCCCAGTTTTCCACCTCTGCCCGCTGCCGCAGGGCGCTGAAATCAACAGCCGCAGATTGTTGAAGCCAGTCCGGGCAGAGATGGCCGCTCACAGTATAGGTTGCCCCGGCGGCAGTCTCCACCCGTTCCGCTCGCAGGTCCCCGTCAATGCTGCTTATACCTGACGCAAAAAACACCTTCCGGGCAGTCACATGCCCTTCCGCGGACAGTTCGCCGGCAGCAAGCTTCCCCGCCACCAGTACCTGCCTGCCCAGCGGCCGGTAGGTTGCCGGCACTTCCACTTTCTGAGCGAGATTACCCGCATATCCGACGGAGGTAATCAGCAGGGTGCGGTTGTCCTTTTTTTCCGCCTGCACGGCAAAAGCAGGATCATGAGCATGCTCATAAAGCCAGCCCTCTTCCCCTAAATCAATAAAAGACTGCCCCAGATATGCCACGGCCAGTTCTACCCCCGCCTCGGCCGCGTACTGTGCCCTGGCTGCATTAAGCAGGTGGGCGCTCACTGTAAGCTCCGTACGGGACAAGCCAAGGAGCGATGTTCCCAGAATCAAAAGCAGAGCAACCAGAAAAAGCAGCCAGAGCATGGCTGCACCGCGCCCGCATGTCATGGCACCCCACCTGCCGAAAGATTCCGCGGCCGCACGGCAGAGCGGACGACTGCCTTCTGTCCCGCTTCTGAAACTTCCAGTGCCACAGTCAAAACCCCACCCGCCGCAAGCCGCCCGGCAGGTGCAAAAGATAAGCTATCCACACAGGCGGCCAGAGGCACGGACACTCCCTCCGGCAAGCGCAAAAGCAATTGCCGCCCGGAGGTATACAGACGGTAACGCTTTTCCTCACCCGC
The DNA here is from genome assembly GCA_012521345.1 of Bacillota bacterium. Taxonomy (GTDB): domain Bacteria; phylum Bacillota; class Dethiobacteria; order Dethiobacterales; family Dethiobacteraceae; genus DUUE01. Next base: position 17,495 of record JAAYMN010000066.1, read on the forward strand.
TATTTTTTTGTAATATGTAAGATTCTTCCCCGCCGCATCCACTTCCACGCGACAGGCATAAAGCAGCTCATGCAGCACCTCTTCCATGGCAATTCGCAGGTGCTGCTGCGCTTCCGCCCGGCCGGCTCCCTCTTCCCAGCCCTGTGCCATAAACTGCAAAAACGGCAACAGGGCGGCCACTGTCACCGCCAGCAAAGCTGTGGCGACTAAAAACTCCGTTATGGTAAAGCCTTCTTCCCCATGAGTTTATTCTCACCTCCATGTCCGCCACGTCAAAAGCTGCACAGACTGGCGGCGTACACCCTGCTGCCAGGAAACGGTCACGTTTACCTCTTTCAGCGGCAGGACGCCGGCGGCAGCAGCGACATCCCTTACTTCCACAGCCCTTGTATAACCGGCAAAACCGTCCACCTCCGCTTCCCCGGCACTGCTGATTTCACAAAAATGACAACAAGCCATTTCCAGTCCCTCAATTGCCAAATTGGCCGCAACAGTCCGCCGTCCAGCCAAAAGCAAGCCTTCCCTGCCCGCAAGCAACAGCGCCGTTAGAGGTGGCGCCAAAAGCGCCAGCAGCGCCAGAACCACCAGCAGTTCCAACAATAAAAAACCGCTTTCTTTTCTCATCTCTCAGTCTCCAAAGCAAATCTTTTCCAGCAAATACCAGACCTTTATGTTTGACCGGACAAAAACGCAGATAAAAATTCAACAAATCCGCCGGTGCGCAGGTACCAGGCAATAATTTGCTTGCCCCACATGCTGACGAGAAAAGCTGCCAGCACCAAAAAGGGGCCAAAAGGGATTGCGTCTTTGCGCCTTTTTACTTTCAAAGCCAAGAGAATTACTCCAAACGCACCGCCGCCAAGAAAAGCAAGAAAAATTAACGGCAGCAGCAATTTCCAGCCATACCACAGCCCCAACATAGCTGCCAGTTTAACATCTCCCTCTCCCATGCCGCCCCGGCTGAGGGAGGCCAGCAGGAAAAAGAACCCGCCGCCCAGCAGCATACCCGCCACCGCCTGCAGGAAAAATATTTCCCCGGCCAGCAGGCGGGCAGGCAGAAAAACGGCAAGTAACAATACCAGGCAGTTGGGAATTACCATGTGGTCCAGGTCAATAAATAAAATAACAATAAGGACGGCAAAAAAAGCGGCATGCCATAACAAGGCGGGCCAGCCGAAACGCCAGGCTAAGGCGGCAAAAACGAGGCCTGTTAAAATTTCCACCAACAGGTAACGCGGAGAAATTACAGCCCCGCAGCCACGGCAGTGCCCCCGCTGCCACAGGTAGCTAACCACCGGTACAAGTTCTGCAGCCTGCAGCCTCCTGCCGCAGGCGGGACAGTGCGACGGCGGATATGCAACAGACTCTTTTCGGGGCAGGCGATAAATACAGACATTCAGAAATGACCCGCAAAGCAGACCGCAGACAAACGCCATTAACACCGGCAGCATTTTGGCATCCTTCCCGGATCGGAAAGATTTATCGCAAGTTTCCGTTCCATTACATAACCACCCTCAATATTTCTTCAATCGACGTAATCCCCTGCTTTACTTTGTACAAACCGTCCTGGCGGAGTGTTATCATGCCCTCTTTCACCGCCAGGTTTTTTATTTCCGCCGCCGACCGCTGCTCCAAAGCAAGCTTTTGAATACCCTCCGTCACAAGCAGCAGTTCAAAAATACCTATCCTTCCGGCATAACCTGTGTTGCTGCAGCAGAGGCAGCCGTTTTTATGCGGGCGGAAGAGCCTGATCTTATCTTCACCCGGTTCCAGCGGAAAGTCGGCAATTATTTCCGCCATCTTGCGGGTGATAAAGTATTCTTCCTTGCACTGCGGACACAGTTTGCGCGCCAGCCTCTGGGCCAAAATTCCCACAACCGAAGAGACTGTCAGGTACGGCTCCACTCCCATTTCCGTCAGGCGGCTGATGGCTCCCGCCGCATCATTTGTATGCAGGGTGGCAAACACCAAGTGTCCTGTCAGCGCCGACTCAATGGCTATCTGGGCAGTTTCCCTGTCCCGGATTTCCCCAACCATAATAATATCAGGGTCGCTGCGCAGGATGGACCGCAAGCCGGAGGCAAAAGTCAGCCCGGCTTTGGGATTGATCTGGATCTGGCTAATACCTTCCATCCTGTATTCCACCGGGTCCTCAATTGTAACAACATTTTTGGCCACTCTGTCCACCGCCGCCAGGCTGGCATAGAGGGTGGTGCTTTTACCGCTGCCCGTTGGTCCCGTCACAGGGATAAAACCGTAAGGCAGGTTGATCAGCTTTTTATATTTCTCAAGGATTTGCGGCGCTACCCCCAGTTCTTCCAATGTGATTGCCCGGTCGCTGCGTTCCAGCAGGCGGAGTGTGACCCGCTCGCCGTAGCTGGCAGGCAGGGTGGCAACCCGCACGTCTACTTTTCGCCCTTCCACCTTAATCGACATGCGCCCGTCCTGAGGAACCCGCCGCTCCGCAATATCCATATTGGCCATAATTTTAAAACGGGTAACCAGGGGGCCATGCATCCGCCGCGGCGGGTGCATCACATCATGGAGAACACCATCGATACGAAAACGTACCCTTAATGATTTTTCATCAACTTCAAGATGGACATCGCTGGCCTTTGCATTCACTGCCTGTGCAAGGATAATGTTGGCCAGCTGCACGGCCGGTTTTTCCGCATCAAAAGACGCTATGAGCGCTTCTTCCGCCGGTTCTTCCTCCGGGCTAAAATGGTCTCCTGTTATTCCTTCCACGCTGACACTGGCCTGGCTGTAATTGTTTATTACCGCCTCCAGCTCGCTGTCAGTCACCACCACTGCCTGAATGTTGTGTCCCGTAAGCACCCGCAGGTCATCCAAGACAAAGATATCCAGCGGTTGCTCCATGGCAACCAGCAGACGCCCGTCTTCCGTAAAATCAATAGGCAGCGCCTTGTACCGCCTGGCAATTTCCGCCGGGATGGTCGCCATGGCCGCCTCTTTGAGCGGGTATTTTTTCAGGCTGATAAAGGGAACACCGGCGCGCCGGGCAACTGTTCTCGCAATATCCTCTTCCGTGCAGAACCCCAGCCGGACAAGAACACTGCCCAAAGACAGCCTGTCGTCCTCATGTTCTTTCAGATAGTGCATGGCTTCCGCCAGCTGCTCTTCTGTAACAATCACGTCCTGAACAAGCTGTCTCCCCAAAGAATCATTCAGACCGTATTGCCTCATACTCGCAAACCCCCCGTTAATACCATCCGCTTCGGGCCTGAAAAAATCGCGACCGGACTTCGGCCTCGCCGCCGGTTTCCGGAAAGCAGCCTCCTCTTGCTGGAGCAGGGGAAGGTCGCTTTAAGGCTGGAAAAATGTGCTTGCTTTGATGCTGATAGCAAAATTTCCCTGCTGCTGGCGCTCATTGATGCGGAGTTCCTGCAGGCGGACGGCCCGCTCCGACAGCCTCAGGTAATCAAGAAAAGCCAAAAGACAGGAATACTTGCCTTCAAGCTGCAGCTCCAGCGGGATTTCTCTATACCCCTGCCGGTCAATATGCTCCCCGTAACTGATCTGCAGCAGAGTCATCCCTGATAGGTCCGCCCCGGCCTGCAGATCCAATAAAAGCCTTCCTTCCGCAGGCTCTTCCGGCAAAAGCCGGGTCAACATCTCCAGTTCTGCTGCGAGCTTCTCCCCGATCAGCCTTTGCCCTTGCAGCATGGCCAGTTTTCTTTCACTTGCCAAAAGCACTTGTTTTGCCGCAGCCAACGCCTCTTTTTGCCTGCGCCATTCCTGAAACTGCAGCCAACATAAAACAGCTGCTGCCGCCAGGAGAAAGGACACAACAAGCAGTACCGGAGGAAGCTGTCTGCTTCTCATCACTCTTCACTCCTCCCGGCCGGCTGAGGAAGTTCCCCGGTAAACACCTCTGCCTCAAGCTTAAAACGTACAAGCTCCCCGTCTGCACCCTGCTCCAACGAGGAAAAGTTGATCCGTACGCCTGAAATATTGGGGACAGCTTCCAGTACACCCGCCCAGTCTGCTGCAGCGGAATGACTGTCTGCCAACCCGTGCAGTGTCAAAGTACCCGATGCACCGTCAAAAACAAGCTCCAGGTTTGTCAGCCGGACACTGGCAGGGATCTGTCCCCCCAGTTCGGCAAGCGTCTCCCGCCAGCCAAATTCAGCCCCCATGGCTATAGTCAACAAGTTTTTTTTCACGTCGAGACTTTTCTGCAGTTCCGAAAGCGGTTCGTACTGCTCAATGTCCCTTTCTACAAATGCACGCTGCTTCTGTATACCGGCAATTTCAGCCGCCGTTTGCTGCGCAAGACAATCCAACTTGCCGAATATACCTAACAGCAGCGCCGCCAGGAGAAGAACCGCCAGGGAGCACCACTTCTGCCGGGACTTCCGCCTTTGCTCAGCCGCAATTTCAGCAGGCAGGAGGTTGATTTTAATCATACCTACACCTCCAGCCCGCGCAGTGCCAACGCCAGGCTGACGGCAAATTCCGGCTGCGAAAGGTCAACACCCGGTTTTCCCTGTACACCGGCGGCAGCTTGAGGTACAGCCACTTCAGCCGGCAATTGCAGTTCATCCTGCAAGAGTGTCGCCAGCCCGTGGACACGCGCCCCCAGGCCGCTGAGAACCAGCCTGTCCACTTTCTTGAACCGGTCATGGCGTACATAATAACCGAGGGAGATTTTAATTTCACGGGCGACTATTTTGCACCAGTGCCGGACGTACATATCCTCCCCCGTACTCTTTTCCACTGCAGCCGCCACAAACTTGTCGTGCCGCCGGTCTCCGCCTGCCGCCACTTCCAGGTCTTTCAGGCACTGCTTAAGCGACACAGGCAGCATGCGGGCAAAACGCGGCATACCGTTTACTGCTATGACGATACTGCTCAACCCCAAAGCCAGGTCAACCATTACAACAATCCCCTGCCTTTTTGCCGGCGGCAGGAGCCGGGGCAGTGCCAGCGGCGACGCATCAACCACCACAGGCGTCAGTCTGCCGTGCCAAAAGGCTTGCAGGCATGCCATGAGCTGCTCCCGCCTGGCAGCTACCAACAGCACTTCATTAAGCAGCTCATTGTCAGCGTATGCCTCACCAACAACAGCAAAATCCAGCACCGTCTGTGAGACGGGAATGGGCAGATGCGCCCCGGCCTGCAGGCGCAGTGCTTTTTTTATTTTCTCCCCCGGCAGCCTGGGAAAAGTAATCATGCGTATTAACACGCTCCGGTTAAATATTCCCGGCACTACCCGGCGGCTGCCAAACCTTGCTTCCTGCCAAAGGCTTTGCAAGGCTTTGCCCACCGCAGCTGCATCATTGACAACCCCGTCAATTATTGCCTCTTCCGGAACCTGCACCCGACCGGCTCCCACAACAAACGGCTTGCCGCTTTCCCCTTTAATTTCCACCGCCCGGAGTACTCCCGTGTCAAGTTCCACACCGACAATTCTGCTACTTCGCAGTTCCATAATCTACCCCCGGTCAGACTTTTAGTATTTTCGCCAGCTGCTGCAAACTCTTGTGTAAAATTCTGGACACATGCCGCTGGCTGATTCCCAGCAATCTGCCTGCCTGCGACTGGGTTAAGTCCCTGTAAAACAATAAATAAACTACTTTTTTCTGCAGCCTGCTTAACCGGCTGAAAGCTTCCTCCAGCCAGATTTTTTCTTCAATGGGCAGCCGGAAACTTTCATAAGACAGTGACCGGATCTGCTTCAGATCTATTTCTTCCAAAGAAACCAGTCCGGCCCGCATGGTCTCGATAATACCTTCCTCTTTGACATTCAGGCAAAGGGCAATCTCCGCAAGCCCCGGCGGTTCCCCCTTTTCTTTCACCACCGCTTCCACATAAGCATCAATTTTATGCTGCAGGTCTTTTATCACACCGGGCCGGTAATAAGCCGCCTCCCTGCGGATATAATGCCTGATCTCGCCCATTATACAGTGTGACGCATACGTGGAAAATGCCACTCCCCTGCCGGCATCAAACCTGCGCACCGCCTTCAGCAGTCCTTCCCTTCCCGCCTGCATCACATCTTCCGCAGCGCCCCCGGTATAAAGGCGGGCAAAATGCCGCACCAGCCGATCGGCCGCAGCAACAAGCTCTGCCAGGTCATCGTTGCTAAAACTGCTGCTGTAGCGATAATACAGGCTGTCCAAATTTTCCCGCCGCACCGCCATGCCAATCTGTCCCCTTATTGCTGGTAAGTGGAAATTACCAAGAACATGGGAAGATAAAGGGCAATGACCATCACTGCAATTATTCCGCCAACACCAATAATCATTACCGGCTCTATCAGGCTTGTCAGCCCTTTTGACAAAGCCGCCGCTTCCTGCTCGTAAAAATCGGCTACCCGGTTTAACAACCCGGGCATATCCCCTGTTTCCTCCCCCACCGAAATCATTAGCGTCACCATAGGCGGGAAAAGGCCGCTTTCCTTTAGAGGCCGGGCTATATTCTGACCTTCCCTGATACAGTCCATTGCATACCGTACAGCTTCCTGTACCAGACTGCTTCCTGCAGCCGGTCCTGCCGTCTCTAACGCCTGCAGGACAGGTATTCCCCCGGCAAGCAGGGCGGACAGCGTTCTTGTAAAGCGGGCAATTACGGTTCTCTGAACAAGGGGACCCAAAACCGGGATTTTAAATTTCAGCCGGTCGTAAACATGCCGGCCGGGGCCGGCAATATATACCCGAAGTCCCGAGACAAGCAGTACCCAACCTAAAAAGTAAAAATACCAGTAAGCTCGCAAAGTATCACTGAGGGCAATAAGAAAGCTCGTCAGAAATGGAAGCTCATAGCCTTCCGGGTAAAACCCTACAAACACCGGTACGATAAAAAGCAGCATGGCAATCATCAGCAGGAAGGCAAATACCAGGACTAATACAGGGTAAAACATGGCGGCACGAATATTGTCTCGCAGCATTTTTTCGCTCTCCAGCTGCTGCGACAGCTTGACCAGAACCGCCTCCAGCGTGCCCCCCACTTCCCCCGCATTTACCAGTTCGACATATATCCCGGAGAAAATGTCCCGGTAAGCCCGCAGCGCCTGGGAGAGGCTCATACCGCCTTCCACGCTCCTTGCCACTGCAGGAAGGACCTTGCCTAAAACAGGTGTCGTCGCCTGCTCCCCCAGGATATAAAGGCATCTGGTGAGCGGAATACCCGCACTTAGCATTGCCGCCAGCTGCCGGCTGAAAAGTGCCAATTCCCCGATACTGACTTTCCTTTGCAACGGGAAAACTTGACCCCAGGCTGGAGTTTTAACTTCATTTACTTCTAGCGGGATGTAGCCAAGTTTAAACAAACGTGCAGCAGCAACCAAGTCGCTTTCCGCTTCCAGCTTTCCTGAGACCACCGCACCACCCTTATCAAGCGCCTGATATGCAAATAGCGGCATTAATGCCCTCCATTTCTATTTTTATTCTGTATATACAACATTTTCCATATATATTTCGCCAATAAAGCCGATTCCCCTTCTGGATATCATACATATAAATACATTTTATGTAATATTTTATCATTATGTCTAAATTTGCTTTTTACAGGTATAACAACATTAAAAAGTTGAGTTTAAAGGAGGAAGACAATAATGGGCAGACTGATTCGCAGGGCACAAAAAAATCAACAAGGCTTCACCCTTGTTGAGCTGATGCTGGTCGTTATCATTATTGGTGTACTTGTGGCCATCGCAGTACCCATTTATGGGAATGTAACCCAACAGGCTGCAGACAAGGCCCATGAAGCCAACAAGAGAGTATTGCTAGGTGCAGCACAAATGTTGTATGCCGATAAGGGTCCGGCTGTTGCCGGAACATTTACGAAAGAAGAACCAAAAGAACTTGAAGATTATATCGAAGAATGGCCTGAACTCCCTGAACGTCGCAGCGAAGATACCGACTGGACAGGTTATTCTGTAACCCTGAGCGAAGACGGCACTGTCAAAGTGATTAACGCAGGCGGCAGTGAAAATTAGTACGAAGACTTGCTGAGGGCTTTGCTGCTACTCATGCTGCAACAGGTTTCACAGCCGTCACGCCGGAATTAACAAATTTTTCTTTTATTTGCCGAGCGAAAGCGTCAATAAATTACTTCCGCATAATGCTTTGGCTGCTGTTTTGGAGTATGGTTTTTACGTAAAACGGCAAGATACTAAAACCGGAACAGCTGATGTCAGCTGTTCCGATCAATTATTGTCTCACCGGCAATTAAGCCGGTCTGTTTTTTAGTTTTCTTCCTTATCACGTATTCTTGTAAGCAGAAAGCCTGTTCCCAGGAAGAAAGCACCGAGTATCAATAAGGCAAAATTATATCCTCCGGTTCTGGGCAGGTCGACCCCGGGAGTTTCCGGTGGCAACTCAAAATCAACGTCTTCTCCGTCATCTGCACCGGCAGGCTCTTCCCCGCCGTCTTCCCCATTGCCCGTATCAGGAGGTACGGGCGGTGAATCTATATCTCCGTCTTCGCCATTATCTTCACCGGGAGGTTCAGGCGGGTTTTCGCCATTATCGGGAGACACAGGCGGCGAATCATCACCATCAGGCCAGGCGGCAATAAACTTCCAGGCCAGGTCAAGGGATTTCCCCTGATACTCATTGCCTGCATCCTCTTTTAGGCTTACGGTAAAAGCAAGGTTTTCCGAAGTACCTGCCTGGATTTCTCCAATCTTGATACTGCTGAGGCCACTGATGGGCCCGCTGTAAAAAGTCTGATTGCTTCCCTGTTGCGAGATGCTGATATTGACCCCGTGGAAAAGCAGGTCGTCTCCTGCTTTCTTTTCCACTTCAATAAACAGCATAAACTCCCTTTGGCCGGTGTTGGAAATTCTCAGCGGCGAGGTTTCCGCTTTGCCTGGATACAGGTTGTTAATATTGAAGAACTGTTCTTCTTCCGGCACTACCTGAAGCCCCTTTTCTGTCCCGATAATCTCCAGGGAAGAGGCAAAGGAATGCTCGGCAAGCATCAGGCCGGCGGAAACAACAATGGATAAAAGCAATAAATATGTAATTGTCCTGCGCAAGCACACGGAAAATGTTTTCACATTTTCACCCCGTTGTTTGATTTTGGTATCCCGCTTTTGTCTTGTATTTCAACATCGAAAGAGAAAGGGGCACAACATCAATAAAGTAAGTATAGATATACTCTGCAGACAGCACAAAGAATGAATGCCTGGCACCTTTCTCCAAATCATTTTTATAGTAGACGATTGGTTTCCCAAGTTCATCCGCAGTTTTCAGCAGGTCCTCAAAAGAACTGACAACTATGGTTTTCTCCGGCACAATAGTTGCCTGTCCGGTACATGAAACAATCCTGTCCTGATGTTTTTTTAATATCATGTTCACTTCTTTTTCCTGCAGGTTTATCGCCTGTTGCACCGGGAAAGTCATCAGTAGAAATGCCAGGAGCAAAACCAAAGAGACACCTGCGGCAATAACAAATCCAAACCGGGCGGTTTCCACGTACGGCAGGAATACGGTTATATCATCGGTAACGTTACCGGCTGTCTGTTTTTTCAGTTCACCGCCCACTGTAAATGTATTCCCCCGCAAAGGAATAATCATGGTGGGAACAAGCTCTTCCCTGATTACACTGGGGCTTGTCAAAGCCTCAATCCTGACTTTATACTGAACCTCAAGGTCAAGGTTTTCGGGAGAAAAATCTGTTTCTTCCCTGATCACACGCGCATACTCAAGGTAGTCGGCAATGGGGACAATAACGTTTTTACGGATATAAACACTGCCTGAGCCGGAAAAACTCTGAGGCGGCAAAAGTTCATCCGTCCTTTCCCAGACAACAAGATTTTCACCGCCGACAGAAGCCTTCAGGGCGGCAATAACGCTATACTCCCCCTTTATCGCCACATTGTCGTCCACATGAAAACGGTATGATAAATCTGTGGAAATGTATTCAGTCCAGTTGGCAATGTACGCCCTTCCCGGCCCCACTACCGATTCAGGCAGTGTTGCACTGGGCAGCATCTGAACCTGGTAATCCACCCAAGCTTCCTGGTTATAGGAATAAAGGGTGGTTTCCTCCACCTTTTCCATGGGAATCAGGTAGCTCCACGAAAGCCCTGCAGCTGATAATACCAGCAGGAAAAGAAAGACAACAATAACGCTTTGCCTGATTCTTTTTTTTACTTTATATTTCTTCATGTCTGCATCCCTCTCTAGTGTTCATTGCCGGCAAGAAATTGATCTGTACTGCGCCACCCAATAGTAATCCAGCCTGCCCGCGGAATCACATGTATCACTTTCCCCACCACCTGCTCAGCAAGCACAGGCTCGCTGTCTATTCTTTCATTGGCATCACCTTTGGTAACGAACATGGGAAGTCCTCTTTCATCTTTCCTGATGTCCACCACACGGTGGGCAATTCTGGCTCCCTCCATCCGAAAAAGCAGTATGTCGTTCAATTCCACTTCATCAGGTTTAATGCGCTTGATGATGGCGATATCGCCCTGCTCTATAGCCGGTGACATGCTGCCTGAGACAACAGCCGTGGGGAAAATGCTAAACACGCCAATTGCAAACCATACGATAAGAACGGATAGAACACTTGCCACAACCCATCCCATGGGACTTTCGCTGTCTTTTTTGCGGACCCGCAGCACCTCTGATTGGTGCAACTGATAAATCAGCACCAGGCAAAAAACCGTGACAAAAGTACTAACCATGGCATGTGCAATCCAGTTTAAATCCGGTAAAACCGGAGAAAACCAGTGAAAAGCCGCAAGCACCCCCCGGTAAATGATTGCCGGCAGCGGCCCTGCTAAAGAAGCAAGGTATGATGCAAGAATATTTTCCGATAACACGGGAATAACGGTATTGCCAACAAACTGGGCCGCTTCCTGAAACGTTTTCAACATAACCAAGCGCCTGAGGGAAAAGCCAAATAAAGAATAAATGATACCGGTAAGAACAATCCCTATTACTTGGCGCTTGGCAAATAAAGAATTCATCAACCACGAACGGCTAAGCTCCATGCCCGCCAGCATAGAGCAAAGATAAAAGAGATTTATTATGATGCCGGTAAAACTGTGATCATACGGGCTGCGCCCCAAGCCTGTCATGAAACCAACAGCAAAAACGGCCACTACAGTCGCTATCCCGCAAATCAGCCCTGCCCAACAAAACATTTTCCGGTGGCGAGCTTTCACCATAAGCCTGACCTGGTCCAGCCGCAACCTGATGATAAGAGCAAGCAAACCCCAGAAAACGGCAGGCAAAATATAATTTCCCCACAGCCCGGTTAAAAACCGCCCGGAAACAAGATTGCTTGCAAGCAGCATGCCTATAAAAAAAGCAGGATTCCCATACCCTGCCAGGTACGGGCACCGGTAAGCTTGCACAACAGGGAAGACACCTCCGTTATCCGGCTACTCTGCTTCCGCTTCTATTGCATCTGCTCCATTGTTACTGCTTGTATCCCCTGCTACCTGTTCTACTTCCGTCTCCATGACGACCTCGTATTCATCGACTGCTTCTTTTCCATTGCCGTCAATTTCTTCTACGCTCTGCTCACTCTCTATTGCTTTATTTTCTTCAATGATTTGTCCGTTCTCATCTTCTTTTTTTTGATCTGTCGTTCTTTCATATTCTTCCTCAGCATTTTCTCCTTCTGCTCCTTCTTTTTCTTCTTCTTTAACACTGTTGTCTGCTTCTTCTATATCAACGGCATAGCCGACCCCCGGTTCAGTATCATTTTCAACAGTGCCCGTTTCCGGCCCGGTCTCTGTTTCCGGAACTGCCCATTCAGTGGTTGTAATGCTTCCCTGCACCCGAAGCGAGTCCTGCCAGGAAGACAAGCCCACGGGAAGCAAAAAAAGAGCAATAACAAGCCAAAACAATACAAAGGGAGCTTTTTTCAGCAAAATTCTCACCTGACCAGTGTTTTTGTTTTGCGTTCTCACTTTTCGGCAAGGGAGAGCAGCCCGGGGAAAGGGTAAACCCTTCCCCCGGGAGTGTACACTTAAACATTAGGATTAGGTTCTACATAATTCCATTGTACGAATTCAAATTCAATTTCAAATTCAACGGTTTGATTTTGCAGACTTACACCATTAAGTGTATTAGGTGCTTCAGGGTTTATCCGGAAATAAAGTGTGTTCTCGCCGCCTTCTTCATCATCAGCGCCGAACCTGATAGTCCACCCCGGGTACAGTACAACATTTACCAAAGCATTGTACAATGTATTTTCAAAATCAGAAAGATTTTCCCAGTTATTATTTATTGGAAGCAAAATTTCTCTGAGAACATTATTATTATCATAAAGCATTATATCAGCTTTGCCTTCTAAATAGTTGTATAGCTGACCAGGTCCGCCAGTATGCTTGATATTAACAGCCTTTACTTTTGACGGCACAGTACCGGTATTCTCAATCCGGAGAGTATATTTTGCCACCGCGCCTGGATACATGTTGTACATTCCAATTGGGAGAGCATTGCCGATAAAAGTTTCGTGATCGGGATACCACGATGTAGGGCCATCGAAATTGTCAATAGAAATGTAATGCCACTCAGGTTGATATTTAAAAGGATATGATGAAGCATGCTTGGAATATATCCAAGTGTGTTCAAGCTTACCGGTCTGAACTGTTCCATCTAGCATCATAGTATTTGCCCAATATGCATACGCTCCGCCCATTAAACCGAACAACAATACCAATGCCAAAGCAAGAAATTTTACCTTTTTCACTTAACCTTCCTCCCTAAATCTGAACTCTAACGCTACCACTGTTTACAATCCGCAAAGCTTACTTAGCTGTTGAAATATTAACCTTTTCCCTCACTCCCTTCAAAAAACTGTGCGGAACGTGCTCGCATACTGTGTAAAAAGCCCCACTGCATTAATGTAAATGATTGAAGATTATAGGGAGTTAATGGATGCAAGTCCCCGCACTGCCGCTAACACTGTTTGACAGGTTAGTGGTGAGTAAATTACAATTGCACAAAATCCAGACTAAAGCTAAAACTGCACCGACCGGGCTCAGCCACATCCTGGATTGTGATTTGAATACAGCCGGTGGCTGTTTCTCCGCTTTTCAGAACTTCCGGTGTCAGTGTATTTCCTAATACTATGGCGCCGGGCTCAAGCAGGATTTCAGGTTCAGGAAATAAGGACTGCAGCCTTAAAGGCAAACTGCCCCGGTTGACAATCTCGTAGGCGAACAGGGCATTGTACCCGGGATAAGCATCTTCAATGAGAATTGAAATTGTTTTTTCGTCCCAATCGATCCGGAAAGTTGGGTTTTTCAGGCCATCGGGTGTTTTGCTGTGGTTATCAAGCCAGCACCTGGTAACTACAGGGTCAATCTTCCCGGTGGATGCGGTAACATTGATTGCGAGTTGGTCCCGCCATACAGCGTAACCCAACCCTAGTACACTGAATACCGCTGTAAGGGTGAAGCAAAAAAGCCACCCCGGCAAGATTAGCTTTTTCGCGCCTTTATTTCTCACAAGCAGCTCTCCCAAAAAACAGAATTATTATTATTAAAGAGCTTTACTTTTTGGCCCATGCATGCTTTCTGTTTGCCAGGTTTTCACTGCTGTTTGTTACAAGTGCTTCATGCATGAGCAAAATCATTTCCAACATACTGCGGAAATGAGCAGTTTTCTTTTCATCAAGCCATTGGATGGTCCCCTGCCAACTGGTATTTTGTCTGAACTGAATTCTGATAAGGAAAGCCGCCCCACCAAGCTTGCGGGCGTTTTCCCTATCAATACTAATGTCCATGAATGCCTGCCTCCAAAAAAAGCCGAAGGCAATGGCATCTTCTTGTCAGGTACGCAACTCCTTTGGGGATCTGGATTCCTCCGGCTTTTTGTTCATGGCTCAACTATAACAATCTGGAGACTACAACCTGGTCACGGCCAAATCACGTTTGCATCACTTTGTGGTCACAACTTGATCAAAAAAAGCCTGCTGCCCTAGGCATGCTTATTAAGGCAAAAAAAAAAGAAACCCTCACGGCTTTCAAGATTTGTGATACTGTGGAAATGTTACTGCATAAAGTGAAAGAGGCGCCATCGGCTGAAGTTTGGTGTATAAAACAACATCAGGATGAATTTTTTTAAAATCGCTGCAGATCCGGTTTAAGACTTTTTCTCCCTGTTCAAAGCTTAGGCCGGGAAGCAGAAGCAAAAACTGCGTATCGTTCCACTTTGTCACCACATCACCCTTGCGCAGACTTGCAAGCAAGAAGCAAAGCAGGCTGTCGGCTGTCTTGTTGATGTCCGGAACTTTTTGATTGACAGCCGCCAATGTCAGCAGTGCCAAAAACACCGGATTGCCTGATCTTTCCAGCCTTCTGCGCTCCAACCTGTAAAACTCACCAAAGATGTCGGGTTCACAAAAGTAGGCTTTATCAAATACATGTTCTGCCAGCCGGTATTGAATTGACAATAAATCAGCTTTAACATTGTCATATTCCGCCTTTAATCTTTGGTAAACATTTTTCATGGCCAGAGACGGTTTAATGCCCAATTCACGGTAAAAAAGCGATGTTATGTAGCCATAATGGGATTTGGCTTCTTTAATTTTACCCAATGCCAAGAGGGCATCAATAAAGTAGATATGGAAATCCTCTTCAAATAACTCGAGAGCAAATACTGATTCGCAGATTTTTATGATTGCATGGTATCTTTGCTTGTTGTGCAACAGCTTTAACAACTCCAGGGCGCCTTGCAGATAGATATGGCGATAATAGCTTCTTGCCGGATGCGCCCATTCGTCATACGCACACTCGGGGAGGTAGTCGCCCTTATACAAGGCAATGGCTTCTAAGTAAACTTCGATGGCTTTTTCGGGGTCACTTGCGGCTAAATCCTGTCCCTGCTTGCAGAGCATCTCAAATTCATCGGCGTCAAGCCAATAATCCCCGGCAAGGCTCCACCTGTAGCAACCCTGTGAGTAAACTATATTATCACTGTACTTTGCATTGTTTTCATGAAGCAGCTTGCGCAAGCGGTAGATAGCAGTCCGAAGCGCCTTTTTGGGGTCGGAGTAATTTTTTTCCGGCCATAGCGTATCCATTATCACTTCAGGGAGAATGTTTTTGTCGCGATTTGTTAAAAGATATTTGAACAGTTTCCACAGCTTGTACGACTTGTTGGCATGTTCGGAGACAATTCTATCGCCACATTTAACATAAAATTTACCAAAAGTATGAATTTCCAAGGGTTTTGTACTCCATTTTGCGTCTGATATTCAAAAGGATACGCCCCCTATCTGCAAACAAGCTTCAGCACAGGTACATTTTGGTTTTGCCAAACAATGTGGAAATGTGTAGACATCCCCTACAAACAGAAAGAGTCCCTGACTAAGACTTTTTTAAACCAGCCAGGAACTTTAGATAATATTATTATTATCAATTAAAGTTGTAAATGTATTATTCTACATCTGTTTGAAATTTCCTTTTTTGGCTGCCAAATCAAAACAAAAAGCGCAACTGCCCCCGCAGGCTGCTGCGCTTGCTTGTTACTGTGCTTGCTTGTTTCCGCTTAATATTATCTTATTAAATTTACTGCCGTCACACCGTAATCCGCAGCGTTATCGTCTATTTGGCCGGTAACGATGGTGTCGACGAACCAGCCCCGTATAATGCTTTGGTTGCCCTGTTTGGGTGGATGGTTTTTGTTGAGGAAGAAGGCGGCAAAACCTACTACCTCCACTTCCTGCCTCCCACCTCCGGTCGGTTGCTTTATGACCGGAATATAGACCAGGAGGGGGCAGCCGGGTTTGAAATTGGCAAAAGTACAGTTATCCTGGCAGCGGTTGACACGCTCCAGAAAACCTGCCCTTGTCGGGCCGGACATGTTGCCCGGCTCCGTTTCCAGGATATCCCCTACTTTTATTTGTCCCTGGTAGCCCCTGCTCAAGTTTTTCTTGTAATTCGCGGCACCCTTGCCGCCCAAAGCGAGGGCGCCAAAGTTACCCGGTCCAAGTTCACCCGCAGGAAACGATTTCAGATGATATTCCTGCCCCTTGACAAAATCCTGTTCCACAATCGTCAGTGGAACGACACCGGTAAGCGCCGAAACTGTTCCCGTCAGGGCGGTGGCGGTAGCGGAGACATCTCCCGTAAAAAAGCCCAGCACACGGGCAAAGGAATACTGTACATTATCCCTGACCGTGACAGTGACCGCCCGCCCGCCGTGTGACAGGCCGGCTTCGACCACTTCCGGCTCCACGCCGTTTAAGACGGCATATTCCACTGCCTTCTCCAGGGCCTGGCTGCCTGCCCCCGGATTAAGGACCAGTTCCTGGGCGCCTGCCAGCGCAGCCGCGTCGGCGGCAGTTGCCAGCGCTCTTCTTTTTGCCGCCAGAAGCCCGTAATCAGTCACCATGGCCGCCGAACCAAGCAAGGCCACCATGGCCAGCATAACAATGACAAGGGAACTGCCTTTTTCTTCCCTTACCAATCTTGTCAAAAACCTCATCTTAGGTCGCCTCCTGAACGTATTCGACCCTCATGGTCGCATCCGCCTCGTGCCGGAAGCTTTCTCCGAGAAATAAATCAAAAAAAGGCACAATGACATCTGTTCCCGCCTCAACTGTTACAGTCACAGGCTGCCCGAAGCTTCTTGCCCCCTGCGGCTCAATGTGTACCGAAACTGCCTCCAGCAGTGGAGAGTTGTGCAGCATGTTTTGCACCTTGACTGATATTTCCGCATCCGTTGCTCCCACGGCAGCCAGCCTTGCCCCTTCCCGTGCAGCGCTGGAAACGGCGATTTCCCCGCTTAAAATGATGCCGAACTGCACCACTCCAAGCAGCAAAAGCAGGACCAGCGGCAAGACAAGCGCCGTTTCCACTAGTGCCTGTCCGTTTTCCCGACCGGTTTTGGCCAACATGGCAGCCAGCACAGGCAACCCTCCTGCCCATTATCTTATAACTGAGTGTAACTGATTCTGTTTAGTAATTAATGGTGTGAAGGTCTCATTTTTCTGTTACTTTAGTACTATTTTCCCGGGAAACAATGGTTAACGGTTTCAACTTAAGATGTTCAACAGTGGTTCTCAGAAATTGAAAAAGTATGGCCCCGGCAAAAGCAAAGCTCCCTTCGCCGCCGGCGGAGACCGCCGGCACGAAGGGAGCCTTTACGTACTGTCACACTTACTCTGCCCAGCAGCATGATATTTTCGACCACATTAGCTCTTCATTATGCCATTGTCTTTTGCCGGGAAGCTTTCAGACCGACAATAAAAATCAGGAGCGCCACCAAGACAGGAATCGCACCCAGCGTGAACATGACAGAATAGCTGTTTGTCAATGAATATGCCAGACCCGCCAGAGAGGGACCGATAAAATAGCCAAAATCAAGGCCGATAAAATTTGTATTACTGGCCACTCCCCTTCTTACAGGCTCTACGGACTGCAATGCCATAACCTGAATGGCCGGCTGGGCAAGTCCGAAACCGAGAGGTGCAAGGATTGCTGTTATCAGCATGGCAGGGAATGAATTGCCCAAGCCAAGAACAAGAAATGACAGGGCAAAGATTAGGGTACCAGGAATAAGTACTTTGGGAATACCGTATTTATCCACCAGCCTGCCGCCTGCAGGCCGGGCGGCTAGCAGGACAAAGGCGTAAATGGTAAAGAACAGGCCTACATTGGGTATATTGTTGGCTTGCGCATATGGCTCCATATATATGGTGTAGATGATCTGTGCCATGGAATAAAACAAAACTACAACGGTAGGCATCAGGGCTTCTACGGCAATTATATTCTTATACCAGGCGCCCAGTGAAGCCAGTTCTTCCTTGGATCGGTGTCTGTATGGCATTATGCTGCAGGGAATCAGGGCAAGCAGCATGCAGGCAGCTGCCGTCAGAAAAACTACAGTATAGCCTGCACCTAAGCTGCCGAAAGTGCTTTCACCCCAGGAACGCAGGCCAATACCGATGGTTGGCGCGATAGCCATGGAGATGGCAATAGCTGCACTGAAAAGACCAAGGCCGGAAGCCATTTTTTCCTCGGGGAGGCTGTCGGCGGCAAGTGTCATATTTAGTGAGCCGATAAAAGCAAATTGGATTCCGTGCAGCACCCTTGCCGCAATAAATTGCGGCATGCCGCCGGCCATTGCATAACCGAAATTGACAATTGCACCGAGAACATACGAAAATAGCATAATCAGCTTCTTGTTCATTTTTGTGATTATAGGTCCTGAAAAAGGCCTGGCAGCAACGGAAACTCCAAAATACAACCCGGAGACCAAACCTACCATAAAATCGCTTGCACCCAAATAATCCGTGTAAGTTGCAATCAGCGGGTTGACAATATACTGTGAGATGCCAAGCAGAAAATTAGCTATTATCGTACAGGTAAACGCCTTGTTCCAGATTGTTGTTGCTTTTACATCTGCTATATCCATGTTAGACAATTCCTCCGCTTGTTGTCCAGGAGCTAGAGCCATGTCACTTCCGGCCGGGCACTGAATTCAACCTGCAGTGCATAATACGGCTTTTTTATTTTGCGGCAAATCACCGGCAGATGCGGCAAGTTAGGCGGTACAACAACGACAGAAGCTTCCGTCAGGAGGTGTTCCTCTCTTTCTTCCCCGAGGCAGACGGCAACCTCCGCTCCCAGGTCATTGGGATTTTCCGCATTATTGCCGAAAAAGACCAGCAGTTTATTATACGGGTTGACCAGCGCCCCCTTGCCCGGATACCAGCTTCCTTCCCGGCTATACATGCCCATGGCTACCGTCAGCGGTGTCCCTTCCAGGTCGTCGCCTGTAAAGAAAAAGCCTGCCTCCGCCCCTTCCGGTTTTGGCGCCTGGGAAAATTTCTTTATCAGGTGGGCATATTTTGTCCCGTCAGTGCTGCCATCCTGCTCCACCATTGTTGTCGCTCCCGCCAATCCATGATCGATGCTTAAAGCTATATGCATGTGGGCATAAGGCCGTTTACACTCTTCCGTGTATAGCGGGCAGTGAGGCAGGTGCGGCGGCGCCACAACCAGGGAAGGCTCGGTGATAATATGCTGTTCGTATTCCTTCCCAAGCGAAAGATTAATCCTGGCTCCCAGGTTGTCCAAACCGTCTGCGCCATAGCCGTAAAAGAAAAGCAGTTCTGAGAAAGTGTGGGCATGGGCAACAGGTCGCGGGGTAATGTTCCTGTCCACGGTATCCTTGTAGCCGCGTTTCGGCGCCCACAACCCCACCAGATCATATACGCCGATCACAAAGTTTACCGCGACGTCGTTTAAATCGGCGGCTTCCATGTATACTTTGAGCAATGCGGGAGTACCGCCCATATTCTCCCGGAAGTGCAGCCGCTTAATGAGATTGTCGTATTTCAATGCATGCCATCTCCTTTCGTTTTTTATTTGGCAGAATTGCCCCCTATTTACCTTTTATCATATTTTGCCTGCCGCTACAATTGTTCTATGTATATGAAGAAAAAAGATAACCGTTTATTGGCTCTACAAACTTGTTTAGGCACAGTCGGGTTTTGGAAAGAATGGAAAAAGTATTGACTGTCCCCTTGGGTGATGGCTTATGATTGGTTTTGAAGTGATTGGGAGGTGATTTGTATGTTAATTGCCGAAGTGAGTAAAGTTACCAGCTTAACCAAAAAGGCCATTGAATACTACATCGAACAGGGTCTGGTCAATCCTGTTGTGCTGGACAACGGCTACAGGGATTTCAGTGAAACTGATGTGGAGCGCCTGCAAAAAATTGCCGTTTTGCGCAAGCTTGGCTTCAGCATTGAAGAAATTAGGGAAGTGCTTGCCGATCAGACTAACAGTACCTTGCAAAAATTATCTGTACAGAGAGAACTGAAAATCCGGGCGGAAGAAGCAAAAAAAGCCATCATTGAAAAGCTAATCCGCGGACACGGCTATGATGAAATAAGTGCAGAGCTAAAAGCCGTTGAACAGGGTACAACTGCAGCGGAAAAAATCCTGGCAGCTTTTCCGGGATATTACGGCCAGTTTGTCTGCCTGCATTTTGCACGTTTTCTGCAGGAGCCGATAACCACCGCCGAACAACAGGCCGCCTATGAAGAAATCATTGCTTTTCTGGACAATGTGCCGCCTCTGGCAATCCCGGAAGATTTGCAGGCCTTTCTGGACGAAAGCACCAAGCATTTCAATACGGAAAACATAGAGGAGATGATTGAGAATACAAGGCAGGCTGTCGCAGACCCTGAAAAGTTTTTTACTGAAAACAGGAAAATCATGGAACAATACCTGGAGTACCGCCGGTCTGATGAGTATAAAAACTCACCTGCTTACAAGCTCCAGACCCTGCTGAAAGAATTTTATCAGACAAGCGGCTATTATGACATCTTCATTCCGGCCATGAAAAAGTTGAGTCTTGCCTACGCGGAATACTACAAGCAACTGGAAGCGGCAAACAAAAAGTTTCTTACCTTATATCCCGAAGCGGCCCAGCAGGAAAACTGACTTCCGTCAAAGGGTTTCACGGCAACCCGTAACAGCCCCGCTATGCTTGCAAGTCAAAACCCAGCCGGAAAGCGATTGCCTAACATATAGAAAAGCGGCTGCAACGCAAAACTTTTCGCTGCAGCCGCTTTTCTTTGGCGGCAGAACCTGATTGTCATGCCGCTTTTAAATTTCATCCACCTTGATTTCCCCGTTTTCAAGAAGAATTTTTAATTTGTTTTTGCCTGTTCCCCACAGGACTGTGCCTTTATGCTTGAGGTCTGTATTGCCGGTATCATTTATTATTTCTGCCGGCTGCCAGTTGGCACTGCCGCACAACTGCTGCACATCCCTGACATAAGCATCAATGGTTAAGTCCGATAACTTGGCAACAGTTACATTAATCCGGCCGCTGCCCCTGATCAGCCAGTTTTCGCCAACGGCTTGGCCGTCAAGATCAAGGTCGAAGTAGTTGCCGGAATCATTTATTTCCACGGCTATGTTTGCAGGCAGAAGCAGGGTATGGCGGATTTCTTTGATATAGGGTTTAAAATCTCCCGGGTAGACGGTTGCAGGATACTTGATAAACAGGGTGTCACCTTCCCGCCGCATAACTACCCGGTGCTGCTCCAGCAATGACTCGGCTTCCTGCCTGTCTGCGGCATTGACAACAGCCTGCCCGAAGGTGGTCACTTCCAGTGTGCTGCTCCTTTTGATTTCCAGCCTGCCCTCAGGAGCAGATACGACAATGTTTTTTATTCTCTCGTCCGCCGTTGTCCGCAGTGGCGGCACATCCACAGTCATGTTGCTGCTGCTTACAGCCCGGCAAATTTTGTCAAGCATGCCGGTGGCGGTCAGGCCGTACATGCCGATACTGCAAAAAAGCATGACGGCGACAAAAAAGATGCTGAAAAGATCGTATTTGATTTTAGGTTCCGGCTCCTTTGCCGTAAAAACATAAAACAGTATTTCACCACCGAGCAGGACTAGCACCACCGGCCACCATGTAAGCAAGACCTGCAGGATGAATTGCCGTTTGAACTGGGCGACAAGCAGCACAACTCCCAGCGCAATTAACAGGATTCCCAGAGACAGCGTTCCTACTCTCCACCTGCGCATTTGTCCGCTACCTCCCCGCTCTCGCTGGAACCGCGCCCGCCCGACAGTATCTTGATTCCCCCTGCAATGAGCAGGATGGCAACTATGCCTGTTTGCAGCGAATTTTTTATTTCGTACGGTATGAGCGGCGAAATTATTTTGTCAAAGATCAGCAGCAGTCCCAGGCCAACCAGCACGTAGCCCAGGAGCTTGGAGCCGCTCCGGCTGATGCCGTTTTGCCCCCACAGGGCTAAGAGGGAAAAGCCTGCTTCTTCCCCCGGCTCTTGCGCTGTTTTGTGCAGTGCGTCAAACATGCTGTAAAACCAGATTACCGGGAGGATAAACATAAAGAAGCTAATCCGCAGCCAGTCTATCAGGAACAGGCAGAAGAAAAACAGAGACATCAGCTCCAGCCCCGGCATCATATAGCCTAAAAACATGTGCCCTGCTCCCGGGACAATGGACAGGATACAGGTGAGTATTTTCCTGTTCTGCGCATCCAGAATTCCGGCAATGCTGCCGCCTGTTTCTGCAACAATGCCGGCTGTCTCCAGCCCCTGGCTCCTGTTGACTATTTCCGTCAATGTCATGCTGTCTACCAGGGCAATAAACCACAGGACAGGCAAGCCAAGCAGCACAATAAAAATCTCATCACCGTAAAGCACGGTGGTAAGCCCCAGGGTCAGCAAAACAACTCCCGCCGTGGCTCCCAGGAAGATATATCCCCTGCGGGAAAAGCCAAGGTAAAGGTGGCTCAACCCCGGCAAAAACGAGAGGATAAAGACGACAAACTTGCTTTTCTTATTCACTCTCTTACCTCCTCGTCAGGTGTTAATGCATCCAGCAGGTGTAAAGCATTATTCATCAACCTGTCCGACCAGCCAAATTTGAGAACGCTCTGTTCCCGCGCTGCGGGAATAATCAACCGGTTTTCTTTTATCTCCGGTATCTCCGGTATTGTTTCCGTCAGGTGGCGGAAGATGCCGGCGGAAGTCAGCCAAAGTGTAAGACAGGCCGCAGCTGCATAGTAAAAAAGCAGGCGCTTTTTGGCGCTTTCTTTTTTCTTCTGCGCAGCATAAGCATTTATCTTTTGCATTACCTGTGCGGTAAACTGCGGGCTGATCTGCATGCCGGAAAAGACTTCCTGCTTTGTGGCAATGAAGGTAAGATACTCATTTAAGCATTCATCACATGCCAGCAGGTGTTCTTCCATTTTACCGCGTTTTTTCTCGTCAGCAGTCCGCCCTTCCGTAAATGCTTTCCATTCCTGCCGGGTGTAATGCGTCATCCCTGTTCCTCCTTCCACCATGCCTGCAATTTTTTCCGGGCCCTGTAGAGCCTTGTCTCCACTGTTTTTACCGCTACGCCTTCTTCTCCGGCTATCTCCTGGTAACTCTTTCCTGCAAAGTAATACTTCTTAACTACTCTTTGATAACTTTCCGGCAGCTTCCGGCAAAGACGCCTGATTTTTTCTGCCTCTTCCTGCTGGATGAGCTTCTCTTCTACGCCGCCGTATTCCACCTGCACCGCCAGACGTTCCCTGTCCGCCAGCAGGCGCTCCTTCGCTTGTCTTCTCTGCTGCTTTCTCTTCCAGTCAATGGCCTTGTGGACAGCAATCCTGCCCAGCCACGTCCTGAAACCTTCAAACCGGTACTGGGGCAAAGAGATGTACATCTGCAGGAATACTTCCTGGGCGATGGTTTCTGTATTGCAACCGTCGCCTGTGAGATTGAGAATGATGGCAAGAACATATGCCTGATATTTTTTCACCAGTTGCTCACAGGCAGCCTTGTCTCCGGAAACTGCGCGCTTAACGAGCAAATCCTCGGAGTTCATCTCTTCCCCCCTTTTCCGGCCGTTTGCCTTTCCTTTATATAGACGCAATGAAAAAGTTTATCCCTTCAACTTTTGCGTGAAATTATACGTTTTGTTTGCCGCATCGTTGTTTTCTATGTACCTTCCCGCCCATATTGATAATCTCTATTTGTTGCGTGAAAAAAGGTACAGGTATAATTATCACGAACACGCATACCCAATAAAGGAGTGATGTAACATGGACCGCAGAAAAATTCTGCTCAGTGGTTTGTTGGTAGGTTTTTTAGGCGTTCTGCTTGTTTATTTCGGCAATCCGGCAAACATGGGAGTATGTGTGGCCTGTTTTATCCGTGATATAGCGGGCGGACTCGGCCTGCACAGGGCAGAACCGGTACAGTACATACGCCCGGAAATTAGCGGTTTTATCCTTGGCGCTTTTCTGACGGCACTGCTGACAGGTGAATTTCGTGCCCGCGGCGGCTCTTCACCGCTTGTGCGCTTTTTTATCGGGATGGCAATAATGATCGGTGCCTTGACCTTTTTAGGCTGCCCGCTGCGCATGGTGCTGCGCCTGGCCGCTGGCGACCTGAACGCCCTGGTAGGTCTTGTTGGTTTTGTTTTTGGCATTTTTATCGGTGTGCAGTTTTTGAAAAAAGACTTCTCCCTCGGGCGCAGCCACAGGCTGCCTGCGGCAAACGGATTTGCCATGCCGGCATTCGCTCTGGTATTATTAATTCTGGTAGTGACAGCCCCTGCTTTTATTTTCTTCAGTGAAAGCGGTCCGGCTGCGTCAAGGGCACCAGTTGTTATCTCACTGGCAGCGGGCCTGCTGATTGGTTTTGCCGTGCAGCGGACCCGCCTGTGCCAGGTTGGCTGTTTCCGCGATCTGATATTAATTAAGGACCCGCACCTGCTCTACGGCACGGCCGGCATCTTTGCCGCAGCGCTGATTATGAATCTAACCTTTGGCTATTTTAAACTTGGTTTTGTTGATCAGCCTGTTGCCCATACCGACGGACTCTGGAATTTCATCGGACTGGCTGTAGTTGGCCTGGGGGCAACCCTTCTGGGCGGCTGCCCGCTGCGCCAGCTTGTCCTCTCCGGTGAAGGCGATACCGACGCGGCTTTTACCGTTTTTGGCCTTTTGGCGGGAGCAGCAGTTTCCCACAATTTCGGCCTTGCCGCCAGCGCCAACGGTGTCACCGCGGCCGGGCAAATAGGTGTCCTGATTGCAGCCGCTTTCCTGCTTGTTGTCGGCTTTGCCTTCACGAAAAGCGAAATCACTGTCAGGCAAAAAGGAGGCGCAACGCATGAGCACACTGACTAAACTGGACGTGCGCGGCCTGTCCTGCCCCGAGCCGGTCATCAGGGTGAAAAAAGCAATTGAAGCAAACCCCGGCGAGCCGCTGACCGTTTTGTGCGACAGCTTTGTCGCTGCCGAAAACATCCGCCGGCTCTCCGGCTCTCTGGGCTACAAGTGTGAGACAGTCGAAAATGATGATGAATTTGTCCTGACACTCACGAAGAAGGTGTAAACTTGACCACTTATTATGTTGCTTCTTTCCATTCCGTTTCCCAGGCGCTCCGCTTTGAAAAGCTGCTGCAGGAAAAAGCAATTCCGGTAAAGATGATTCCAGTACCCCGGCTGCTCTCTTCCTCCTGCGGAATTGCCGCCCGTTTTGAAGCCGACGATTACCCTAAAGTAGCTTCCCTGCTGGCAGCAGGAGGAGAAAACGCTTATGAAGTATACCTCTTTACCTCAGACGGAAAAAATGTCCAGGCGGAACGGGTATGGAAAGCAAATGCTTAAAATAAAGTCACAACTTGGATTCTGTACGCATTTTCGCTGTTGACCTGTTCTTCCCCTTCCCGACTGTTCCACCTGAAAGAATAACATCTGCCACTTACAATCTGCTGTTCTCAGTCTAATTCAAGAATAAGAGGTGCCGAATGCAGCTGCGGCGCCTCTTTTCGTTTCTTTATTCTTCGTCACTAAATTTCCGGATTTTGCTCTTTTGTATAGTGATTGCTTAAAGAAAATTTTTAATATATAATCAGGCTAGAATGTTACTGATTTTTCCTTTACAGGGAGATTATAAGGGATGTGCAAAAAAAAGATATTGGTCATTGACGATACTGAGTTTATGACTAAACTGATCTCCAATATCTTGACTGACGCCGGCTTCGACGTTGTCATTGCCAAGGACGGCTTCGAGGGGCTGGAGAAGGTAAAAACCGAAAAACCAGATCTCGTCATACTTGATATCGTTATGCCCGGAATCAACGGTTTTGAAGTATGCAAAATCTTGCGGGAGGATGCCCGTTACAACCTGATGCCCATTATCATGCTTACCTCCCAGGAAAATGAAGACGACAAGCTGACGGGATTGGAACTCGGGGCGGATGATTACATTATCAAGCCTTTTAACAGCAGGGAACTGGTCAACAGGGTCCGGAACACTTTAATACGCATCGACAGAAACAGGTGGGCCAACCCGCTGACAGGCCTGCGGGGCAATATTGAAATTCAGCTGGAAATCAATCGGAGAATAGCCAGCAAACAGCTTTTTGCCGTTATCTACGCCGATATTGACAACTTTAAGACCTACAACGATTTGTATGGCTATGCCAACGGAGACAGGGCCATAAAGCTGGTGGCAGATATCATTACCGATAATGTAAAAATATTCGGCAATGCGAATGATTTTATCGGCCATATAGGCGGCGATGACTTTCTGGTTGTCTCAACGCCCGAGAAAGCGGAAGCAATCTGCAAGGGAATTATCTGCGACTTTGACAGCAAGAAAATAGAGCTTTATCCAGAGGAGGATATACGGAGAAAGTATTTAGTCACCAGCAACAGGCAGGGACAGGTCACCCAGCTCCCCTTAATCACCATCTCACTTGCCATAGTGACCAATGAAGCAAAGGAGCTGACAAGCCAGCTCCAAATCTCAGAAATTGTGGCAAAACTGAAACAAATAGCAAAATCTATGCCGGGCAGTACTTTTCTGAAAAATAGTCTGTGATTTTTTGTTTCTTCGGCGGATTTTTACCATACAAGAGTTAATTACAGCCAACAATGAAGGTGATGAGAAACAAAATTTCCCATGCCTGGTAGCCACCTTTGAGCCGCCTGCTTATGTCTCCTTTGCCGTACCAACAATTGGTTTACTTGACAATATGATCGAGTATAAAGGCACAGCATCTGCGGACAACTGCTCCGTAAGTGCTGTGCCTTTTATCTGCAGAAAATATTTCGCTGCTGTGCCCTCCCCTACGCCCAGATCAGCCAGATGAGCACATACCCGGTAAGAACGGCGGCAAGCGTAAAGGGTATGCCTATTTTCATGAATTCCGTGACGCTGACTTCATAACCTTCCTTGCGCAGAATCCCCAGGCCTGTAATATTGGCTGAGGCCCCGATGGGGGTTAGATTTCCGCCCAGCGTCGCACCTGTTAATAAACCAAAATACAAAAGTGTGGGCTCGATGCCAATCAATTGGGCAGTCCCCGCCGCAACAGGCAGCATGGTGGCTACATAAGGGATATTGTCAATAAAAGCGGAGAGGAGGACGGATGCCCAGACAATCAGGGTGTAAATCACAAAAACATTATCCTTGCTTATCTTGACAAATAGTTTGCTGATATCTTCAACCACACCCGCTTCAGTGATACTGCCGATAACAATAAAAAGGCCCACCAAAAGGAAAATGGTGAAATAATCAATTTCTTTCAGGGCATTAAGAATAAGTTTGCCGTCTTTCCAGACGAGATAACTCCTGATAAAACCGATAATACATAAAGAAACACAGATAATACCGTTGATTGTTTTTGGCATGTTGCCCAAAAAAGAGGCGAGAATCAAAAGGGCAATCATACCGACAAGCAGGATGGTCGGGAAATAGTCTGAAACTTCCGTTCTTCCCGGAGACTGAACAGGAGAGTTTTCTTTCCTAAAAAGATACAGCAAGACAAAAGTTGAAGCCACTGCGCCGGCCTGTACAACCCAAAACATGCCGGGTTTCCCCTGAAAAACAAAAAAATCCAGGAAGTTCATGCCGGCATGTCCGCCAAGCAGAATAGAAGTTGTGTCCCCGACCAAGGTAGCCGCTCCCTGCAAATTGGAAGCCACAGAAATAGCTATAATACTGTTGACGGGAGAGATCTGCAGTTTTTTGGCAATGGTAACGGCTACCGGGGCAACCATTAACACCGTGGCCACATTGTCTATAAAGGCGGAAATAAAACCTGCAAAAAGGGACAGGGAAACTATTGCCCACTTAACGTTGGGAGTTTTTTCAATAATCAGGTCCGCCAGCAGGGAGGGCATCCTAGACTCGATAAACAAAGAAACTATACCCATGGTACCGGCAATCATCATAATAACATTCCAGTCCACGGCACTTAAGACTTTTGTTGCCGGCATAATCCCCAGCAAAACAAAGGCCAGGGCTGAAAGCAGGGCAATGTAGGCGCGAATTTTCGGAAAAATTAAAAGCAGCACATAAGTTAAGAGAAAAAGTGCAATGGCTGTAGTCTTCATTTGCTGGTCCCCTTAGTTTATCTCATAATTGCCTAATGAGGCATACCAATACCTTATTATAGCAGTTTGCCCTTCCTTTATCAATGTTCGGTCCGTGGCCGGCACTTCATATCTTTCTTTGCACACCAGCTGCCATTCTGCAGTTGGGAAAAAGCCAAATCTTACCCAGCCTGCAAATACTTTGCCATCTTTTTCATATAGGAATTTATAAATAGTCTCGCTTTTGCGAATCCCGGCAAAAGGTCCTACCTTTTTTTTCTCCACCCGGAGTACTGTTCCTCCCAGCGATATTATACGCGCTTTAATTTTTTGCCGGTGGAACAAGTTCTGCAGCAATGCCAAGGCAGCAACGACAATGATAAACGCCGCAATGACAGTAAATTCCATACCGGCTCCCTCCGGGCAGAATATGGTGAGCTTTTTATTATATTCACCATGAGCCTGCCTTGCGCCAACCAGAAAAGACGCCGCGGCAGGAAAAAAAGCCGGCAACCGGTACCGGCTTTCCAGCCCTTGTCAAGGCGTTTTGCCAATCTCGCCCGCATCTATTGCGCATGCATGTCTTCGTAAATATCAACGGCAACAATATTATACCCGCGCGTTTTCAGCACATCAGTAATGGAGGTATCGGCGGCAGTAAGCCTGATGATCACGAAAGCTTTATCCGCATTTTCCCGGAAAACGGCAATCCGCGAGATATTGGCGCCGTAGTCCCTGATGACTTCCGTCACATCGGCCAGGACGCCTGGTTTGTCTTCCGTTAAGATGGTAATGCGGATGCCTGCTTCCCTGACTCCCAAAAGATCGATAAAGGCATCAAAAATATTTGTCTCTGTAATGATTCCAACCAGTTTGCCGTTTTCACAAACAGGCAGCGCCCCGATCTTGTGATCCCGCATCAAAAGAGCCGCTTCTTCCAGCAGCGCATCCGGGGCAACTGTGATCACGTTCTGCTGCTTGGGGATCACATCGCCTATTTTCGTTTTTGCCAGCAGGTAATTAATTTCAAAGACACTCAGACTGGTGGCCGGCGAGGGAGACAATTCCATTAAATCCCGCTCCGTAACAATGCCCACCAGCTTGCCCTTTTCCATCACAGGCAGGCGGCGAATGCTGTTGTTCCGCATTATATCCAAGGCTTCGGCAATGGTGGTCTGGCGGGTGATGGTAATGGGATCCTTGGTCATCCGCGATCGCACGTACATCTCAAAACACCTCCTCCTTTGTATTACCCCCCCAGGTAAGCCTTTTTAATCTGCTCGCTTTCCGCCAGTTCCTTCGCGGCTCCGGAGGACACAATGCGCCCCGTTTCCAGGACATATGCCCGGTGGGCAACAGATAAAGCCATATTTGCATTTTGCTCTACTAAAAGAATGGTGGTGCCTGCTTCGTTAATTTCTTTAATAATGGAGAAGATTTCTTTCACCAGAATGGGCGCCAGGCCCATGGAAGGTTCATCCAAGAGCAGAAGCTTTGGCTGGGACATTAAAGCCCGTCCTATGGCCAGCATTTGCTGCTCCCCGCCGCTTAAAGTACCTGCCTGTTGATGGATTCTTTCACGCAAGCGGGGAAATCTATCAAAGACTTTTTCCAGGGTCTGTTTAATTCCTCTCTTGTCCTGCCGCAGGTAAGCGCCCATTTCCAAATTCTCAAGCACTGATAAGTTGGCAAAGATTCTGCGGCCTTCAGGCACCTGGGAAAGGCCCATTCTAACGATTTCCTGAGCAGGCGTCTGCGTAATATTATGCCCGTTAAACGTTATTATGCCATTTTTGGGCCTGATCAGGCCCGAAATTGTTTTGAGAGATGTGCTTTTGCCTGCCCCGTTGGCGCCAATCAGGGTAACTATTTCCCCTTCTTCCACTTCCAGGGAAAAATCTTTTAAAGCATGAATAGCGCCGTAATAAACATCAATATTTTCTACTCTTAACACTTTAAGCCTCCTCTCCCAGGTAGGCTTCTATTACCCGCTTGTTGTTTTTGATTTCCTCCGGCGTCCCCTGGGCAATTACTTTGCCATAATCCAGAACATAAATGCGTTCGCAAATCCCCATCACCAAAGACATGTCATGTTCAATCAACAGAATGGTAAGCCCGAAAAGCCGGCGAATTTTCTTGATCAGTTCCATCAAATCCTTTGT
The DNA here is from genome assembly GCA_012521345.1 of Bacillota bacterium. Taxonomy (GTDB): domain Bacteria; phylum Bacillota; class Dethiobacteria; order Dethiobacterales; family Dethiobacteraceae; genus DUUE01. Next base: position 47,472 of record JAAYMN010000066.1, read on the forward strand.
TTCCAGGGGATTCATGCCGGCTGCAGGTTCGTCCAGCAAGAGCAGTTTGGGCTTTGCGGCCAAAGCGCGGACAATTTCCAGCCGGCGCTGCTCTCCATAAGGCAGGCTGTTGGCCGGCTCGTCCTTTTTTTCGGCCAGGTTAAACATCTCCAGCAGTTCCAGGGCATTTTCCTGCATCTGCCTTTCACCGTTGACACAGCTTTTTAAGCGCAGGAGCGCACCGGCCAGAGAGTAGCGGCTGTGCCAGTGGCAGGCCACTTTTACATTTTCAATAACCGATAAAGAGTTAAACAAACGAATATTTTGAAAGGTCCGAGCCATGCCCCTGGCCGTTATTTGATACGGTTTCAGGCCGACAACGCTTTTGCCTTCCAGGATTATATCACCCTCGGTGGGTGTGTAGACACCGGTTAGCAAGTTAAAAACTGTGGTTTTTCCAGCACCGTTGGGACCGATGAGACCGACCAGTTCCCCCTGCTGCAATTCCAAATCCAGGTTGGATACAGCCGCCAAACCACCGAATGTTTTCGTCAGACGTTTGGTTGCCAGCATTAGCTGCTCCCCCCTTCCTTAACCCGGAAAAGATGCTTGAGTGTAAACTCTTTTGTGCCCATCAGACCCTGGGGGCGGAAGACCATGATGATTACCAGCAACAAAGCATAAATGATCATTCTGAGGGAGCCAAAATTAATTAGGGCTGCATTCATGAAAGTTACTGCCATGGCGGCGATAATGGAGCCGGTAATGCTGCCCAGCCCGCCAAAAACAACCATCACTAAAGCATCAAAGGATTTCATAAAACTAAAGGTTGCAGGCTGGATTAAAAAGAAATAGTGGGCATACAGCGCCCCCGCAATACCGGCAAAGAACGCTCCAATGCTAAAAGCCAGCACTTTATAGTAAGTTGTGTTTATGCCCATGGTTTCGGCAGCCAGCTCGTTGTCTCTGATGGCAATACAGGCTCTGCCGTGGGTGGAGTTGACAAAGTTTTTGATGCTGAAAACAGTTAACAGGGTGAAAAGATAGAGCCAAGTCCAGTTGGTAAGCTTGGGAATGCCGTTAATGCCTGCCGCTCCGCCGACATAATCGATATTCACCAGAAGACCGCGTATAATCTCGCCAAAGCCAAGCGTAGCTATGGCCAGATAGTCGCCTGTCAGGCGCAGCGTAGGCAGGCCGATAATTATTCCAATCACAAAGGCACAGACTGCGCCTGCCAGAATGGCCGGAAGGAAAGGTTGTCCCAATTTCAGGGTCAGGACGGCAGAAACATAAGCGCCGACAGCCATAAAACCTGCGTGCCCCAGGGCCAGCTGCCCCGTAAAGCCGACAATCAGATTTAAGCTAACTGCCGCAATGATATTAATTCCCATGAGGTAGAGGTTGACCTGATAGTAAGGCGCGATCAGTCCGGTGCCAATGGCTGCATAAACCGCCAGGTACAGAGCTATAAGCAGGATACCAATGAGGATATTTTTGTGTTTCATTTTTCCACCTACACTTTCTCACGGGTATCTTTGCCTAAAAGCCCCGCAGGTTTTACGATTAAGATGACAATTAACAGGCCGAAAACTACCACGTCTCTGTAAGTGGTGCTCCAGTAGCCGCTGACAAAAGTCTCAATGATGCCAAGCAAGAAGCCGCCGGCCATGGCACCGGGAATAATTCCGATGCCTCCCAGGACGGCTGCCACAAAAGCTTTCAAACCAGGCATCGTTCCCATCAGAGGATAAATTGTCTGGTAGTACATCCCCAGCAATACACCGGCCACGGCCGCTAGGGCAGAGCCGATGGCAAAAGTAATGCTAATAACAGAATCAACATTTATACCCATCAGGAGGGCGGCATCTTTATCAAAAGAAACGGCTCGCATAGCTTTGCCCGTTTTTGTTTTCAGCACTATATATTGCAGGACTAACATCATTACAATAGTAACAATTAATATTAGAATCTGGTGACTGGTAACAGTTACACTTCCGCCAAGCAACTTATAAGTAACCTTATTGACAGCCTGGGGAAAAGAAACATAATCCGCACCAAACACGACCAGGCCGCCGTTCTGCAGAAACAAGGACACACCGATCGCTGTAATCAAAGCTGCCAGTCTGGGCGAATTGCGCAGCGGCCTGTATGCCGCAAGCTCAATGATAATCCCCAGCAAGGCGGAAACAACCATAGCAAAGATCAAGGCCAAAAAAAAGTTAAGCTTTAATTTTGTAATGGCGTAAAACCCGGCAAAAGCCCCGATCATCAGGACCTCGCCGTGGGCAAAATTAATCAATTGAATAATTCCATATACCATGGTATATCCCAAAGCAATCAAAGCATAGATACTGCCCAGAGAAAGCCCGTTTAGCAGTTGCGCAATAAACGTTTCCATCATGCACCTCATTAATTACATATTATCATATTAAATATCGGATTGTCCTGGGAAACTCTTGGCAAGGAGGATGCATTGTAAAAGGGGGGGCCAGCCCCCCTTTTTATTGCTTCGGAGTAATTTTAGTTTTCAGGGTTTGTTCTCCATTTACCATTTCAATAATGGATACTTCTTTCACAGGGTTGTGCTGTTCATCGAAGGAGAATTTGCCGGTTATACCGTCAAAGTCCTTGGTTTCGGCCAAGGCTTTGGTAATAGCCACCGTGTCGGTTGAACCGGCCCTCTTGATGGCATCGGCCAAAAGATATGCCGCATCGTAGGCAGTTGCCGAGAATGATGCCGGAATGGAACCATATCTTTCTTTATATGCCTTGACAAAGTTTTGCACTTTCTCACTGGGATCTTGCGGAGAATAATGGTTGGTAAAGAAAGTATTATTCAGCGCTTCAGGTCCTGCCACTTCCACCAAATCGGGTGAATCCCAACCGTCGGCTCCTAGGAAGGGCACATCGATACCCAGTTCCCTGGCCTGGCTGATGATCTTGGCGACTTTTTCATAGTAGCCGGGGATGTAAATCAATTCGGCGCCGGACTGTTTGAATTTGGTGAGGGTCGGCCTGAATTCCTGGTCTTCCTTGACATAGCCTTCTTCGGCCACGATTTCTCCGCCCAGGGCGATTACCTGTTCCTTAAATACCTGGTACAGGCCTTTGCTGTAGTCGTTTGTATTGTCATAATAGACGGCCATTTTCTTCTTGCCAAGCTGATTTACCGCGAATTCAGCAGCCACTACGGCCTGGGGAGGATCTATAAAGCAGGTACGGAAGACATATTCTCTCGTTTCCTTGGTTTGGGGATCAACAGTAACGTCCGGGTTGGTAGCAGAGTTGGTAATCAGCGGAACCTTGTACTCCGTACAAACAGGAACTACGTTTAAAGTGGCGCCTGTTGTCGCCGGCCCCAAATGCGCGACAACCTTCTCTTGCGTGATCAGCTTGGTTGCCACATTCAAAGCTTCCGCTGCATCGGATTTGTTGTCCAAAACAACGGCTTCAATTTTTTTGCCAAGAACCCCGCCGGCCGCGTTAATCTCGTCAAAGGCCAGCAAAATGGCGTCTTTCGCTGTAGTGCCGTATGCAGCTACTTCGCCCGATAATTCATAGTTAACACCAACTTTGATTGTATCTGAAGTCTCCTTCTTGCCGCACCCGGTTGCCGCCAGTGAGACTGCCAGCATCATAATCAGCGAAACAACCAGCCATTTGTAAGTTTTCATCGTCAACCACCTCTTTTTTTGATTTAACCGAGAAAACTGCCCTTTCACACCGTACTCCCCCTTCCCCGGTACCTATTCCAGCCCGCCAAATCAACACGGAAGTTCTCCTTTATTCCCCCGTGTCATTATAGGAAGATTATATAATAGCACAAAAAGGACTGTCAATTCTTTGTCTCTAGCAATTTAAACAATTAAATCAATAAAGCAACCGGCCGGTTGCAGGTTTAAAACGCCGGAATCACGCTTCCCGCATAATTGTCCTCAATAAACTTTTTCACTTCCGGCGACTGCAGAGCCCGGGCAAGCTTTTGAACGCTTTCCTTATCCTTGTCTTCTTTCCGGACGACAAGCACATTGGCAAAGGGAGAATCTTTTGGTTCCATGAAAATGGAGTCTTCCACCGGGTTAAGATTGGCTTCAAGCGCATAGTTGCTGTTAATTACGCAGACATCAAGGTCATCCAGTGCCCGGGGCAGCATGGCGGCGTCCATCATTTGGATTTTCAGGTTTTTCGGGTTTTCAACAATGTCGGCATCAGTTGCGGTAACGCCTGCCCCTTCTCTCAGCTTAATCAGTCCGGCGGAAGCAAGAACATTGAGAGCACGGCCGCCGTTGGTAGCATCATTTGGTATCCCGATGGTCGCCCCTTCAGCCAGCTTGTCCAGGCTGTCTATCTTATTGGAGTAAACACCCATGGGCTCGGTGTGTACTTTGACAACCCAGACCAGGTCGGCATTATTTTTGGTATTGTAGTCCTCAAGGTACGGTATATGCTGGAAGAAGTTGGCATCAATCTTTTTATCCTTCAGGGCCGGGTTGATTAAAACATAATCCGTAAACTCTTCGATTTCTATTTCTACGCCTTCCTTTTGCAGCAACGGCTTAACTACCTCCAGGATTTCCGCGTGCGGTTTGGCGGTTGCCCCCACCACCAGTTTGGCATCCTTGCCTGCATTACTTCCTCCACAACCGGTTACAGCAACACTGAACAGCAACAAGAAACAGAAAAAAGCCGCAATTTTTTTCATTAATCTTACCCCCTGTTTTTACTTGCTTTTTGGGCGAGTTTCTCGCCAAGCAACTGCACGCCCTGAACGATGATAATCAGGACGATGACAGTTGCCCACATGATTGTGTTTTCATAACGCTGGTAACCATAATAATAAGCCAGTGTACCCAAGCCACCTCCTCCGACAATTCCTGCCATTGCTGAATATCCTACCAGACTAATGGTCGTTATGGCAACCCCCAAAAGCAGGGAGGGCTTCGCTTCCGGCAACAGGACCTTGGTAATGATGGTCCACGAGTTTGCCCCCATGGACAGGGCCGCTTCAATCAGTCCCCAGTCAATCTCTTTCAATGAAGTCTCCACCAGTCTCGCCACAAAGGGAATGGCAGCCAGTGTCAGCGGTACAATAGATGCCACCGTGCCGATGTATGTCCCGACCAGCAGCCTGGTAATGGGAATGATTAAAATCAAAAATATAATAAAAGGTATGGACCGGGTTGCATTAATAATCCACCCCAGCACCCGGTTTACCACACTGTTTTCCATGATATGGCCCCGGGCGGTAACAACTAGGATAACACCCAGGGGCAGACCGAACAAGTAGCTGAAAAAGGTCGATGTGGCCACCATGTAAATGGTTTCCCAGGTTGCAACCAGCAATCTTCCCAGAAGCCAGCCATCAGACATCGTTTAACACCTCGATTTCCAGACCCCGGTTCTGCAGGTAGGCCAAAGCTTCCTGCAAAGCCCGGGGCTGACCGATCAATTCCAGTGTCAGGTTGCCGAAAGGCGTGTCCTTGATCCGATCGATGTTGCCGTACAGAATGTTGGCATCTACATTAAACTTGCGGATCAGGGATGAAATAATGGGTTCGCCGGCGGAAGAGCCGATAAAAGCAACGCGGACCAGCCTGGTATGCACCTGTCCGTTCACAGCAGAAGAGCGGTGCAGCAGTTCCGTGGGTACTTCCCTGTTCAGCACTGAATTGACAAAACTGCGTGCAGTTGGCGAGGCGGGAGCGGTAAAAACGCTCATGACATCGCCCACTTCAACAATGCGGGAGTCGTCAATTACCGCCACCCGGTCACAGACTTCCTTAATTACATTCATATCGTGGGTAATCAGCAAAACGGTCAGGTTGAACTGCCTGTTAATGTCCCTTATTAACTGCAAAATGGAACGGGTGGTCTGGGGGTCCAGGGCCGATGTGGCCTCATCGGACAACAGCAGCTTGGGGTTGTTGGCCAAGGCGCGGGCAATGCCGACTCTTTGCTTTTGTCCCCCGCTCAACTGAGCAGGGTAAACATCGGCTTTGTCGGCGAGCCCTACCAGCTCCAGGAGTTCGCGCGTCCGCCTGACGGCGTCCTTTCTTGGCACCTTGGCTATTTCCAGCGGGAACATGATGTTGTCAAAAACCGTTCTGGAAGACAACAGGTTGAAATGCTGAAAGATCATGCCGATTTTTTGCCGGACAGCCCGCAACTCATCCTTTTTCAGGGCAGTGATCTCCTGACCGTTCACCATAATCGAGCCTGCAGTCGGTTTTTCCAGCATGTTGATGCATCTGACCAGCGTGCTTTTGCCGGCACCGCTCAGGCCAATAATGCCAAAAATCTCGCCTTTATTTACGGTAAGGCTCACTTTATCCAAAGCAACTATTTTTTGACCGGAGGCTGTATATATCTTGGTCAGGTTTTTTATTTCAATCAATTTATTGCCCTCCCACAATATTTTGTGCGAGAACAAGGCTCTCTTTTCCCAAAATCATAAATATAACATATTCAGCAACGAAGCAAGAAAACCTGCTGCCCGTACAAAGAAAAAAGCTTCCTGACAAACAAAAATTTAACCAGACAGCTGCGAACAGATGCAAGCATAGCATGACAAGCCGCGGCAAGAGCGGGAAAAAGCACCTGGCAAAGCGGCAAGTCCGGCAATGCTGAACGGGTAAACGATAGCTGGGAGCGGCATTACCCGGGAGCGTGTCAGGCGGACTCAAGTGCAAAAAGAGGAATCACGGGTATGAGGTAGAAGTTTACCCCATATTTTGTTAACCGGTGAGTATTCTATACTTGTATCTGTCTAATAATCCGGGAGGTAAAAATGATGGGGAAAAAAGTTTATGTTGAGGCTGCCAATACCCTGCCTGTATACGACGAGTGTGACATACTTGTCGTCGGCGGCGGCAGTGCCGGGCACAGTGCGGCCATTGCTGCCGCCCGGGCCGGGGCACGCAATATTATCATCATGGAGCGTTACGGCTACATGGGCGGTGATGTTACAGGCGGTTATGTCATTATGGTGCCGAAGCTTTCCTGGTATAATATGTCCTTTGTCCGCGGCCTGCAGGAAGAATGGTTCAGACGCCTGGGAAAAATCCCCGGCGCCGTCTTAGGCCCGCGCCTTGACCAGATAGGCAATACCGACCCGGCCATGATCAACGCCTGGAGGGCCATTCATGGCTGTGTAAGCGAAAGCAAGCCGCACAGGCTGGTCAGGGCGGTTTATTTTGACCCGCAGCAGCTGAAAATTGAATTGGATAAAATGCTGCTGGAGGAAAAAGACAATATCAGGGTTCTCTACCACAGTTGGGGCACAAAGCCGATTATGGAAGGCAATGCAGTGAAAGGAGTAATTTTTGAAAGCAAAGAGGGGCGCCAGGCCGTCTTTGCCAAGGTTGTCATTGATGCCACAGGCGACGGGGACATTTTCCGCCAGACAGGAACACCTTATAAAGCTTTGGCTGACAGCCATACCCGTTCCAATACAACGGCGCTTGTGTGGCGTATTGGCGGCATCAATTGGGATCTTTACTACGAGTGGCAGAAAGCAAATCCGGAAGCAAGTGCCGCCCTGCGCAAAGGTCTGGCCGCAGTCGCCGGCTACCGCTGCGCTCCCATCCCTTCCAACAGAAACGATATCTGCTGGATAAACAACTGGCATGCAAATAAAGATTGTGCCAAAATTGAAGATATGACGGAAACGGAAATCCAGACGCGCAAAACAATGCGTGATGTCATCGCATACTTGCGCGAGGCGTGCCCAATTGCTTTTAGAAATGCCTACCTGTATGATATAGCGCCGCAGCTCGGCTCACGCTGCAGCTATCGGCTGCAGGGCGAATATGTCATGACGCCTTCCGACTTTGCCTTTGCGCCCAAATTTGATGATGTCATTGCCTGGCATTCAACAATTTGCATGATTAACGACTGCGGCCCCGTGGAGATACCTTACCGTGCCATACTGCCCAAAAACGTTGAAAATCTTTTATGCCCCGGACGGCATTTATCCGCAGATGATGTGGCCATTGACTGGCTGACGCTCATCCCCCAGTGCATAGGCACCGGTCAGGCGGCAGGCGTGGCAGCCGCTGTTGCAGTGATGGACGGCACGTCCGTGCGGAACGTAAATATTAAAAAGGTGCAGGATATCCTGGTTGAACAGGATGTGCCGCTGCCAAGAAACGAAAAAACAGACCCGGCTTATACGCAGTGCTGTGAAGAGCATCAATACGGCCTTTACACCGAACTGGCCCAAAAAGCAAGAACTGAAGCCGACGCATTGCAAAACTACCGCCAGTGGTAACAAGAGAGTTTGCCCTAAGATTTTCAGAAATTCAATAAGACAGGAGGCGGGAACATGAGAGTTGCCTTGCTGGTAAATAAAGACAATGTGGAAAGATACACGCCGCCGGGAACCATTCCGGCAGACTGGGAGTTGTTCCACCTCGGGAACGATTCACCGCCCGATGTGGATAAGCTGATTGCCACAAACGCTGAAGCAGTGCTTGTCGACCCGATCCTGCCGTTTACGGCCGCCATGATCAAAGGCCTGCCGCAGCTGAAATTAATTCACTCCCAGGGCGTTGCTTACAACCTGATAGATCTGGAAGCTGCCAGGAAAGCAGGAGTCTATGTTTGCAACTGCGCCGGTGTCAATGCCCCTGCCGTCGCCGAGCAGGCAATACTGCTGATGCTTGCCCTGCTGCGCCGTTTTGGCGAGTATGAAAAAATGGTCTACGCCGCCAGGCAAATTGAAGCAAAAAATGCCTGCTTCAAAAATGGCCTGACGGAACTTGCCAGTTGCCATGTCGGCATTATCGGCTTGGGTGCAACCGGTCGCGAACTGGCAAAAAGGCTGCAGGCATTTGGCTGCAAGGTCAGCTACTATTCAAGACGGGAAGTGCCCGGTTGCGGCCTGCCGAGAATTCCACTTGACGAAATTTACAGGCAGTGCGATATTATCTCTCTCCACGTACCGGTAACTGCTGAAACGACGGGAATGATCAATGATGCTGCCTTTAATAAAATGAAACGCGGTGCAATACTTATTAACACTGCCAGGGGCGAACTTGTAGACCAGGAAGCTCTCTGCCGGGCGCTTATGGACGGCAGGCTCGGAGGAGCAGGGCTCGACACCTTGTCGCCGGAACCGGTCCGGCCTGATAACCCGGTTATTAATTTGCCGGAGGAAGTCAGGCATAAAGTGGCGCTTTCTCCCCATATAGCCGGCATCACTGCAGAAAGTTTCCGCCGTTCATCTGCAGTCATCTGGGATAATATGAAAAGAGTCAGCACGGGACAAAGGCCGCTCAATATCGTCAACGGCCTGTAGCTCCTTGAGGGAAAGTTTAAAGTGCCGGCACGATGCAGCTTGCAGCCGAAAAAATCCCGGGAATTTATCTTCCCGGGATTCATGTCAGAAGGTGAAATTTCCCTGTCTAAATACCTCAACCTGCTTGCCGCCGGCGGTTGTGCCGACAATTTGCAGGTCCCCCGTCCCGATCATAAAATCAACATGGAGCAGGGAATCGTTGCAGCCACGCTCGTTTAATTCCTCCCGGGTCATGCTGCCGCCGTTTTGCAGGCAGCCGGGGTAGCCTCTGCCAATAGCAAAATGGCAGGAGGCATTTTCATCAAAAAGCGAGTTGTAAAAAAGGATGCCGCTCTGCGAGATTGGTGAATCGTTAGGAACAAGCGCCACTTCGCCAAAGTGACGGGAGCCCTCATCCGTTTCCAGCAGGTGCTGCAGGTGCACCGCCCCGACTTTGGCGTAAAAGTCAACGACGCGCCCGTCTTTCAGGGTCAGGGAAAAGCCGTCAATGATATTGCCATTATAGACAAGCGGCCGTGAATTGCAAACAATTCCTGAGACGCCGTTTTTTTTGGGCACTGTAAATATTTCTTCCGTCGGCATATTGGGGATAAACTCTACACCGCCCTCAGTCAGTTCGCTTCCACCCTGCCAGATATGGCCTTCCGGCAGTTCCACCACCAGGTCGGTTCCCAGGCTGTTTTTGAACGACAAGCTCCTGAAACGGTAAGCATTTAAAAGCTCGACCCGGCGTGAAAGCTGCTTTTTATGCTCTTCCCAGGCCGCCACAGGGTTGTCATGGTCAACACGGACACTGCGCAGAATGGCCTGCCATAATTTTTCCACCGCCCCGTCACCCGGGAACACCTTGCGGGCCCAGGCCTCGGTGGGAACGGCAATGACACACCAGGCATTCCGGTTGTTCATCATTCTTTCCCGGTATTCCTGCAGGTGTATACCGGCCGTTTTTTGCGCCAGGGCAATGCGCTGCGGGTCCGTATCCTGCAATAATTCAGGGTCAGAAGCGTAAATGTTCACAAAACCGGCGCCAGCCCTGGCATAAGACAGGTAAAAGTCTTTTTTCCACTGGGGGAACTCGGCAAAAACTTCATCAGGCGCATATAAAAAGCGGATTTTTGCAAATTGCTCGTCATCCCAGTTCATGACCACATCCCGGGCGCCTGCCAGGTAGGCGGCTTTGGCCACCTGCCTGGCGAATTCCGCGCACTCCAGGGGTGAAGATATCACCAGGGTCTGCCCTTTTTGCAGGTTGATGCCTGTTTTCACCACTAGCTCCGCATACTTTGCGATTTGCTGTTCAAGCATTGAACAACACCCTTTTCTCGAAAATCTTCAAATCCAAACAGCCGTTTTCCTTTCCACGGATACTAGCAACATTATACCCCGTTGCGTGGCGGCAAAGCAATGCGATAAAACATGCAGCCTGTCTCCGGCCGCTTATGACGGCGGTTTGCTGAAGCTGTCCCGCGCCTGGGGCATTAAAACCCTGAAAAGACAAGCAATGCCATTATACACTTGTCTAATTGCTTCAGATTATATATAGTTTTATGTAGCAGGTCAAATCAGTTAAATATGGAGGTATCAATGGATGGGTAATCGCTTAAGCGGGAAAGTTGCACTTGTCACCGGCTCAGGACAGGGCATCGGGCGGGCTATTGCCATAGCGCTTGCCGAAGAAGGCGCCAAGGTCGTCACCAACAATCGCGCACCGGTCAAAAAGAATGTGGCCAACCAGCTGGACGAGGCCAAGCTGGCGCGGCTGACACCCGAACAGCTTAAATGGTACCAGGAAGAGATCGAAAAATATACAGGTGATGCTGAGACAACGGCACAAGCTATCAGGGCGGCCGGTTATGAGGCGGCGGCCGTTTTTGGCGACATCACTGATTTCTATGTAGCCAAAAACATCGTGGACAAGGCGGCGGAAATTTACGGCTCGGTTGATATCGTAGTGAACGTTGCCGGTGCATTTGGTTTTGCGCCGATTGAAAAAATCACACCGGAGCTGTGGGACAAGGTCACAGCCGCCAAACCTAAGGGACACTTCAATATCATCCGCCATGCCGTTCCTTACATGAGGAAGAACAAGTGGGGCCGCATCATCAACTGCGCCTCGCCTGCCTGGACAGGCGGAGGCGGACTCCGCCAGTCCGAATACTGCGCCGCCAATGCAGGAACGGTGGGCCTGACATGGGCGCTGGCGGAAGAACTGGCCGAAGACGGGATCACAGTCAATGCCTTCTGCCCCGCCGCCAAGACAAGGGCATCCATTGATATGGAACTGTTTGACAAAGTTGTCAACGAAGATGAACGGGCTACCAAAACCGGCGAGCCTTTTGTTCCATATGACCAGACTCCTCCGCCGGAATTGTTTGCCGCTTTCATCGCCTACCTGGCCTCCGACGAAGCTGCCCATGTCACCGGTTCTGTCTTTATGACCATGGGGAACTTTATTGGCCTCTATTCCTACCCGACTATCATCGCAAGCATGGTCAACGAGGGCGGTCCCTGGACAATGGAAAAAATCATTGAAATGGCGCCGAAGACATTATTCAAAGACTATAGGAATATCAACCAGAAATAAACGGAGAGTCTTAAGCGGTTGATAAAGGGGTGGCCTTTCATTGCCGCCCCTTTTGCCTGCCACCGTAAAGCAGCTTTATGCCACAGTTTTTAACTGTGTTTTTTCTTTTTTAAGTAAACTACTACTGACGGCAAATGATTTATCATAGTATGCTTCAGCAAGGTTATTATGCTCTCTTTAACAGAGCAGATAAAGACCAGTGTCCTTCTTGACGTCAAGGGCCTTGTAAAAATGTACTCCAAAACCCGGGCAAACGTTTTCCTGAAGCTTGTTTCTTTCTGAAAACACCACCTGTACAGCAGGACAAAAAGCACAAAATAGCTGCTCGCAGTGCATCTATGCGTATAGTGAGATGCTATATACATCCGTATGACAACATCTTCCATCCTGTCTGTCTCTTATCATTGAATCCAATAGGTTACAATCCGCTCACCTTACAATTCTGCCACCGATTTTTGAACCTTCTCATCAGCACATGAATATGATGTGGTGACAGCAAAAAGAGACCGGTTTGTCTTTTTGCCAAGCAATATTTAAAAAGAAAGGTAGTTGTTATATGGCTGACGAAATGCTGAAAGAGCAAAATGTTGAACTGGAAGCAGAGGAAAAAGATGTGGCCGGCGCAGGTCTGGAACCATGTGAATGCGATGAGGAAGAAACGCTGGACCAGTCATACCCGCCTACACATCATAAAAAAGATGATTGCTTCTGCCTGCGGGTATACGGCAAAACACTGGAAGCAATCCTGGAGGCACAAAAACAAATTCTGTGGTGCTCTCCGCCCGTTGCTTCTTCAGCAGACGAATTAACTGCCCTCCAGGCAACATGCCGCCAGCCCACGTCCTGCCCGCCCGGGTTCCAGGGGCGCTATACAGTACGGCCGGGTGATACCATGTTCCTGATCGCTCGCCGTTTCGGCGTCTCTCTGCAGGCATTAATCAACGCCAATCCGCATATCACAAATCCCAATTTGATTTTCCCCTGTGACGTACTTTGCGTGCCGGGCGCACAGGACTGCCGTGTCCCGACTTCCTGTCCTCCCGGGTTCAAGGGGCGCTATACGGTACGGCCGGGTGACACCATGTTCCTGATCGCCAGACGTTTTGGCGTCTCCCTGCAGGCACTGATCAATGCCAACCCGCATATTACAAACCCCAACCTGATTTTCCCCTGCGACGTACTTTGCGTGCCGCAAGCAAGAAAATCTGAAGAAAACGACGAAGAGGAAGAAGAGGAATAATACCCGCAGGAAAGGGTCCGACTTAAGGTACCGCAACCTACCGAAGTCGAACCCTTTTTTGTTGGCCTGCTTTTTCTCGTTGTCCCCTGTATGTGCCGCCGCTGCTCTGTCTCTCCAGGATAAGTTCAGGGTCTTTTTTTACCCCCAAAGGGCAAATGCCCCGGCAAGGAGAATATATATACGAAAAAACGAAGGAGTGAACCAGCTATGCGATATGAAATTAAAGGTGACACCTTGCCGGTTGTTATTACTTATCTGTCCGGCGGAGAGACAGTTTACACCCAGTCGGGCGGCATGGCCTGGATGTCAGGTAATATAAAAATGGATACCAATATGAAAGGCGGCTTGCTTGGCGGCCTGAAAAGGGCTTTCACTGGCGAATCAATGTTCATGACTTTTTACAGCTGCCAGCAGGGTGAAGGCATGGTAGCTTTCGCCTCTTCGTTTCCCGGGGAAATAAGACCCGTCCGGCTTGAAGCGGGCCAGTCCATCGTCTGCCAGAAGGATGCTTTCCTGTGTGCAGAAGAAAGCGTAAAGCTGGAAATATTTATTCAACGCAAACTTGGCGCAGGCTTTTTTGGCGGCGAAGGCTTCATCCTGCAGAAGCTGACCGGACCCGGCCTGGCTTTTGTGGAACTGGACGGCAAGGTGATTGAATACGAATTGCAGCCGGACCAGGTGCTGAAAGTAGATACGGGTCATGTGGCCATGTTTGAACCGACTGTCAGCCTGGATATTGAAATGGTAAGAGGGTTCCGCAATATTTTCTTCGGCGGCGAAGGATTGTTTTTAACCACCCTGCGGGGGCCGGGGAAGGTCTGGCTGCAGACTATGCCCCTGGCAAACCTGGTAAACCTGGTGGCTGCCAGACACAGCCACGGTGATAAAGAATAAGGGCGCAAAACCAAAGGTCCTGTTAGAACACTCTCCTCCTAACAGGACCTGATTTTTTTCCCACCTTTGTCCGGTCAAGAAACAACGCGTCTTTCCGTCTGGATGGCTACAATCTTGCTGGCTCCGTATTTCTCTCTCAGGCGCGGTTTTTCAATTTTACCGGTCGGGTTCCGGGGAACCTGATCAAAAATGATTCTGCGCGGCCGTTTGTAGCGCGGCAGCGTTTTGCAGAATTGCCTAATATCTTCTTCTGTACAATGCTTGCCCGGTTTTATTTCGATAATTGCCGCGGCAATCTCGCCCAGGCGCTTGTCGGGTAAACCGATTACCGCTGCATCCTTGATGGCATCGTGAGCCCGCAAAAAGTCTTCAATTTGAACCGGGTAGATGTTTTCACCGCCGCTGATGATAACATCCTTCTTGCGGTCAACCAGGTAAATAAAACCGTCTTTGTCCATACTGGCCATATCGCCTGTCAGCAGCCACCCGTCTTTCAGTACTGCAGCAGTGGCTTCCGGGTCTTTATAATAACATTTCATAAGGCCGGGACCTTTAACGGCCAGTTCTCCTATCTGCCCCTGCGGTACAGGCTGACACTTTTCATCCACTATTTTTGCTTCCCAACCGTATCCCGGCACCCCGATGGCGCCGACTTTTTCAATATTCTCGACACCCAGATGAACGCAGCCGGGACCGCAAGATTCACTTAAACCGTAATTGGTATCGTAAAGATGGTGGGGAAAATATTTTTTCCAGCGCCGAATCAGGCTGGGAGGCACAGGTTGTGCACCAATATGCATCAGCCGCCACTGGGAAAGCTCATACTCTTCCAGCCTGACGGTACCGCTTTCAATGGCGTCCAGCAAGTCCTGCGCCCAGGGCACCAAAAGCCAGACAATAGTGACTTTCTCTTCAGAAACTGTTTTCAGAATCCATTCGGGCCTTACCCCGCGCAGCAAAACGGCTTTGCTGCCGCTAAGCAGGCTTCCGAACCAGTGCATTTTGGCGCCGGTATGATAAAGCGGCGGAATGCACAGAAAATTATCTTCACGTGTCTGCCCGTGGTGCTTCTGTTCCGTATAGCAGGCTGACAGCAAACTCCTGTGCGTATGCAGGATTGCTTTGGGAAAACCGGTCGTGCCCGAGGAAAAATAGATGGCCGCGTCATCATCATCAGTCAGCTCAATACCTGGGGCCTCGGAGCTGCAGTTTGCCGTCAGGCGGTCATAGCTTTCGGCAAAGGGCGGCCTGTTTTCTCCGGCATAAAAAAGCGCTTTTATTTTAGGCAAATCATGATATATTGTTTCGAGCCGGCTGATAAATTCGGGACCGAAAATCAATACCTTGGCGTCGGACAAATCCAGGCAATACTTGATTTCTTCAGCCGTATAGCGGAAATTCAAAGGGACAGCCACGGCACCCGCCTTTAAAATGCCAAAATAAACAGGCAGCCATTCCAGGCAGTTCATCAGCAGGATTGCCACTTTGTCCCCTTTTTTTACGCCTCTTTTAATCAGCAGATTGGCCAGGCGGTTCGCTTTTTCGTCAAATACCCTCCAGGTCATATCCCTGCGGTATTCTCCGGCAGGGTTGTTCTCAATCAGCTCATACTCAAGCCAGGTAACATTATGTTCTTCCTGAAGATCCATGTTGATTTCAGTCAGGCATTTCTCCTGTCCGTACAACCGTGCATTGCGCTCCAGCAACTCCGTAATAGGCATACTTTTTCCTCCCGTTCTACCATTCTACAAAAAAAATTCTGGTTCTCCAACCAGTTCTGCAAATTGTTACTTTACATTATAATACGTGCCCGCTAGTTAATCAACCTGTTCTTTTCCCTGCGCAGCCCCTGCCATGCCGGATAAAAGCCGCTGCGGCTTTGAGCAGCGCTTTGGAAGGAAATTCAAACCTGTTTCTGGGTTAAAAAATATCGGGGTAATGCAGGAAAAAGAAAAGCATTTGGCCGAATGCATCCGTTCTTCAGCCGAAGGAGGCCGCATTCGCCAAATGCTTGACATTTTAGCCAAATATTTTTCTAAATGATGTACTTATTGAAAGTGCACTGCAAGATGCTTTACAATATGCATCCCTTTACCTGACAGGCATCATTCCCAGTACATATCCTGGTAGTAGATACTGCCGGCAATCATATACTCAACGCCCTTGAGTTCAGGTGCTATGGCTAAGGTTGAAACAACCTCGCACAGTCCGTACCACGGGCAGAAATCTACAAATACTTTGATTGCTTCAAACAACTGCTCCTGCCGGCTGGCCGGGTCATAAGTTGTTAATGCTCCCATGCTAAGCTGTCCGTAGATGTCACGTTCGGGTCCGGTCCAGCCAAGCGGGATGAATGTCAGGTACATGGCCAGAATATCTACTGCCAGCATACTGGGGGCGGACGGTGTAAAGATGGCAATTTCGAAATTGTTTGCATCCATAATTGTCCCGAAGTAGGTAGCCTGGTCGTAGTTGATGATTTCCGATTCTACACCTATTGCAAGCAAATTTTCCTGGATGATTTCCGAAATTGTAACTGCATCCGAAGAACCGTTGTTGATAATGCGCAGCTTTTTGCCCACAAGGCCCGACTGCTCGGCAAGCTCCCTTGCTTTTTCAGGATTGTAGCCAATCGAGTATGTTTCATGGAGATTGAGGAAGCGCTCCTCAAAATCGGCAAGGTGGTGGGAAGCCGGGTAGTCGGTGATTGTAGATTTGCCATCGTAAATGAGATCAACAATAGCCTCACGGTCAATGGCGTGGCAGACCGCCCAGCGGGCTTCTTTCGAGCCTAGTGGACCGTCCGGCAGCATGCTGAACAAAGTAACATAGTTGTAGCGGCCATTTGAGATGCGAATATTATAGCCGAGCGATTCCACATAATCTGCTTCCGAAATCGGGACTCTCGCCAGATCGAGAGCGCCCGTTTCTAGAGCGTTTATAACCTGTGCTTCTTCATTGATGATCCTGAATTCAATGTTCTTGATTTTGGGCTTTTCACCCCAATAATCGTCGCGCGCTGTAACTTTAAGATGGCTGTTGACCACATAGTCTGTTACCACGTAGGGGCCTGTGCCGATGGGGTTGCGTGACAGCGCGACTTCATCGAAGGATTCTTTGTCCAGAACAAACATGGAGGCAAAGCCCGGCTCCTGGGAAGCATTGTATTCAGTGTACCAGAGATCAATTGTATAATCGTCGACAACTTTCGTCTTTTCAAAGTCAACAACTTTAACGTTCAGGAAGAATTGCGGGTCATCCCTGCAAAGTTCCATGGAAAACATAACGTCCTCGGCCGTAAGCGGGTTGCCGTTTGAGAACGTCACGCCCTCACGAATAGTAAGCTTGTAGTTCAGGTCGGTAATCCGCTCAAGCCCGGTGGCAAGCACCCATCTGCGCGAACCGTCTGCCCTTGTGTCATACAGCGGCTCGTAGAACGCATACAACGGGCCGATGAAGCCGCCTGTGACCCCCAGCGGATAAAGCGTACCGCTGTCTTGCGTGGCCTGGATCCTGAGCGTCCTATCGGCATCGTCAGGCTCTTCCACAACATTGCTGTTGTTGCTGTTGTTGCTCCCCGTGCTGCTATTGTCGTCGGTTTTTTTGCCGGCACAGGACAAAAGCAGAAACAGCAGCAGAATGGCAAGCAGCAGTACCAGCGCTTTTTTGGTTTTCGCCATTTTCCTTCTTCCTCCTAACTGTTCATGATTTCCTTATAACGGCAGCATGCGACAAAATGCCCCGGTGAACTTTCTTCGAGAACTTGCGGTTCATTGCACTTTTCCATGGCATAATCGCAGCGCGCCATAAAACGGCACCCCGGTTTCGGATTGATCGGCGACGTTAACTCCCCGCGCAACAGTATCCGCTTTCTCTTTTTGTGAATGTTGGGAATCGGTATCGCCGACAGCAGCGCCTTGGAGTAAGGATGAAGAGTGTTGGCAAACAGTTCGTCGGACGGAGCCTTTTCCACCACCTGCCCCAGATACATCACCATGATTTCGTCTGAAATGTATTTGACGACGGACAGGTCGTGGGTTACAAACATATAAGTGAGGCCGAACTCCTCCTGCAGATCAAGCATCAGGTTTATGATCTGTGCCTGAATGGAAACGTCAAGCGCAGAGACAGGTTCATCGCAGACAATAAATTTCGGTTTCAGCGCCAGCGCACGTGCGATGCCGATCCGCTGACGCCGGCCGCCGTCAAGCTCGTGCGGGTAGGAGTTTTCAAACCGGGCGGCCAGGCCCACCGTATCCATGAGACTCCGCGTCTCTTCAAGCATCTCATCTCTAGACATGCCACCGCGCAGGATCAGCGGTTCCATGATGGCTTCACTAACAGTCATGCGGGGGTTGAGCGAGGAATACGGGTCCTGAAAAATAATCTGCATTTCCTCACGTAATTTGCGCAACTCCTTTTTTCGCGGGTACGTGATATCCCTGCCCTCAAAAAAGATCTGTCCGTCGGTCGGCTCTGTCAGATGCAGCACCGTGCGGCCAAGCGTTGTCTTCCCGCAGCCGGACTCGCCCACAACACCGAGGGTCTTGCCTTTTTCCAGAGTGAAGCTGACATCGTCCACCGCATGCAGAGTGCCGTAACGCGTTTTGAAATATTTCCTCAGGTTGCGTACTTCAAGCAACGGAGTCATGCCGCACCCCCCCTGGCCTTAATGCACTTGACCGTATGGCCGGGCGCTACTTCCACATCCGGCGGCGGCCCTTCCGCACACTCTGCAGTTGCCTCGGGGCAGCGCTCATAAAAACGGCAGCCCGGCGGCAGGTTCGTCGGATCCGGCATCATCCCTTTAATGGGCTTGAGGCGGGGCTCTTTCGAATCAAGTTGAGGCAGGGAGCCAAACAGGCCCAGCGTATAGGGATGAGCGGCAAAATCAAAGATGTGCTCCACAGTGCCGCGCTCTACGATTTCGCCGGCATAGACCACGGCGACTGAGTCGCAGGTATCGGCGACAACGCCAAGGTCATGCGTTATCAGGACAACTGATGTCCCGAGCTGCCTTTTCAGCGATTCCATCATATCCAGCACCTGTGCCTGGATTGTAACGTCCAGGGCAGTGGTCGGCTCATCGGCCAGAAGCAGTTCCGGGTTGCAGGAAAGTGCCATGGCAATCACGACACGCTGTTTCATGCCGCCGGAAAACTGGTGTGGATATTCGCTGTAGCGCTCCATCGGTATGCCGACCATTTCCAGCATTTCGGATGCACGTTTTACGGCTTCGAAACGTGTAATTTTATTGTGGCGCTGAATTGCCTCCGCAATTTGAAAACCAACCGTTTCAATGGGATTAAGCGCCGTCATTGGATCCTGGAATATCATGGCAATTTTATTGCCGCGTATTTTTTGCATTTCTTTTTCGGAAAGTTTCAACAAGTCAGTGCCGTTGAAAAAGATTTCGCCCGAGACTATCCTTGCCGTTGGCGGCGGCAAAATCCGGAGAATGCTGCGCGCAATCGTTGTTTTTCCTGCACCCGTTTCGCCGACCAGTCCGATCGTCTCACCTTTTTTCACCGTAAGATTAACGTTGTTTACGGCATAAACCACTGCCTCGTCAGTATGATATTCAACCGCAAGATTGCGTATTTCAAGCAGTTTTTCGTCCATGTGGCCACCTCAGTTTTTCAGGCGCGGGTCTAACGCGTCCCGCAGCCCGTCTCCAAGCAAATTGCAGGCAAGAACACTGATCATGACGCAAAGGCCGGGGTACAGTGCATGGGTCGGGTGCTCACGCATCACTCTCCTTGCATCGGAAATCATCGCACCCCACTCGGGAATCGGCGGTTGTACGCCGAGGCCGATAAAACTAAGCGCAGAACCGGCCAGTATGCAGGCGCCCACGCCCATGGTAATTTGCACAATCAGCGGCCCAATTGCGTTTGGTATAATATATTTCCAAATAATCCGGAAATCGCTTGCATTGATCGCCTTGGCAGCCTCTATGTATTCTTTTTCCCGCACCGTCAAGACTGACGCCCGCATAATCCGTGCATAACCCGGCACCGTACCGATACCCAGGGCGATGATTGCGTTGCGCAGGCTTGGCCCCAGAATTGCCGCAAGTGAGACGCTGAGCAGAAACATGGGTATTGCCTGGTAGATATCAAGCAGACGCATGCTCAAGTTGTCTACCCAGCCGCCGTAATATCCCGCCACAGAGCCAATCAGGATGCCGATAACAGCCGCGATCGCCACGGAAACAATGCCCATTTGCATTGACTGCCTCGTTCCGTAGATCAGGCGGCTTAAGATGTCGCGCCCGAGCCTGTCGTTGCCAAGCGGATGCTCTCTGCTCGGCCCGGCGTTTGCCAGCTTTGAATTTTGCTTTTCATAAGGATGCGGCGCCAGGAAAGGAGCAAAAATGGCCACCAGAATCAGCAGAACAAGAATAAAGAGAGCAACAACGGCCACTTTATTTTTTTTGAGCTGATGCCAAACCTCATGTAGTCTCGACTGTTTTCGTCTCTTTTGCAAGCTGCCGTCCCGCCTTTCTTTTCTCTTTTCTGGTGTACTGCGAGCGTATTCTTGGATCTACCAGAGCAAAAATCACGTCCACAATAAGAATGATTACCGCGAACATCCCCGATACAACAAGGATGCCGCTCTGAATAACCGGGTAATCACGGTTGTAAAGCGCTGTCATAATATACTGGCCAAGACCCGGTATAGAATAGATGACCTCGGTGATCAGCGAACCGCCGAGCATAACGCCAAAAATACCGCCAATAACCATGATCACAGGGATCATCGCATTTTTTAGCGCATGGCGGTAGACCACCCTGCGTTCACTAAGTCCCTTTGCTCTCGCAGTTGTTATAAAGTCCTGCCGCAACACCTCAAGCATGTCTGACCGCATTTGCCTTGCTATCAATGCAGTCAGACCGAGAGCCATGGCGACACTGGGCAGAACCCAGCCTTTCCAGTCATCCACTCCGGAAACAGGCAGCCAACCCAGGTAGACGCCGAAAAACCGTATCAGCAATAAGGCGAACCAAAAGCTTGGCATAGATACTGAAATCAGGGCGAGAAAAATTGCCGTGTTGTCTTTCCATGTCCGCTGGTGAACTGCCGCATAGATGCCAATCGGGATGCCGATGAGCACGGAAAGCGTGGTGCCCAGCACAACGAGTGTCAGCGTGTAGGGGAAACGCTCCCACATTTCGGTAGCCACGGGACGTTTGGTCATCAATGAAGTGCCCAAATCTCCATGCAGAAGCTGCCAGATGAAACGCCCGTACCGTACGGGAAGCGGGTCATTAAGGCCAAGCTCCTCCCGCAGTGCATTCACCTGTTCCTGCGTAGCCTGAGCGCCAAGCATCATCCTGGCAGGGTCGCCGGGAGTAACGTCAATGAGAATCAGCACCACCAGCGAGATGCCCAGCAAGACTGGTATTAGCATCAGTAGTCGTTTGATGACGAATCTTACCATTTTGCACTTACCTCTGCTCGTAATTCAAAATGGTTGGTCTCCGGCAAACCTAAACTCTCCAGTCTTCCTCAAGGCATTTCCCACAGGCATCACACTTTTTCCCGGCGTCATACTTGCAGGGAATAGGCCCGTTGTACCGCAGCTCCTTGGGACCCTCCGGCGTGTCGTAAATGCCGCTGAACATCGGCTCCATGAGTGCAGCCTGGAAAAAGATGGGCTTATCTACTCTTTTAAAGTTGAGCGGGCAATGATAAACACCGGCGGGAATGCGAATTATTGTCGGTTTGGTGATGTGAAACACTTCCGCATCTTCGCCAATTTTGCCAATCGTAAATTCAATGTCTGCATCAAAATCAAAAACATCCGGGAAAGAGCCGCCCAAAAAAATAAGATATTCATCCTGGTTGTGGCGGTGAGGTATCCGGTCAAGGAAAAACGGCTTGACGAAAATCTGAAAACCGACATTAAAATTGGACCCCGGGATTTGCGATGCACCCCGGAAATATGCCTGGGGCTTGATGACAAAGCCGGGATCATCACCTTCAGCCACTATCTCGTTATACTCCTTTGGCAAAGTAAACACCATTTCTCGTACATTCTTCTCCTCCCTTTCAATGGTTTTGTGATTTTATATGTTTGGACAATGATGTACAGAAGCTATCGCCAGTCTTTTTCTATGCAGTTGCGGCAGCAATCACATTTCTTGTCAGTATTAACCTTGCAGGGGAGAGGGCCGTTGTACCACAGTTCTTTCCGGCCGCCGTCCTCGGTATCGTAAATGCTGCTGAACATATCCTGCATTAACGCAGCCTGGAAAAAAACCGGCTTGTCTACTCTTTTGAAATTGAGCGGGCAATGATAAACCCCGGCGGGAATACGGACTACTGTCGGTTTGGTTATATGAAATACTTCCGCATCCACTCCAACCTTGCCGATTGACAATTCAATGTCGGCGTCAAATTCGAAAAGGTCCGGGAAGGTTCCGCCAAGAAAGATTAAATACTCGTCCACGTCATGGCGATGGGAAATCCGGTCAAGGAAAAAGGGCTTTACGAAAATCTGAAAGCCTATATTAAAATTTGCGCCGGGAATCTGGGTGGCGCCCCTGAAATATGCCTGCGGCGACCTGATAAACCCGGGATCGCTCCCTAAAACTACAAGTTCATTGTATTCAGCCGGCAATTCAAACACCAATCTGCTGTATTTCGCGCACATGTGATGCCCCCTCCTTGCAGGAATATTGGGTACAGAATATTGTGACTTTACAAACATTTTAGCGCCTGCTAAATCGATATTCGCCCGGCAAGTCTGCTATACATAGCCGGCATTTCGGCCTCCCTGCTTGTCACATTTCACAATTTCTGCGTTTAATCCCCTACCCTGAGACAAGCGGTGAAAATTTTTTAACTTTACAAATAATATAGCGCTCGCTAAAACTTTCATTTCTTGTTAATAATATAGTAAAAATTATCATTA
>JAAYMN010000067.1 GCA_012521345.1 Bacillota bacterium
ATTACCACCATGCTGGGACCGCACGCCCCTTACACCTGCCCGCCGGCATATCTGCGGAAAGTGCTGGACGCGCAGGCTGAGCTGGGAGTACCGCTGCACATTCATCTGGCCGAGACAATGGATGAAACCGACCAGATCATGGCGGAATACGGGGTGTCACCCACAAAAATGCTTTTGGACGCAGGTGTGCTGGATTGTCCGGTCCTTGCCGCCCACTGCGTCCACCTGAGTGCGGAAGACATGGACATTCTGCGGGAGAAAAAGGTCCATGTTGCCCACAATCCGGGTAGCAACCTGAAACTGGGTAGCGGCATAGCACCCGTACCCGAGCTTCTGTCCCGCGGCATCACTATTGGCCTGGGGACGGATGGCGCGGCCAGCAACAACAACCTGGACATGCTGGAAGAAATGCGCCTGGCAGCGCTCCTGCACAAAGGGAGCAGAATGGATCCCACCCTGATTACGGCGGAAGAAGCGGTAGCCATGGCTACCAGGGAAAGCGCAGCTGCAGTCTTTTTGCCGGATGTGGGCAGCATTGAACAGGGGAAAAAAGCCGACCTCCTGCTTTGGGATTTGCGGCAGCCGCACCTGACCCCCAAGCATAGTCTGGTTGCCCACCTGGTGTATGCTGCGCAGCCGTCCGATATTGAAATGGTGATGGTAAACGGCACCATCGTCTGCCGCGACGGCAGGCTTACACTGCTGGACGAAGATGAAATCATCTTTGAAGCAGAGCAGCGTGCCGCACGACTGGTCGGGTGCGCATAAAATAAGCCTGGCGCCGCCAGGCTTATGTATGGCATATATATTTAATCTTTACCCCCGTTGCCGGACTCTGCTTTCATCCGGCGCAGGACGTCGGTTATCTGGTCAAAAAATGTTGAGATGGGTTCGCCGCGTGTAATACCGGAGGAAATGTCCTGCAACTGCTTGACAATGTCCGGGTTCGCAGAAACATATGCATTGACAATGCTGGGTTCTTCCGCTTCCACGCGTCTGGCCACTTCTTTTTTCAGCGCCTCGTCGCCTGCCTGGCTTGTTTCCTCACGTTCCAGGGTGACACCAATCAGGGCCATATTGGAGATTACCACCACGACTGAACGGTCCACCCCGTCAACGCCGGTGGCAATCTTGGAGATGCGTTCAGCCAGATCCATGGTATCTGTACGCGGCTGATCATTTGGCTGCACCTGCGGCGTCTGCCGTCTCATGTCCTGGGTTTGCTGCCTTTCCTGCTGCTGCATATCCTTTTGTTCATTGGTGCGCGGCAGAGGCTGCCTTTCCGCTTCCGGACGGCGGAACCAGGCGCAGCTGTGAAGCAGAAAGGAAGCCGCCAGCATTAGGAAGACAAGCAGGATTAATTTTTTATTCTGCATTGTTTCACCTCCTCTGTTAAAGATATTTTTTGAGCATCACTGTTTTTTATACTGGCAGAACTTATGGCGGCTGGGCAATGCTGCCAGCCGGGATTTTCAGGAAAAACTTGTCCGCAAAAAACAGGTAACACTTGCCACGGAGGGATTAAATGCGCATTTTACTGACCAATGATGACGGCATTTTTGCAGAAGGGCTGCAGACGCTGGTTCAGGAAATAAAAAAATTTGCCGAAGCATATGTTGTCGCGCCCGATCATGAACAGAGTGCCACCGGCCATGCCATTACCATGCACAGGCCGCTGCGCGCGGAAAAGGTGCGCTATTATCATTCTCCGGAAATACCTGCCTGGTCGGTGAACGGGACGCCTGCCGACTGTGTCAAACTGGCGGTGGAAGCAATACTGCCCTGCAGGCCTGATCTGGTCATTTCCGGCATCAACCGCGGAGCCAACCTGGGAACGGACGTCATTTATTCAGGTACCGTTTCTGCCGCCTTTGAGGGCGTAATTCTGGGCATTCCCGCCATTGCCGCCAGCCTGACGGAATATAATAATCCACGCTATGAATTTGCCGCCGCCTTTATCGCCCGCCTGGCGCAGGAGTTTATGCGGCAGGAAAAACCGCGGGATTTGCTTCTCAATGTAAATATTCCAGGCTGTGCACCGGAGGAAATCACCGGTGTCGCCGTCTGCCGCCTGGGCGTTCGCCAATATAAAAATACTTTTGAAAAACGCAAGGACCCACGGGGCAGGACTTATTACTGGCTGGCCGGCGAACTGGTGGACGGGGAGGCGGAGCCTGACACCGATGTGGCTGCCAACAAGGCCTGCAAGATCTCCATTACACCTATTACACATGAACTGACAGATTTTCGTCTCCTGGAACATGTAAAATCATGGCGGATCAGCCTCGAGGAAGGACGTGTCAGCAATGGAGAAACAGGAAAAACTGGAATTGCTTGCAACATTGAAGATTAGCCCGTATGATGAGTTTTACAGGGTTGTTGACTTTCTGAACCGCAACCTGAAAAGCTACAATCTGATGTTCGGTGTAACAAAAAAGGACGACGAGATGGTCTTTTCCATTTATGAAACCTGACTGCCGCACCGCAAACCAAACCTTGTTGTTTTGCGGTGCGGCAGTAAAACGGCGACGGGAAACTGCCCTGCACTTTCCGGTGACGGTGAGTTTCTGGGCGAAAAGACAATATCATTTGCAAGGGAGGGAAGGCTATGCCGACATTTTTCTTTTACGGGCCTAAAATTGAAGAAGACAAAAAAAGGAACTGGTAAAAACCATTACAGAGGCTGCCAGCAAGGCTACCGGGATTCCGGAAAAAGCTTTCACCATTTATCTCATGGCAACAGAGCATGAAAATGTCAGCGTCGGCGGCAAACTGTTAAGTGACAGCTAACGGCTACAACCCACCGGTCCCTGTCCCCGGCAAAGGCTGTTCTAATGCGGCAAGGACAGGCATACGCTTAACAAGAGGGATGACGGGGATGGTGAAAAAAGAATGAAGCCTGTCCTTAATGTGCGTAAAAAATGTTGGCGAAGGCTTACGCTGCTGCTTTTGCTGTGCCTGCTGCTTATCGGCGGCAG
>JAAYMN010000068.1 GCA_012521345.1 Bacillota bacterium
TAAGTGTAATATAATCGCTTTTTAGGTGGTGATGTCCGGCTTAAAGCTATTTTGCCAATAACAAACCTGCGAAAGCGGACTTCAATCAGGGGTAATTCCGGAAAAAGACAAGTTGTCGCATAGAGCAGAATAATGAGAGGAGGCGAAAGATGGAAAATAATACTGAAAATCAAAAGGTAATAACAGACAAAAAAGAACGAATCATCAAGGCAGCCACAGAACTTTTTTACCTGAATGGATATGATAACACTTCAATACGGGAGCTGGCACAGGTCGCTGAGCTAAGCGTGGCAGGAGTTTATTACTTCTTCAAAGATAAGGAAGAGATCCTGTTTGATATCCTCTACAAATCTATAATTGACCAATACGAGACTATAAAAAGCGCCATTAATGAAAAAGACGAGCCACAAAAAAATATCAGGCGAATTATCGACTATTTGTTGGAGCATGTATTACAACACAAAATGGAAATTTCTATCCTCAACAGAGAAAACCATAGGCTTAGTGAATGGCAAAGGGAAGCTATCAATGAGATAAGCCGCAAGGCTTACAGTTTGCTGAAGCAAGAATTTTCCAAATTTAAAAAACTGGGAGTAATGAAGGCGAAGAACTTGTCGCTGGCCACCTTTACTGTTTTTGCCATGACCACGTGGTTTATTAGGTGGTACAATCCCGATGGCCCACTAACGATCAAAGAAATAGCGGCAGAAATGGCAGACAATTTATTTAATGGCATTCTGAAAGAATAGGAGTAATTAGTTTACAGGAAGGGGGTGGTAAAGTGGCGTTGGAGTACACGAAAGCGGAAGCAAAACAGTGGGCTAAAGAAAAGTTTATCGGGCTGGAAGCCCCCATTTTCCCGTCTTTTTCACCGGATTTATCCGAACTTGACGAAGACGGCATCAGGTATGACGTGAACCATATTATTGCCAACGGCATGGCCTCCATCCTGATTGCGCCTGAAGGTACGGGCATGACAATGGAGGAGATAAAGAGATTTATCAGCATTGTCAACGATGAGGCCGGGGGAAGAGTGCATACCTCTCTTTCAGTCCTGATGAATACGGTGGAGGAGAATATAGCCATTATGCAGCACCATGAAAAGACGGGCGGCAACATGGCTATGCTCGGCCATCCCGTTATGTATGATCCCGAGTCTGTAGAAGAGCTTTACCGGAATTACAAATACATGTGCGATGCAACTAACCTGGCCCTGGTATTTTATCCCGGGAGGCTCAAATTAAAGCGGTGGGATATAAGCGGCTGGCCGATGGAGATACTGCCGAGAATAGCCGACATTCCAAATGTAGTAGCAATGAAAGTACTGGGTGGTAGCAGTTCTTCTCTCCCCTTTACCTTGCAATGCTTTCACCTTGTGGGGGAGCAGATTCTGGTTGCCGACCCCGTGCCAAGCGCCTGGTTTACAACCATACCCAACTATGGCCAGCAGTGGGCCGGCGCGGCTCCCTTCTATAACACGCAAACACCGGAAGATCAACGCAATGTAAAATTATTTAACGCCCTGCGCAACGGGGATATGGAGGAAGCTTTCAGGATCCACTGGCAGAATATGCCCAACGCTGAGGTGGCTGATGCGGCCTTTGCCAATGTCAACTATCCTGAGACGGGAATACTTGTTGCCTACGTGGATAAATACGCCCACTGGTGCAACGGAGGCAACGGGGGGATACTCAGACAGCCCACAGGCAGGCTTTATGATTACCAGAAAGAAGCGATCAGGGCCGGCCTGCGTGCAATCGGCCTCACGCCCCGTGAGCCCGAGGAAGAGTTTTATGTGGGCAGGATGAATTATGCCAAGGGAGCAAGGCTGAAAAGATATTAACCCGCCCGGCAAGGAGAAAATACTTTGCCGGTGAGGAACATAAACAGCTTGAAAAAATAACAAAAGGGGGTATCTAATATGAGTTATCAGCAGACAGGAAGAGGGCAAGTTACGCTGGAGATTTTAGAACCGAAGGGTGTGCTTGCCGACCCGAAAAGGGAGGGGCTTAGCAATCCCCGGCTGGACACCCTGGACGGGAAAACCATAGCGCTTATGAGTATTCATGTGGACGATCTGTACATGTTCGGCTCCGAGCTGTTTTTCGACATTCTTGGGGATATGTTGAAAGAAAGATATCCAACCATTAAAATCAAGCGCTTTAAATCATTTGGCTCGCCCAATTCACGGGTAAATGCAGATGAAATTGCCGCTGAGTGTGATGCCTGGGTTGAGGGCGTCAAAGATGCCATAACTCAAAGCAGGCGCGATGTTGGTGTATATATGGAAAGGGCCGGCAGACCAGGTGTTTCCATCTGTTCAGAGGCTCTTTTACCTGCCAAAAGAGCGCTTGCCGACCTTAACGGCATGCCGCCGGTCCGGCTTGTGACTGTACCGGAGATTGATTTTTGCGCAGCCAAGAGAGAACCGGAGCTGATGAAGAAAGTTGTGGCGGCAGCCTTTGATGACATTGTCAAAGCACTGACTGAACCGCTTACTTATGAGGAACAGAATGTTTCCGACATAAGCTACGATTATTCGCCTAAAAAATTCAGCGGTGCCAATATTTCTGAAGTTATTGAAAAATTCCAGCAGTACTGTGTTGATAATAATTTATCGGACGGCCTGGCTGTCATACCTCCTACCAGGGAAGCTGTTGAGTGGATGCTTTCAGGAACAAGCTATCCCCGTGACAAGGTAATTGGCTTGATGTATCCGAAAAGAGGGATAGCAACCGTTGAAAAAATTGCCATTAGCGCAGTAATGGCGGGTGCCCGGCCTGAATATCTGCCTGTAATTATCGCCATTATTGAAGCTATTACAGCCAAAGACTTTAACCAGTTCCATATAGTCAATGAGATCTTGCCTGCCATATTCATCAGCGGCCCCATTATCAAGGAGCTTGGCCTCAATAATAAAATAGGCTACCTTGCACCTGGTTACAGGGCAAACAGTACCATAGGCCGCTCAATCTTAATGTGTATGATCAATATTGGCTGGCGTGATATGAAAATCTATTCCTCCCCCGGCGGCCCGGGACGGCCTGCTGCCTACGCAAATCAAATCATTGTTGAAAATCAGGATGAAAGTCCCTGGGAATCATGGGCGCAGCAGAATGGCTACGGACCGGAGGACAGTATAGTTACCGTATGTGAAGAGTTAAGGTGCACTGCTTTTGCCGGGGAATGCATGTCCAACACTTCATTTGCAGAGAGGTTGGAGGCACTCAGCTTCCTTTTCTCCAGAAAAGCACCGCTTTTCTCCGTTTTCGGCATGCCGGAAGACGGGCAGGACGTACGCCACATGATAGTGCTCCATCCAACGATGGCCAGACAGCTGGCCGACGCAGGCTTTACCAGGGAGTCCCTGATTAAATATCTTTATGACAAAAATGTTATCGACTGGGACAGGATGACCCCGGAAGAACGGGAGAAGCTTAAAGAAGAGCTTAAGCGTGAAAAAATAGAAGCAAACAGTAAACTTCATGTTCTTTCTCCCGAAGAAGTAAAACCC
The DNA here is from genome assembly GCA_012521345.1 of Bacillota bacterium. Classification (GTDB taxonomy): domain Bacteria; phylum Bacillota; class Dethiobacteria; order Dethiobacterales; family Dethiobacteraceae; genus DUUE01. Next base: position 3,515 of record JAAYMN010000068.1, read on the forward strand.
GGCCTGCACAGAGAGCCTTTCAGGGACCCTGAGCAGGTTCTGATAATGGTGGCCGGTTCAGGTGCAGGAAATTCAATGGTTTTCCAAACAATCACCGGCTCCACCGCCCGTGCAGAAGACGTTACAGTGACGAGACCCTATATGAACAAGGTCATCAAAGGTGCAACGCTGACAAAATATGGGCGTTAAATTCTGTCTTGCTTTTCTGTCAAGTGAATAATAAAAGGAGGCAATAAAATGGCATTGGAATATACCAAAACGGAAGCGAAACAGTGGGCCAAAGAGAAGTTTGTCGGGCTGGAAGCCCCTATCTTTCCGTCTTTTTCGCCGGATTTGTCCGAGCTCGACGAAGACGGCATCAGGTATGACGTGAACCATATTATTGCCAACGGTATGACCTCCATCCTGATTGCACCTGAAGGAACAGGCATGACAATGGAGGAGATAAAGAGATTTATCAGCATAGTCAACGATGAGGCCAGGGGAAGGGTGCATACTTCTCTTTCTGTCCTGATGAACACGGTGGAAGAGAATATAGCCATTATGCAGCACCATGAAAAGACGGGCGGCGATATGGCCATGCTTGGCCATCCCGTTATGTATGATCCCGAGTCTGTAGAAGAGCTTTACCGGAATTACAAATACATGTGCGATGCAACCAACCTGGCCCTGGTATTCTATCCCGGGAGGCTCAAATTAAAGCGGTGGGATATAAGCGGCTGGCCCATGGAGATACTGCCGAGAATTGCTGACATCCCCAATGTAGTGGCAATGAAGATCCAGGGCGGCGCTTCCCTGCCTTTTACCTTGCAGTGCTTTCACCTTGTGGGCGAGCAGATTCTGGTTGCGGACCCCATGCCAAGCGCCTGGTTTACAACCATACCCAACTATGGCCAGCAATGGGCCGGCGCAGGCCCCTTCTACAGCACTCAGACGCCGGAAGATCAACGCAATGTGAAATTGTTTAACGCCCTGCGCAACGGTGATATGGAGGAAGCTTTCAGGATTCACTGGCAAAATATGCCCAATGCTGCGGCAGCGGGAATGGCCTTTGCCAATGTCAACTATCCTGAGACGGGGATACTCGTTGCTTACGTGGATAAATACGCGCACTGGTGCAACGGAGGCAACGGGGGGATACTCAGACAGCCCACAGGCAGGCTTTATGATTACCAGAAAGAAGCAATCAGGGCCGGTCTGCGTGCAATCGGCTTCACGCCCCGTGAGCCTGAGGAAGAGTTTTATGTGGGCAGGATGAACTATGCCAAGGGAGCAAGGTTGAAAAGATATTAGTCCGCCCTGCAAGGGAGGAAATACAATTGCCGTCTAATGACATAGACAGCCTGTTGAAGGGTTCAATTGATATGCACCTGCACCATGGGCCTGTGGCCGGGCCGACCCGCTTTGATGCCCTCGAACTGGCCCGGCAGGCCCAGCAGGCAGGAATGAGAGGCATAGTATTTAAGGACAGCGGCTATCCTAATGCTCCTTTAGTTCAACTAATAAGGAAGCTGGTGCCGGAGCTGGAGATTTTCGGCAGCCTCTGCCTCAACTACAATTGCGGCGGGTTGAACGTTCATGCGGTTGAGTCCAATGCTCAGCTTGGTGCCAAGGTTGTATGGATGCCAACCTATACCTCAACAAATTCAGTAAAAGCGTTCAGAGCCCTTGGCGTTCCTGTGAAAGGGGAAGGGATATCTATCATAGACAGCAAAGGGCGGCTTGTGCCAGAGGTAAGTCCGATCTTGTCTGTTGTAAAAAAATACGACATGGTTCTGGCTACCGGGCATATCTCGCCCGAAGAGATTTTTGCCCTGGTGGAAGAGGCCCTGCGGTTAGGCATAAATAAACTGCTTATCACTCACCCGCTGGATAAAGAGTTCTCCGACAGAGTCCCGAGCATGGAAGAGTTGAAGCGCCTGGCAGCCATGGGGGCAATCATTGAGCATACTTTTGTTGCTCATTTGCCCACAGAGTTTAGCCGCAACCCCGCACATACTGTTGAAGCCATCAGGGAGCTTGGCGCGGAGCACTGTATCATAAGCACCGATTTAGGCTTGTTTACGTACAATCCTCCGCCTGCCGAGGGCATGAGAATGTTTATTGCCACCCTGTTGCGCCATGGGATGGCACCCGAGGAAATTGAGCTTATGGCCAAGGTAAACCCGGCGAAATTGTTGGGCTTGGATGTCACAGACAATTTGCAATGTCCAGAGGTTGAACCTGTCTAGCGGTCCGTTGACCTCTTGTTAACAATACAGGCAGCGGAACAATGCCGGCAAAGTTTGGGTTATGGATATGCTTTTTGTGTGAGTTTTCCGGCCAACCCCGTTCATTATAGTTCCACACTTGCCAGGGCAAATTGAAAGATTTGCCCGCATATCCATAACCCGGCCGCTGTATAATTCCTGTGCAGAAGTCTGCCTGCAATTGCCATACTACAAGTTTTAATAGCGGGTGAATTAATTTTGCCAGCTCAGTTTATTTTTTAGCAATGTAATCGGAATATTCTAAATATTAGCTAAAGCTTGAAAAGTGTTTGCAATGTGATGATTTGCTTTTACCAAAAGGTAAAAAATTGAGGAGGAGCATTATGAGTAAAAAGAAGTATGTTTGGTTGGTTTGCATGTTTCTGATCATGATAGCGTTGCTTGTTGCGGGATGCAGCGGCAACAATAAAGAAACAACCCCGAACAATGAAAATGAAAAAGACTTAAACTTGCCGGGTAACAACGGGAGTAATAATGAAGAGATAACGGCTGATGAACCTGTCTATGGCGGCACACTGAGGGTGATTGTTGCGTCCGGCCCCACTGCCATAGGCCACCCGACAGAGGGCGGTGTTGCCAGGATTGCGGCAGGCTTCCCGGGTGTAGAATCGTTGCTGGGGCTGATGGATGACAATCAAGGCCTGGAACCCCTATTGGCAGAATCATGGCTGGAAGATCCCGACAACATGACCATAACATTTAAATTGCGCGAAGGCGTAAAATTTCATGACGGCAGTGAACTGACAGCCGAGGTGGTTAAGTGGAACTTTGAATTCTTTAAATCAAAAAGCAGGCTGAGATATGTTGATTATCTTGACGAAATTGAAGTAAAGGACAAATATACCGTTGTTTTTCACTTAAATAATTGGGTCAACCTGATCTTGGGAGAATGGTCTGTCATGGGCCTTTATTCCCAAAAAGCAATTGAAGAAAATGGAGAAGATTGGGCTTATACACATCTGGTTGGTACGGGACCGTTTAAGTTGGAGAAATTTACAAGAGACGTTGGTGCCAACTGGATAAAGAATGAGGATTACTGGCAGGAGGGGCAGCCGTATTTGGACCGGGTGGAGTATTACTATATTCCGGAACAAAGTACGGCGAGCATGATGATGGAAGCCGGTGAGGCGGATATTTGGACGGCAGCGGATGCCTTAAATACGTCACGTTTGGCCGAGAAAGGGTTTGTTGTGCAAAAAAGTTGGGCGGGGCAAGAAACTGTAATCATACCGAATACCCTGGACCCCAACTCTCCTTTTCAGGACAAACGTCTGCGCGAAGCGGTGGAATACGCTCTTGACAAACAAGCGCTTGCCGCCGCCTTGGGTTACGGCTTGTTTGAACCTATAGATACTATTGTTTCGCGCGGGATGCCGGGCGGAGACAAGCAATTTCGCAGTTATGACCCGGAAAAAGCAAGACAACTTTTGCAAGAAGCCGGTTATACAGACGGCCTGCCTATATCTATCATTGCACAAGTAGGATCAGGAGGACGAAATGAAATTGCAGAAGCCGTTGCAGGCTACTTAAATGAGGTCGGTTTTAAAGTTGAATTGGATATTGCTGATGCAGGACGTTTCCTGGAAGAAGTTTGGAATGGCAACTGGAAGGATCTGGCTGTAGCTGTTACCGCGACTACCAACCTGGCAAGCATGCACATTTGGTGGGGGCCTCAAGGCATTTTTGTGGGCGGCCTGCGGAGACCGGATGAATTTGTTGATATGTTCAGGGCTTCATTACAATTACGAACAAAGGCAGAGCAGGACCAGGCAATGGCGGAAATGGTTCATTTTATTGCTGAAGAAGCATTGGTAATTCCTGTCTATCATGAACCGGTACGCCTTATTCATAACGGAAAAGTTCATACAGACTACTTGAGACAAGGCCAGGGGCGATGGAAATTTAATGAAGTATGGATCGAAAAATAGGGCTTCGTGCAAAACTGCCCATAAACGCAGGAAAATCGTGTTGGGAGGCCTGACATGCTTTCCTATATTGTACGCCGCTTATTATGGGGCTTGGTAATTATCTGGTTAGTAACGTTAATTGTTTTCTTTGTAATACGTTTATTGCCTGGGGACCCGTTATTAATCTACCTGGCGCAAAACCAAGATATCAATTCCATGCCCCGGGAGCAAATCGATGCTTTATACAGAGAATACGGCTTGGACAAACCAATCCTGGTACAATATGCCAACTGGGTTTTTAACCTGTTAAGGGGAGATCTGGGGCTTTCTATCACTTACCGGCAAAATGTCGGCAAGCTCATGCTCGAACGCCTTCCAGTTACATTGCATGTGGGAATGACAGGGTTCATTGTCAGCCTTGTCCCTGGTGTTCTTGTTGGCCTGATTGCGGCAATGCGGCGAGCCAGCTGGATCGATAACGTCGTGACGATTATATCTTATACAGGCATTGCGATTCCGGTGTTTTGGCTGGCATATATACTTATATATGTGTTTGGTTTGCGTTTAAAATGGCTGCCTATCGCGGGCTACGTGTCACCGTTTGAGGATTTTTGGCTTAGCACAAAACATTTAATTATGCCGGTTATTTGTATATCTTTGCCTGGGATTGCCGCTACGGCTCGTCAAATGCGTTCCAGTGTTTTGGAGATTGCTTCCCAGGATTATGTGCGGACGGCTTGGTCCAAGGGGCTGGCGGAAAAGGCGGTTGTTTGCAGGCATATTCTGAAAAATAGCCTGATACCCATCATTACTCTGCTGGGAATGAGAATTGGCTTTATTTTCGGCGGTTCCGTAATTGTCGAGAATATTTTTGCCATCCCCGGCATGGGCAGGTTGCTTGTCGGCAGTATTTTTGCCCAGGACTATGTAGTCATACAGGCGAATGCTCTGATAATGGCGGTTATTATTATTCTTTCCAATCTGCTGGTAGATATTTCCTATGGCTGGTTTGATCCCAGGATACGTTATGACTAGGAGGAGGGAAAATGCCGGAAGCAAAAGTCATTGTTGCCAAGGAAGCTGATGTTGAACCGCGGATAAATGAATGGAAACGTTTCTGCAGGGTTTTCCTGGCAAGAAAAATTATCTGGTTGGCATTGTTTGTGATAGCTCTGTTATTGTTTACAGCTGTCTTTGGCCCCTGGCTTGCTCCCTATAAACCAAATGAGCAGAACCTGGCCGATTCTATGGCGCCTCCAAGTCGAAAGCATCTTTTAGGCACGGACAGATTGGGAATTGATACGTTTAGCCGCCTCATCTATGGAGCAAGGACTGCGTTGATCGTTGGTGTGGCCACAAGTTTTACGTCAGCCATTGTTGGCACTCTTCTCGGCATGGTGGCCGGTTTCATGGGTGGAGTGGTTAACACGGTGATTATGCGTTTTATGGATGCCCTCATGGGCTTCCCAATGATTGTGCTGGCCTTGCTTTTGGCGGGTGTTTTAGGCAGTGGCATGCTAAACATTATCATCGCTTTGACGGTTGCCAACGTGCCCGGATATACAAGGCTCATGTGCGGTATGACATTAAGCGTCAAAGAAAACGATTACATTATGGCACAGCGTTCCATTGGTTCAAGCAGCTTTCGCATCCTGGCCAAGCACATTTTTCCCAATACCTTACAGCCGATGGTTGTCATGCTGACCACTTCACTTGGCGGAATCATACTGGCAGAAGCTTCGCTTAGCTTTTTGGGAATCGGGATTGTTCCGCCGGATGTGGCTTGGGGCAGTATGGTTGCCGATGGATATAAATATTTGCAAACGAATCCCATTCTGTCATTTGCGCCGGGCATCTGTATTATGCTTGTGGTGTTTTCCTTCAACATCATCGGAGATGGTCTGCGTGATGCTTTAGACCCCAGACTACGTGGAACATTATAGCAGCATGGCGGCAAAGATAAAGATTGAAGGAGTTTACCATGGAAAGGTTACTGGAAGTCAAAGACTTGAAAACATACTTCAATACTGATGACGGTCTGCTAAAAGCGGTAGACGGTGTTTCCTTCTACGTTGATGAACAGGAAATCATCGGCGTGGTGGGAGAAAGCGGTTGCGGGAAGACTGTCACACAACTGTCCGTTATGCAGTTGATTGCAAGGCCGGGCAAAATTGTAGGCGGGGAAGTGATTTTTGAGGGAAGAGATATACTCAAATATAAACCTCACGGGGAAGAAATGCGTGCCATCAGAGGCGGGAAAATTGCCATGATCTTCCAGGAGCCCATGACTTCTCTGAACCCGGTGCTGACACTGAATCAACAACTGTCAGAATCACTTATGCTGCACCTTAAAATGAACAAGGAAGATGCTCGTAAACGGGCAATTGAACTGCTCAGGCTTGTAGGTATCCCCAGCCCGGAAGCCAGGATAGATGATTACCCGCACCAGTTTTCCGGCGGCATGCGCCAAAGGGTAATGATTGCCATGGGCTTATCCTGCAATCCCAAAATCCTGATTGCTGACGAGCCTACTACAGCGCTGGATGTGACCACACAGGCACAGCTGTTGGAACTGATGACAGAAATGGTAGAGCGCTTTAGGAGCTCACTGATAATCGTAACGCACAATCTTGGTGTGGTAGCCCGGTATGCCAAACGCATTTATATCATGTATGCAGGGAAAATAGTGGAAGAGGGGACTTGCAAAGAGATTTTCAAGCATCCCCGCCATCCTTATACCATAGGTCTGCTGAACAGCGTGCCTCGCCTGGATACGGTGGGCAAAAGGCTTGTCCCCATTGAAGGGCTGCCGCCTAATTTGACAAACATGCCTGATTATTGCGCCTTTCTGCCCCGCTGCCCATATAAAACGGAAAAATGCCGAACAAGTCCCATGCCCGATTTGCGGGATGTTCCGGGCGAAGGGCACAGAGTACGTTGCTATGTTGACATTGCGGAGGTGGACAATGTCACAGTCAAATGAAATCATCCTGAAAGTAAACGACCTAAAAATGTATTTTCCGGTAACCCGCGGGCTGCTAAGAAAAAAAGTTGCCGAGATCAAGGCAGTTGACGGTGTTTCATTTGAGCTGAAAAAAGGAGAAACGTTGGGCCTGGTAGGTGAAAGCGGCTGCGGGAAGACAACTGTGGGGCGCTGCGTCAGCCGTCTTTACCAACCAACCGGGGGAGAAATTATCTTTGAAGGTGAAGACATTGCCGCATTGCCCGAAAAAGATCTGAAAAGGATCAGGCGCAAAGTATCATTAATTTTCCAGGATCCTTACAGTTCCCTGGATCCTCGCCAAAGCGCAGGCAGTATTGTCGGGGAACCGCTGATTGTGCATAAAATTACAAAAGACAAAATAGACTACCACCGCAGAGTAGAGACGCTGTTTCAGCTCGTCGGCCTGGACCCTGCTCTGATGAACCGCTATCCCCATGAGTTCTCAGGCGGCCAGCGGCAGAGGATCGGTATTGCCCGTTCACTGGCCAGCAACCCCAGTCTCATTATCTGCGACGAACCTGTTTCAGCGCTGGACGTTTCCATCCAGGCCCAGATTATTAACCTTTTACTGGATCTGAAAGAAGCAGGGGAAACGGAGTTGACTTATATCTTTATTGCTCATGACTTGTCGGTGGTGAAGCATATCAGTGACAGGGTCGCCGTTATGTATCTGGGGCGAATAGTGGAGTTGACCACCCCGCAGGAATTGTATGAAAACCCGTTGCATCCATATACTCAGGCACTGTTGTCGGCTGTCCCGGTGCCGGATCCGGAGATTGAGGAGAAGCGGGAGCGGATAATCCTGGAAGGCGAGGTCCCGAGCCCTCTGAACCCGCCAAGCGGGTGCGCCCTGCACCAACGCTGTCCCATTGCCAAGCCCGAATGCAGAGAAGTTATACCTCCGCTAAGCGACCGCGGCGGAGGCCACCTAGTTGCCTGCATACGTGCTTAATCCGTTGCTCGTTCTGAAAGACGGGATGCAGGAACGGAGTTTTCCATCGCCAACTTTTTCAGTGTTTCTTCATATTGACGGCAGAGGTGCTCAATGTAATCACGTTTGGCAATGACATGCAACCACTCCCCGGGGATGCAGCCGTATCCGTAGTTAAGGCCGGCAAGCCCCCCGGCAATAGCCGCCACCGTATCGGTGTCATCTCCCAAATTGACCGCCAGCAGGACGCAGTCACGGTAGGAGTTGGTGTTGAGCAGGCACCACAGGGCTGCTTCCAGGGAGTGAACCACATAGCCGCTGCTTTTGATTTCTTTTTCCGGCAGGTTGGCGAAATCCTTTTGTACGAGACGGTCATAATAAGTGAGTTCCGCTGCAAACTCGTCATGTTTTCTGTAGTAGGCAAATGCCCGGTCCGTGCCCTCCGTGAATGCACCGACCGGGTTGCTTTTTTGCAAAAGTTCCTCTGCGATTGACAGATAAATGCCGCAGGCGATCTGGCTGCGCTTGTGGGCGTGGGTCAAGGCGGAAACATTGTGAATGATGCCCATGGCTTCCTCATTGCAAATAAAATCGGGACCGTAGACGGCGTGCAGATAAAAGAGCAGCGGCAGAATGCGCATCAGTGAACCGTTCCCGTTGTCATGTTCCGCCGTGCCGCCGCAGGCCAAAGGCGGTGTCCCACCGGCATAGCGGGTTATTGCCGCACGCGTGGTCCTACCAATGTCAAACGCTTCCCCATATGGAGTATAGGCGCCTTCTCTCAGCCACTTCAGGAATTTGTCCATGATGTCGGAGTAGTTAAGACCGTTCAGCAGGCTGTCTACTAGACACAGAGTCATGCTGGTATCATCTGACCAGGTGCCTGCCGGCTGGTTATAAGTGCCGAAAGCGCGCATGCCGACTACAGGGTTTTCTTTCAGTGCTTCCCTGCTGCAAAATTCTACCGGCACACCGAGTGCATCCGCCACACACAAACCGACTATGGCGTCCTTTATCCTCATTTCCATGGGGTTTCGCCTCCTAGGCAATAAGCATGAGAGATTGTATCAGTATATTTCCAGCTTTAGCACGTCTATAATGTTTTCCTTCTTCACCTTGCCGGCTGCATACAGCATGGCTGTGCCAACAATGACAAATATTGCGATCATAACGGTTAAGATGCTTGACAAAGGCAGCATAAAAGAAAAGTTGTAGCTGTACCTTGACGCCTTATACAGCAAATACATGACCATGAGACTGAGGGGTAGACCGTAGAGCAGGGCGGTGATACCATAAAAGATGCTTTCATAATTAATCATTTTATTGAAGCTTTCCGGTGTCATTCCTACCGATTTCAGCATGGCAAATTCCCGCTTGCGCAGCGCAATGCTGGTTGAAATGGTATTAAAGATGTTGGCAATGGCTATGGCTGTAATCAGGACAATAAAGCCGTAGGTAAACACCGACAACAAAAGAATCATCTGTTCTTCCTGCCAGCGGCTCTGATACAAATTTTTAATATATACACCTGCATTCATGTTTTCGATAGCTTGCTGTGTTTTCATGGGATCTGTGCTTTTCAAATATAGATGCATAGGGTAACCTTCATTTTCACTGCTTAGCTCACTTGTAATGATACTGTGCGACATGGCAAGGCCAATGCCGACGCTGCCTTCAACGGCATTCTTTCCTTTATAGAAACGCTGAAAAACATAGGGTAAATCTTCTTTGGCAATGCCTTTGCCGTTATCGGCAATTACAATTTCTGTGTAGAGCGCATTTTCTGTAAAAGAGATGGCAAGCGCTCCTCCCTGTGGTATATGTTCGATGCAGTTTTTAATAATATTCACAACGGCTTCCACAGTCCAGTTCAGATCACCGAGGAAAGTTGCACCTTTATCACCTTGAGGCGAAACGGACAGTCCCTTAATATCAAGTGGAATTAAAAAGGGCCGCTTGATATATACCGTTAAGGTATTGTCGTTTACAAAATCGGCCGCCACGTCCCAGAGCTGCTCCAAAAGCTGGTTGCGGGAAAGAACTTGTCCGGCATGGCCGGCCAAAATAAGCAGCAAGCGGTACTCCAGCGCCGTTAGGACAATTTCTTTTCCGTGTTTGTAAACTTTGCCTTCCAGTGTATTGATTTTAAGCTGCCCCAGTTCAATAACCGGCTTGGCTTTATTTTGTTTGTTATATCTGCGCAGCACGGAATTTATGCGGCTCATGAGTTCGCGTACCCGAAAAGGTTTTGTAATATAATCATCTGCCCCCATGTCGAGTCCCATGACAACATTAACCTCATCGTCGACAACAGTGAGGAAAATTACGGGAATATCCTTTTTTGCTTTTACCAACTTGCACAAATCGTAGCCGCTGCCGTCCGGCAATGACAAGTCAAACAAGCATAAATCAATTTCAGTGCTTTTCTCTGCAATTGTTTTTTTTTGCCTCGGCGGCGGTGGAACAGAGAATAGTGGCATACTGTTACTGCTGGAGGGAGTATTCCAGGGCGGAAGCAATTGTCTGGTCGTCTTCCACCAGTAGAATTGTTGTCATCATTATCACCCGCACCATATTTTATCACAGATTCTGCGAACACATATTTCTGCCACAACAATTTTCACCAGCGGGTGCATATTGATTTTTTGTCTTTCTATAAACTGTGATTTGCAGGAATTATATATATTTACTGCCTCCCCCGAGACACGAGGGAGGCAGGTGTTTTTTAACCGCTGCCGGCATGGACTCCGCCGCGGAACGGCCGTCCCCCGCCGGCTTACATTGTACAGCAAGATGCTTTTTTGTACCGCAAACTCTTTCAGAGCGAGATAAGATCATGAGCGAGCTGCTGCAGCCTGTCGGATACGTCAGCCAATGTGTTCAGGGCACCCAGGACTGCCTCGGTGGCCTGCGCCTGGCTGTGGGCAATGGCTTTTGCCTCATCAATTCCCTGATGAATGGTATCCATGTAACCTTTCACGTTTTCCGTAATATCTGCCACTTTGCGGGTTGAGGCGGCGGTATTTTCAACCAGCAGACGGATTTCTTCCGCAACCACGGAAAATCCCTGTCCCGCTTTACCGACCCGGGCGGCCTCAATTGAAGCGTTTAAGCCGATAATCTTGGTGGTCTTGTTGATCTCTTCAATTAAACTCAGAATTTCCTGAGTTTTTTCCGCTTCTTCTTTTGCCGTTTGCGAGGTTTGGGCCAGGGAGTCGCCGAAAGCCGCCAAGTTTTCAGCGTCATTAGTTATATTTTGCATGTTTTTCCGGATGAAGAGAGTCGATTGATTTATTTCTTCTGTCAGGGATGTTAGTTCTTTGGCATTGCTGACAATTTTCCTGTTTATTTCTTCCCTGATTTCAACAATCGTAATGAGAAGCCTGGCGGTTTTTGCATCCATGATGCTTAAGCCATGGCGCTTGTGCTTGTTCAGCGATTCCTGGACAGCAGCCACACCAGTGACTTCAATAACCAGATCAAGGTTCGGGTCCTGCAGGTGAGGTAAAAAATTTTTTACTGTTTTTATTCCTGCCGCTCTTGCCTTGGAAAAAGCAGGTGCGTCGTCCTGCAGATCGGAAACCCAGAGGACGTTTACTTCCGGTATGGTTAAGAGAAGTGTCAGAACTGCCACTCCGCCCCTGCCGCCGCCGACAATTCCGATATTCATTTTTTCTTTCACCTCAAACGCTGTGAATTGACCGTTGCTTAATTATTCTTTAACATGCTAAAGATTCCTGCCTTGTTTAAAAGATTTTCCAACCATGATGTAAATCACATTCTGGCATCCCAGGCGGTGCTATACTTGAATCAGCTATCGAAATCGGGAGGGAAAGAAAATGAGAAGAGAAATTATTCATATTGATGAAAAAAAATGCAATGGCTGCGGGCTTTGTGTCCCCAACTGCGCCGAGGGCGCCCTGCAGATTGTGAACGGAAAAGCACGCCTGGTGGCGGAGAATTTGTGCGACGGCTTGGGGGCCTGTCTGGGTGAATGTCCCAGAGGGGCACTGACGATTGAGGTACGGGAAGCGGATGCCTTTGACGAGGAAGCTGTCCGCCGGCACCGGCAGGCAAAAGAAAACAACTGCCCCAGCCACGGCGGCTGCCCGGGCAGCATGACACGTGTGTCAAAGACCAAAACGGCCACGGAAGCTGAACAACCGGAGGGTGAAATGCCTTCCGAGCTGGCCCAGTGGCCTGTCCAGCTTAAACTGGTCAACCCGAATGCTCCGTATTTTAGGAATGCCGACCTGCTTATTGCTGCGGACTGCGTGCCTTTTGCCTGTGCAGACTTTCACAGAAGATTCCTGCGCGGCCGTGCGGTTGCCGTGGGCTGCCCCAAGCTGGACGATGCAGCGTTTTATTTGGAGAAGCTGACGGAAATGATTCGCAACAATAATTTCAAAAGCATAACCATTGCTTATATGGAAGTTCCCTGCTGTGGAGGCTTGGTCAGGCTGGTCCGGGAAGCGGCAAGACGGGCAGGCGTATCCGTTCCCATTACAGAAGTGAAAGTCCCCATCAGCGTTAAAGCTTGAGCTCTGAACATTTGGGCAACATAAATGGCTGGCTGCAGTCTGCCCTTGCAGCCGGTTTTTCTTTTTATAAAAAATGATGCTGACGAGCGGTGCAGGCAGGCGGTTGCCGATTTCCGTCTTCTTGCCCGGAAAACAGGCTGAGTAGCCGCCTGCTTTCTGGGTATAGTAATAGTAAGATGTCGAGGGCGGAGGGAAAAGCTTTTTGACGGCATTGATAACCCAGGCAAGAGACAGGCTGCTTATTCTTCCCTACCTGCTGCGGGTTTTTCCTCAAGTTGACCGGGAACTGGCCGTCTGGCGGCTTGCAGCTGGCAGGATCCCGGATCGGCAATTGCGCCGGCAGGCTCTGCAAAGTATAGCAAGCAAGCGCTTTCATTGCCAAGGAGGCAGTATTTATGCTCTCTACACTCCGGAATATACCAGGCTTTTAACACAGTTTATTGTAGCGCTGCAGACAATTAGCGATTACTTGGACAATTTAAGCGACAGAGTTTGCGGCTGCACGGAAGAAAACCTCAGGCAGCTGCATCATGCCGTTTTAGCGGCGGTTGACACCGAGGCGCCTGTCTGCGACTGGTATGAGAAGTATCCGCACAAAAATGACGGCGCTTATCTGGACAGCCTGGTAGCATGCTGTCGCCGGTGCCTGGAGCAGCTGCCCGGCTACCGTGATGTACGCAGCCAGTTGCGTTTCCTGATGCAGCGCTACGCAGACTTGCAGGTTTTTAAACACCTGGACCCTGCCGTGCGGGCTGAGAGACTTGTTGCCTGGTTTGAAAGTTGCCGCCGTCATTACCCGCATGTCAACTGGTGGGAGTTCTCCGCAGCCTGTGGTTCCACGCTGGGAGCTTTTATGCTGGCTGCCATGGCTGCGGCCGGCCCCGTCACTCCCGGGGATACGCTGCAGTTGTTTGCCTGTTATTACCCCTGGCTGTGCGGCCTCCATATCCTGCTGGATTATTTTATTGATCTGGATGAAGACAGGCAGTATAATGATCTTAATTTTGTTGATTTCTATCCGACGGCTTTGGCTGCGGAGAGGGGTTTGCTGTATTTTTTGCAGCAGGCAAAAGCGGCTATGGAAAAACTGCCGCGGTCATCTTTCCACCGGCTTGTAACTTCAGGTCTTTTGGCCCTTTATCTTTCCGACCCAAAAGCGGCGGCTCCGGAGAGAAAAGAAATAACGCAGCAACTCCTGCATGCCGCCGGTGCAGAAGCTTTATGGCTGCACCGCATCTGCCTGCTGCTGCGCAAAAGGAGAATTATTTAATAAGTACGCCTTTCCACATAGTCTGCCAGGCGCGCCAGGAGCACTTTGGCCGGTTTGGCCGGCAGCTTTTCCAGGTTTGTTTTTGCCCGGGCGACCAGTGTCCGGGCTTTTGCCTGGATTTCCCGGATAATGCCGCTTTCATCCAGGACCCGGCAGATATAGAGGAGATTTTCGTCGCTAAAAGCCTTTTCCTCAATAATTGTTCTGACCGCCTGGCTATGCTGCGGGTGACGCAGCAGCCTCAGCACGGGCAGTGTCAGGTAGCCTTCCCGCAGATCTTTGAGGACCGGTTTTCCTGTTGTTTCCGTTTTTCCGGTAAAATCGAGCAGGTCATCGGTGATCTGAAAGGCATATCCCAGCAGCAGGCCGTATGCTGCCAGCAAATCCGTAAAGGGCTGCTTCAGCCCGCCGGCCAAGGCACCGGAGAGACAGCAGGCTGAAATGAAAAAAGCTGTTTTTTTGTAGATATAATCATAATAATCCGCTTCCGTCTGCCGGCAATCGTAAAGTGCGTTGGCCTGGCTGATTTCTCCCTCGCACATCAGGCTGATAGCCCGTGTCATAATCCCCAGAACAGAGGAAAGGCCGTGTCCGGTTAAAAGGGAAAAAGCCCTGGCAAATAAAAAATCGCCGTAAAGAACTGCCTGCCGTTGACCGAAGCGGGCTGAAAGCGTCGGCTGGTTGCGGCGATAGGCAGCTTTGTCAATTATATCGTCATGCACAAGTGATGCGGTATGAATCAATTCCGCGGCACAGGCTACATCCACCAGCACGGACCGGGATGCGGAAGCAAAGGACCCGCATAAAAGAACTAAAGCGGGGCGCAGGCGTTTGCCCCCGTTTGTAACCACATAGGAAAAAGTGCCGGTCCAGGCATCACCCGAGCTGCTTAATTCTTTCAGCCGGGATTCCACCTGCTGCAGTCCTGGCAGGTAGTGCAGCCGGGCAAGAAGCGATTGGGAGACGGTCACACGGCATCACCTGTCTGTTTTTACTTCTAGCCTGACCGCTTGCTGCCAAAAATATTCTTTCGGTAAATTGCCATTTTGTCATGTGAAAAAAACTGCTTGGAAAGGGTTTAAGTTTTCTGCAGAGAATATATTAATATTTGCAAGCTGTTCGGGATTACATACCAGGCACTGGTTACTATAACGGGAGGGTGTAAACCTTGAAGAAAAAAACGGGGAAAAAAATAACGTTAGCTAGCCTGAAAAATAAAAAAACAGTTGTTTACGTTATTGTCGGCTTTCTGGTTTTCGGCTTGATTTTTTCCTCCCTGCTGTATTTTTTCACTCCCGGCCTTTTGGGCTTTGGCAAACAAGGACAAACAAACGAAGAAACAATCAGGCAGCTGGAAAGATTGGTCAGACAGTATGAAAAGGACCTTAAAAAAACTCCGGACAGCGAAGATCTGCTGAAGCAGCTGGGCGATGCCTACCTGAACCTGGGGATTCTGTACAGCATAACTTCAGGTTATGAAAACAAGGCGGAAGATACTTTTGTCAAAGCGCTTGAGCCATATGCCAAAGTACTGGAAAAAGACCCGGATAATGTTGACTTGCGTGTTGACCGGGCGGTGGCGGCTTTCTACGGCAATAAATTTAGTGAAGCGGAAGCTGAATTCAAAAAAGCCATTGAAACCGCCCCCGAACATGCCAGGGCTCATTACAATTACGGAGTCTTCCTCTATTACGGCCAGGGGAAGACGGAAGAAGCCGTCAAGGAGTGGGAAAAAGTCGTTGAGCTCAACCCTGCCGGGGAAGAGAAAATGGTTGACCAGGCAAAGCAGATGATTGAGAAAGCAACAGAAGCTGAAAAAGAAGCCGGCAGTGAAGAAGAAACGACTGAAGAAAATTCCGCTGTCCAGGAAGAGTAAAAAAAACGTTATTTACAGCATTTTTATTATATAA